>JAQYEZ010000053.1 GCA_028723425.1 Peptoniphilaceae bacterium | reverse complement strand
AATTTCTCCGTTTTCTTCAATTACATATGAGACCTCTTTTTTCATATCTTCTCTTAGGGTATCTATAGAAGGATAATTTTTTTCCCATTGCTTAGGATTATTATTTTTTACCATAAATTCTTGGGCAACTTTATAGATATCCAAAACTTCCTTTATATCTTTTTCTTCAGTCTTTCTTATCTTCATCTTTTTCCCTAATTATTTTTTTCTTTTTTTATTTTTAATTTTTTATTTCTACCAAATAGCTTATCTGATGAATAGTTTAAGATATTATTTTTGTAAATTTTTGCACAAATTAAATATGCTATAAAGCTTGATCCAATCAAAATTAAAAGTGAAATTGCAGCCTTTGTCAAGCTTGCATCCCCATAAATCATTCTCATAGGCATAAAGAAGGTTGAGAAAAATGGCAAATAAGATAAAACTTTCATTAGCATACTTGGATTTTTTCCCATAAATAAAAATGAAAGTCCATAGCAAGCTATAGGAATTATCATAAGCGGACTTGCCATTTTTGAAGCATCTTCTTGTTTAGAAACAAGAGACCCAAGCATAGCAGCAACTATCATATATATAAGAATTCCAAAGACAGCAAATAATACCATCACTATTATTGTTTGCAAAAGATTTGGATAAGAGCCTAAGTTTATGCCTAACTTTGCCAAAATATCTGTAGCCCTTATTATAGCATAGCCAAGGATACCTAAAACTAGATATATGATTCCATGTGTTAGGATAACAAAGAAGTTTCCTAAAATCTTACCTGCAAAGTAGGTCCTAGGCCTAATAGATGAAAAAATAAACTCAAGCATCTTGGTTCCTTTTTCTACAGCCACATCCATAATCATAATGTTAGAATACATTATTAGGAACATATACATAGCAAGTGTCATGATAAAATAAAGAATCATAGATATTGGATTTGTTATCTCATCTTTAACATCAAAATATTCTATATTAGGATTTCTGGTTAAAATTCTCGCTTGTTTTTCTGAGAGATTGGCATTTTGATTATTTATTGAGTTTTGCATATTTTTTATCAAAGTATCAAGATAAACTCCTTGAAGCCTACCCATACCTGAGGAATAATATTTTACATTAAGTATGCCAGATTCTTCACTAACTAGAGCATAAGCAGTAATTTTCTTCTTATCCAAATCTTTCTTTGCTGTTTTTTCATCTCTAAAAACAAAATCTATGACCTCATTATTTGAAAACATCTCTTGTGTTTGTTTGTCTGCAACTATAGCCACCTTTTTGTCTGAAGATTCTTTATTTGCAAAATATCCTATTACAAAGACTACAGCTAGGGCTATAAAGGGCATAGCTACCATAAGCCAGAAGGAAGGTGACTTCATTTGCTTTTTCCAAGTTTCACTTGTTACTATTAAAAATCTACTCATCTTCTTCCACCTTTCTTGCAAAAATTTCATTTAAGCTTGGTGGAGCTTGTGAAAAGAAAGGAACATAGGATAATTTTTCCGAAATTTTTGCATACATTTCTTTGCCATCTTCTTCATTTTTTAGTATAAAAGTCCAAAAATCTCCATCTTTTTGGTAAGATTCCAAGTAAGCTCCTAATAAAAAACTCAAATCTTCTTTTGACTCTACTATTACTTTTTTCCTTTCATAGGAATCTCTTATTTCCATAGGGCTACCCTTTAAAACAACCTTGCCTTTTTTTAGCATAATTAGCCTGTTGCAAAGAGCTTCCACATTTTCCATATTGTGAGAAGAAAACATAATTGTAGTTCCTCTTTTGTTAATCTCTTTGATTATATCTTCCAAAAGTCTTATATTGTAGGGGTCAAGACCTGAAAAAGGCTCATCAAGAATTACAAATTCCGGTTGATAAATTAGGGCACACAAAAGTTGAACTTTTTGTTGGTTACCTTTGGATAAATCTTTTATCTTGCTATTTAAATCACCCTTTATTTCAAACCAATCAAACCACTTTTTGATAGTTTCATCAGAAATATTTTTCATCATATTAAGTCTAGCAAAATATCTTATCTCATTTATAACTGTGTTTTTGGGAGCAAGTGCTCTTTCTTCGGGTAAAAATCCTATTTTTTCCAAAGAAACTTTTTTCATTTCTACTCCATCGAAGCTAAAAGTTCCTTGGTAGCTATCATAAAAATCCATCATACACCTAAAAAGCGTAGATTTGCCAGCTCCATTTTGACCTATAACTCCAAAAATATCTCCTTTTTCTACTTCAAAGGAAACTCCATCTAGGGCCTTCAGATCCCCGAAGGACTTGGAAACATTATTAATTTTAATCATAAAACATCCTTTTAATTTTTGTATTTAATACTATGATATCATAATTATGATTTATTATATAGTATAAAGAAAATATTTTTCTTAAACTCTTTTTTCTTTACTTATAAATCTTTTTCTAAGCTTAAAATCAAACCAATTTACAAAAATTGCTATAATTACTCCTACTAAGGTATCTATCATCCTATTTAAGGCAAAATCCACTGGATAGTCAGGTGCCTCACCATGGTTTATAGTTATAGAAACAAAAACTACGCACATGATAGAAATGGCATTGGGCTTATCAAGATTTGCCATAAGCCAAATAAGTAAAAATATAACCAAAGATACCAGCAAATAGTTGATTATAGGAATAAAATCCATCTTTTTAAAACTTAATAGATATATCAAGCCTGTAAAACCACCAATTATAGTACCAAGTATCCTATTTAAGCCTATATCTATACTTTCAAGTAGACCTGTTCTCATACAGATTATAGCAGCTATAGCCCCATAAAAGGGTATGGACTGATCACTTCTTATATGGCAAATAAGAAGAGATAGGAAAACTGCTATAGAAGTCTTTATTATCCTAAGGCCTGGTTTTTCTAAACTTATCATAAAGTTGCCTTTATAAATTCAAAGAAGGAATTTTCATTTACTCTGTTGGCTATATAGACTTTTTTTCTCTTGTTAGTCCTATAAACCTTGCCTCTTTGTTCTTTAGTGTTTACGCTAAGACCATCTTCCTCAAAAATAAAGGCTTCTGGCGTTAGAACAAGATATAAAAGAAGGGCAGGACCCAAATCTCTTAGCTCTTCTGGGCTTTTTCTATAATCATCTAAAATAGTCTTTGTTACTTGGTCACTATCTTTTAACTGATCAAGCATTGCATCATTTAAGACCACAGATTTGGACAAATCTATGGGAAGCAAGAAAATATCTATGCCTCTATTAAAAATCTCATCTGCAGCTATTGGATCTGTAAAGAAATTATATTCGGCATCACTTGTCACATCTCCTGCAGAAAAGCTTGCCCCCAAAATAAAGATATGGCTAATATAGTCTTCCAAGTCATCATACTCTCTCAAGGCCTTGGCTATATTTGTGAGAGGAGATGTAGTAATAATGTCTAGTCTTCCACAATCTTTTGCAAGATCATAGAGGTTTTTTATGGCATTTTCATCCTCTACATAGTCTTTTACATTGGCAAATATCTTTTCATTCTTTTCTTTTAATAGAATTTCTTGACCCTTTAAATTTACATTTTCCCCTTGGCAGACAGAAAGGTACAAATCTTCTATTTCACTCATACCTACTATATTTTCTGCTGCAACTTTTGCATCCATAGCTGATGAAACTGTAGAAATACCAACAATTTCAAAATCAAAAGTATTAAAAGCAAGCTTTAACATAAGTCTTTCCCCCAAGGAAAAGTTGGTATCTATATATACAAATGGTTTTTCTCTTTGCATTATTTCTCCTTTCGTTTATAATCTTGCAATAAACTATCTTATAAAAAAGTAAGCTTGTAAAGTATATACCCTTCTACAAGCTTTCCTTTAAAATATTATTTTACATCAAAAAATCCATTTTTGTACTTTTCCAAACCCAAAAGGTAGAAAAGAACAGATCCTATAGTAAGTCCTACTATTACTTCCATAAGGGCAAGACTTATAGAATTTGATAGCCAATATATGCCAAAGGCAAGTCCATATATAACAGTATTTATAATCATGGATAAAATGAACATCAAAAGTCCTGTAAGACCTGTTTTATTAATCTCTGCAGGCTTTGTCCAAGATGTATAAATCCTTTTTGTTCCCCAATATAGGCTATAAAATATTGCAAAAACAGAGCCAATAGACATGCCCAAATAGAAAGCAAGTCCTTGTATTAGACTAAGTTTCATAATAATTATTAAAACTAGACTCATTATGGTTCCTACAATAAAATCGATAAAGTATAGACCCAAAAATCTTCCCAAAAAGTTTGCATTAGGATCTATTGGCAAGGTTTGGATTAGATAGAAACTTTTACCTTCTCTTGATAGGGAGTTAAAGGCAGTGGTAGCATTTGAAAATAAAAAGCTTGCAATCAATAAACCTGCTGCCAAAAAGATTGCTGGAAGCTCTTTTCTCATACTTGGATCTAGCCCTCTAATAGTTTCTTCTAAGTTTAAATTCTTTCCAGTAGAAAGAATAATAGCAGACATCATAACTACAATGATTGCAGATTGATATAGGTAAACTGGATTTTTGATTACCGAATACAATTCCTTTCTTGCTATAGCTATAGTTTGGCTAGAAGATTTATGGCTTACTTTTAAATTCTTATTTTTCTTTTTACTCTTTGCGCCATTTTTCTCTATTATAGAATCAAGATATATTTTTGAGGCTACAAACTTAACAATTAGAAAAGATATACATCCTATTGCTAGCAAGGCTAAAAAAGCCAAGTAATCTTTATTGCCAATAGCCCTACCAAAAAGTGTAGAAGGATAAAATATCCTTTCTATAATTATCTTAAATTGTTTTAGTCTTTCTACAATTTCATCTATCTGCTTATCATCTATATTTATATCCTTGGCTGAAAAAATAAAGTAGTAATATAGGCCAAGTATTACAAGTAAAAGTCCATAGCCTATAAACTTAAATAAAGTCTTATGCTTTCTAGCATTGGTAAATCTCATAATAATCATTATAAGTAGGCATAAGGCACAATAGGCTGTAACTATAAGAGATATAAAAGCTAGAATGCCCATAAGAATTTTTCCTATATCAAAGGAACTTTTTACAGCATAGACAATCATGATTGCAGCAAAAAATATAAAGTAATCCATTTCGCCAAAAACATTGCCCAAAAATTTTCCCAAAAATATTTCATCATTTTTAAAAGGAAATGATAGAAGTATTTCTGTATCCTTGGCATTATAAAAATCAGATATAACCTGATAGGTCGAAAATGCCAGGATTACTATAGTAACAAGTATGGCAGAATAGGTAAAGTAATCCGCTTCTTTTATGATATTATTGTTCATCAAGCTTACCAAAGCCATAGAAATCATAAAAGAAAAAACTATCATAACTATATAGGATGCTAATAAAACTAAAAGTCTTAAAATATAATTTTTTGGTAAACCAGGCATATTTGTATTTTTGAAAAAATAAATATATTTTTCTTTGAGGTTTTTTTTGGCTAAGGCTAGTATTCTCTTATTCATCTTTGGTCAACTCCAAGAATAAACTTTCAAGACTGCCCTCGTTTTGGCCTCTTTGGTGGAGTTCTTCCATAGTTCCAAGAGCAACAAGTTTGCCTTTTGAAATAATAGCTATCCTATCACAAATATTTTCTGCTACTTCCATAACGTGGGTTGAAAAGAAAACAGTCTTTCCTTCTTTTGCCCTTTCTCTCATATGCTCTTTTAAATTATAAGAAGATTTTGGGTCAAGACCTACCATAGGCTCATCCAAAATAAAGACTTCTGGCTCATGAATTAGCGCTCCAATAAGGGCAAGTTTTTGTTGCATACCATGAGAATAGGTTGAAATTTGGTTATCCATGGCATCTCTTATATCAAAGATTGAAAGATATTTCTCAAGTCTAGTTTGTCTATCCTTTTCATCAATTTGATATATATCAGCTACAAAATTAATATAGTCATTGCCAGTAAGTTTTTCAAAAAGTTCAGGATTATCGGGAACATAAGAAAATAATCTTTTATATTCCAAGGGATCTTTTTCTAGGCTAAGACCATTAATTGTAATAGAACCTTGAGATTTCTTAATTATACCTACTATTGATTTGATAGTTGTGGATTTTCCTGCCCCATTTGGACCCAAAAATCCAAAAATTTCGCCACTATTTACAGTAAAGGAAACATCATCCACAGCTTTTTTCTTATTGTCATAAACTTTAGTAAGATTTTTTACTTCAATCATACGACCTCCTTATTCTCATGTTTTAAAGAAAATATTAAATATTTTTATAACTTATATAATATAAGTTACCACAAAACTATAGAAAAAAAAAGAAACTTTTGCAAAAAGTGCTAGCAAAGATAAGAATCACTTATTTTACAAAAGTTTCTATTTTTTATTCTTCATCAGAAAATTCTTTTAATTTTCCCAAGGCTTGATTTTCAATTTGCCTAATTCTTTCTCTGGAAAGATTATAAATTTTTCCAATTTCTTCTAAAGTTTTAGGCTTTTCGTTATCAAGACCATATCTATAAATAATGATTTGCTTTTCCCTTTCTGTAAGCTGATCAAGAGCCTTTAAGAGAAACATCTCCATATCTTTTTCCAAAATTTGCACATCGACAGGAGTTGAATCATCTCCAACCATATCCATTAGCTCATCTCCTGTGGAATCCTCGCTATCTAGATTTATATTTAGGGAAGTCGAATTTACTTGATTTCTATTGATTAAAAATAAATCATCGGCTTGTTTTTTGTTTATGCCTTCATTTTCCAAAATAGAGTAAAGCTCTTCATCACTTGCCTCTGGGTTTGCTTTTAAGATTTGTTTTAATTTGTTAAGTTTTAAATATTTGCCTGCAGGTATCCTAATAGTATGACCTTCCTTATTTATAGCCTTTCTTATGGCCTTGTCTATCCACTTATAGGCATAGGTCGTAAATTTATAGCCCAAGGATAGGTCAAATTTTTCCGCAGCCCTTATCATTCCAAGCATGCCAGATTGGACCAAATCCTCCAATTCCAAATCATTACCATGAGATCTAAAGAAGTAGGAAGCCCTTGATCTAACAAGACCTTGATTTTTTTCTACCAAGGCTGCTAGGGCATTTTGGTTGCCGTTTTGGAAACTTTCTACTATTTCTTCATTGCTTAAATCTGAAAGCTTTATAATATCATTTCTTTTTCTTGCAACTATAGAATTTTTAACTTTTACTGGACTAATAGCTAAACTATCATAGTCTTCTTCATCCTCTTCAAGTTCATCTTCAGCTATTAGATCAACATCATCATCAACAAAGTCCTCACTTGTGCCATCTTCCAAAATATCTGTTTCTTCCAAAAGAAAATCAGCAAAATCTTCTTTTTGCTCATCTGGCATCTCTTCGTAGAGTCTTTTTGCATCTTCTGAATCTATATCCTCATCAGGATCATAAAACTCCCTAAACTTATCCAATATAGATTCATCTTGTAAATTTATTTTATCCATATAACCACCTCTTGACTTACTCTGACCCTTAGCTAATGAAACTAAAAAGTCATTTTAGAATTTTTATCTTTGAAGTCAAGTCTTACAACAGTAAGCTTGAATTTATTACCAAAATCTAGTTTTTCATCTTAATCTTTTCAAGTTTTACTCTTTTAATAAGTCTTTTTTTATCTTTTCTATTTTTTCCACTAGTTCTTCTGATAAGGGAAACTTATCAAAGTTAGCCTTAAATCTCTTTTTGTTGAATTTTTTTATATTTAATCTCTTATTTAAAAGATCATTATATAATTCAAGTGATGTAATCCTTGTAGCTCCTCTTTCAAAAGCTAAGGATTGGACTTGGGCATCATCTGTACAGACTCTTACATTGTGACGCCTTGCAAGTTTGTGCATTTGTTTTTCTATATAAGTATCTGCTGTTTGATATTTTTTTGTATACACTATAGTTATACCCAATCTTTTTTCTATAGTTTCTTTTACTGAATCAGATCTATAAGCATCAAAAACTACTACAACTTCCTCAGCTGAAAGGGATGCATATTCTGCCATTTCGCTTATCAGAAGTTCTCTTGCTTCTTCTAAAGACTCTTTTTGAAGATTTTTTAAATTTTCCCAAGAATTTATTATATTATAACCGTCAACATATAAGATGTTTCTTTTATTTGAAGCCATTTTGCCTTGAAACCTCATAGATAGCAAGACCTGCTGCAACTGAAGCATTTAGGGAATTTATTTGACCTAGCATAGGGATTTTGATTAAGCCATCGCAGTTTTCTCTAACAAGTCTAGAAAGTCCAGAGCCTTCATTGCCAACTACCAAGCCAATTTTTCCCCTAAGATCTGTTTGACCTAAACTTGATTCAGCTTCTCCTGCAAGTCCATAAATCCAAAAGTTATTTTCTTTTAAAGCTTTTATGGCTCTGTTTAGATTTTTAACCATAACTAGGTCTATATTGTTTATAGCCCCAGCGCTCGTTTTATAAACTGTGGAATTAACTTTGGCAGATCTTCTTTCTGTTATAATTACCGCTCCAAAACCGAAAGCTTCTGCACTTCTTATAATGGCGCCAAGATTGTGAGGATCTTCTATTTCATCCAAAAGTATTACTCTTTCCTTATCCATTATGGAAGAAAGACTTTTGTAGACAAAATCTTCTATTTCAATCATAACCCCTTGGTGGTTACCATCAACATTTTCAAAAAAACTCTTGTCCACAAATTCTATTGGAATATCTTTATCCTTTAACTTTTTTACTATTTTACCAAGAATATTGTGGGTATTTTCTTGGTTTTTATTTTTTAGTATAAAGGCCCTAAGGATTTTTTGCTTAGAATCTATTGTTTCCAATACAGACTTTCTACCATATATCCTTTGCATTATTTAATCTCCCACTTGCTTCCTTCTCTGGTGTCTTTTACTATAACGCCCATTTCAAGAAGTTGATCTCTTATTTGGTCTGCCTTGGCAAAATCCTTATTCTTTTTAGCAGCACTTCTTAAAGCTACCAAACTTTCAATCTTTTCCACATCCAAATTATCTGCTGATTTTTTTCTATTTTCTAAGCCCAAAGCATTTTCTAGTCTTAAAAATAAATTTAAGACCCTATCTACCATTTCCTTGGAGGAATTTTGATCAAGCTTTGAATTTGCATATTTAGCTATATCAAATAGAACTGTAAGGGCATCTGGTGTATTCAAATCATCGCTCATTACAGCTACAAATCTTTTTTCAAAGTCATCAAGGACAACAAGATCTTTCTTTTCTTCTTCTGATAAAGTTCCACTTGTCTTTTCTTTAAGTTCATCCATCCTAAATTTGGCATTGTTTAATCTGTCAAGAGAAGCTTTTGCTTGCTCTATAATTTCTCTAGTAAAGTTTATAGGAAGTCTATAGCCTGCAGATAACAACCAAAACCTTACAACCATAAGGTCATACTCTTTTTTAATATCATGAAGGGTAAAGAAATTTCCCAAAGACTTGCTCATCTTTGTTCCATCGACTTGTATCATACCATTGTGCATCCAATAATTGGCAAATTTCTTGCCTGAATGAGTTTCAGATTGGGCTATTTCATTTTCGTGATGTGGAAACTCTAAGTCTTCTCCACCAGCATGTATATCTATAGTATCTCCCAAGAATTTTTTATTCATGGCAGAACATTCTATATGCCAACCAGGACGACCCAAACCCCAAGGTGAGTCCCAAGCAGGCTCTCCCTCTTTTTTTACTTTTTTCCAAAGAGCAAAATCCATAGGATTTTTTTTCTTTCTTGCTTCTTCACTATCTAACCTATTTGAAGCCCCTGCTTGTAAATCTTCTATATTTTTTCCTGAAAGCTTACCATAGTTTTTGGCCTTTGAAATATCAAAATATACATCGCCATCTGCTTCATAGGCTGCACCCATTTTTACCAAATCATCGACAAATTCTATGATTTCATCCATAGTTTCTGTCGCCTTTGGATGGATAGTGTCAACTTCATCAAGATTTAAATCTCTTGCATCTTCCATGTAGGCCTTTATATATTTATCTGTAACTTCTTGTGTAGAAATGCCTTGTTCTATGGACTTATTGATTATTTTATCATCAACATCTGTAAAGTTTACTACATATCTTACATCCTTGCCCAGATATTTTTGAAATCTTCTAAAAGTGTCAAATACAACAAGTGGGCGAGCATTTCCTATATGCATATAGTCATAAACTGTTGGTCCACAAACATACATTCTTATATTATTTTCTTCTATTGGAGTAAATTCTTCCTTTTTTCTTGTGAATGTATTATAAATTTTCATTAATAATTTTCCTTAACGTATTTTAATCTATTTAGCATTTTTTCCTTGCCCATAATTACAAAGGCATTTGCAAGTTCTGGTCCATGGACTGAACCTGTAAGTGCTGCCCTAACTGGGAACCATAGATTTTTACCCTTAATACCAGTTTCTTTTTGTATTTTTTTCATGACAGTTTTGGCAAATTCTGTATCAACTTCATCAACTTCTTCAAGTTTTGCTATAAAACTATCAAATAAGCTATGAGCATCGTCTGTAGCCATAGCCTCTTTGGCCTCTTCTGTCCAAACCATATCCTTATCATCCAAATAATAGTTTTTGGCAAGTTCTCCTATATCAGAGAATTTGTTGATAGCTGATTGCCATGTTTCTGCCAAAAGCCTTAGTTTATCTTCTGGATAATCCTCTGTAAATAAGCCTTGCCTTATTGCATAAGGTTTAATAGCTTCTGCCAAGTCTTCTACAGCCATTTCTCTTACATAATGTCCATTGACCCATTCTAATTTTTTAACATCAAATACAGCCCCTGTCTTATTTACTCTGTCAAAGCTAAATTGATCTGCTAGTTCTTTCATGGTAAAAATTTCTTCTTCAGAATCTGGTGACCAACCAAGCAAAGCAAGGTAGTTGATTAAGCCTTCAGGCAAATAGCCTTCTTGTATAAAGTCTTCTACCATTCCGTCTCCATTTCTCTTGGAGTATTTTTTGTGATCTTTGTTAAGTACGGTTGGTAGGTGGATATATTCTGGTGCTTGCCAGCCGAAACATTGGTAAAGGTAAACGTGTTTTGGAGTAGAAGAAATCCATTCATCGCCTCTTACTACATGAGTAATTCCCATTTCGTGGTCATCCACAACTACTGCAAAGTGGTAGGTAGGGTAGCCATCTTGTTTGATCAAAATTTGATCATCCAAGTCATTTGTATTAAAGGTAATTTTTCCTTTTATCCTATCGTTGAAACTAATATCTGTATTTGTAGGAAGTTTTAGTCTTACTGTATGGGCTTCACCATTTTTTACTCTTTCTTTAGCTTCTTCTAAAGAAATTGAACGGCAAAGACCATCATATTTAGGAGTAAGGCCATCTGCTTTTTGTTGTTTTCTCAAATTGTCTAGTCTTTCTTGAGAACAGAAGCAATAATAAGCCTTACCCTCATCGATTAATTTTTCTACGTATCTGTCATAAATTCCAGCCTTAACTCTATCAGATTGGATATATGGACCAAATTCTCCTTTTTCTATAACTTTTCCATCTTGATCAAGCATAACTCCCTCATCGATTTCTATACCTGACCATTTCAAAGTTTTTAATAAATTTTCCAAAGCTCCTTCAACAAATCTAGTTCTGTCAGTATCTTCTATTCTAAGTAGCATCTTGCCACCTGTATTTCTTGCAAATAGATAGTTGAATAAAGCAGTTCTCAAGCCACCAATATGGAGGTAACCTGTTGGTGATGGTGCAAATCTAACTCTAGTTTCTCTCATAAATCCTCCTTAAGTATATCATTATAATTATATAATATTTTCTTTATTTCTTAAAGGTAAACTAAGTAAGGGAGTGAATAGACCACTCCCTTACTTAGTTTTCTGTATACTATTA
>JAQYEZ010000052.1 GCA_028723425.1 Peptoniphilaceae bacterium | reverse complement strand
TTTATCATAACATCTCCATATCTTAATTTATATAAAAATTTTACTACATATGAATTGATTGGGCAAATATGCCAAGAGCCTAATATCTTAAATCTTAAACTCTGATAAAAAATTGATATTTTCTATCAAAATATAATATCTCATCTTTGACACTTTGAAATCAAAAAATCTCTGTAACACATTGGAAACAGTGTGTTTCAGAGATTTTAGCTCTTTTAAAAATGTAGTATTGTTTATCCTTTTTTTATCTTTTTTAATATTTTTTCATGCTTTTTTCTGAAATAAATTCCTTATCAGTTCTAAAGCCAAAGGCTTGGTGTAAATCATCTGTGAGTTCTGTTCTTGTATATGAGGCTAGATATCCTAAATCCCTGAGTTTGTGTACATTCATTGTTTTTAAGGTAGTTAATATTTCTTCTTCTGTATGTTTATCCTTGGTTTTTCTTTTAATTAGTTTTAGTATTAATAGTGATAGAAAACAAGTTAGAAAATGTGCTTCTATTCTATTGTCATTTCTTAGATATACTGGTCTTGTCTTAAATTCTGATTTCATTGTTCTAAAAGATGACTCAATTTGCCATCTCATTTTGTTAATTTGAATAATTTCCTCAGTATCTTTTTCTAAATTTGTACATACTGCATAAAAGCCATCAAACATTTCTTCTTTTTTTATCTTTTCTTCATTTAGTTTTAAAATCTTTTTATCACAAATCTCTCCATCAGATAAATTCAGCTGTATTATAAAAAATCTGATTAAATATTATTTTTATTTATATAGTGTAAAAGTCTTCAAAACCAATGAAAAGGTTTACTCTTTAAGTGATGACTGTCAGATGTTATTATTTAATTGAGGATGATTATATGGATAGTAGAAAAGTAAATATATGTTATTTCTTATCAAAAAAGAAGAGAAGCTCTTTAGAAGAGATTTCAGAAAAATTTAAGAAGACAGAGCGAACTATAAGAAAAGACATTGATAAAATAAATGTGTTTTTAAGTAGACATAATTTAGGAACAGTAAATATCGAATATAACGAGGTTCTTTTAGACTGTGATGAAATTAAAATGAACAATTTGCTTAGTAATTTAAGCTATTCGGAATATTATCTTGACAATGTTGAGAGAAATATTGTAATTATTTTATTCGGATTGTTAAAACACGGTTATTTTACAATAAAAGATTTGACAAACTTCATGCAAGTCTCAAGATCTACCGTAAATAAGGATTTAGAAAAGATAAAAAAATTCATTAATAACTATGATTATCAGCTTATTTCTGAGCCATCTATAGGTATAAAAATTGAAGAAATAAGTAATAAATATAGATTGAATCTTATACTTGATTTAATTAATTTTGATATTAGGAATGTAGAGAGATTTTTTAACCAAGAATATATCCAAGATTATATAAAATTCAAAAACATTTCTGATAATTATATCGAAGAAATATCTGATTTAATCCATAAAGCCGAGAATAAAACAGGTAATATTTTAACTAACTATTCATTCGAATTAGCAAAATATTTTTTGGCAATCTATATTATTCAAATTAATGAAGATGAAGTTTGTAATGAAATTATAGTTACAAAAAATTCTTTTGTAAACAACATAATGAATAATATTAATGGAATAAAAGGTATTACTGCTAATCAATTTAATGTTGATATGATAGAGTCATTTATCAATACACTTAACTTTAGTAAACGTGTATATAAGTCAGATGATTTATTGAAAGCACAGATAGTTACTAATAAATTTATTAAGAGCTTATCTCAGGAGCTTGGAATAAATTTTAATAATGATCAAGAACTCTTTATAAATTTGTCCAATCATCTATCCTCAATAATTGAAAATCCGATAGAAAAAATAAAGGAAAATTCTGCAATTAATGATCTTGTTAAAGACTATCCAGAAATCAGGAAAGCTGTTAAAGATTCAATTCAAATACTTAGAAACTTTATCGAAAGAGACTTAAATGAGTTGGAGATAAATTATGTTGTAATTTATGTAATCACATCTTTAGAAAAAAAGAAAAATTGCATTAAAGATATAAACATATTAGTTGTTTGTTCAAGTGGAGTGGGAACATCTTTTTTGATAAAAGAGAATATTAGAAAGGTAGCACCTTATTACAATATTGAGATATCTACAGATCAAAGCTATATAGACAAGGTGAAAGAGTATAAGCCTGATCTTATAGTTTCTACTGTAAAACTAGACAATGAATATGATTATATACTAGTTGATCCAGTGTTAAGTCAAAATTATACTTTAAGACTTTTGACAAAAATAGATGAAGTTAAGCTAGATAGAATTAGGTTAGCAAATGAAACAAGTGATACAAGTAGAGGTGATAAAATTAATTCTGATAAACATGATAAAGAAAAGAAGCTGACTAAGTTATTGCCAGAAAGTAGAATAAGGTTCGATGTGGATGCCAGCGATTGGAAAGATGCAATTAGAAAATCTGCTCAAGATTTATTACGAGATGGATGTATTGAAAAACAATATATTGATGCAATGATAAAAAATATAGAAAAATATGGTCCATATATTGTTGTATCCAAAGGGGTTGCGGTGCCCCATGCTTCTTCAAAATATGGTGTTAATGCAACTGGAATGAGTTTGATAAAGCTCAAAAAGCCGGTAATACTTAAGTCTAAAAATACTGAAATAAGTTACTTAATTTGTATGGCTTCCAGAAATAACGAACATCTAAAAGCATTTTTGGATCTAGTAAAAGCTCTTCAAGACGAAAGAATAAAGAAAAGATTTGTTAGTACCAATAACTCTGGTGAGTTATTTAATATTTTTAAAGAGATAGAAAGTTAAATATAGGTGAATAAAAATGAAAATAAAAAAAGAATTTATTCAGGTTAAAGATTCAGTAAAAGATTGGAAAGAAGCAATTATTATTGCTTCAAAGCCTCTATTGGAAGAAAAGATAATTACAGAGAATTATCAAAATAAGATGATTGAGAATGTCAAAACCATGGGTCCTTATATTGTGTTATCCAATGATATTGCATTACCACATGCAAGGCCAGAAGATGGTGCTATCATGTCAGCATTATCAATTTTAAAACTAAAAAATAGAGTTAATTTTTCTGATGAGAAAGATGTGAACGTAATAATTGCGCTAGCGTGTTCTAATGACGATGATCATATAAAAACTTTAAAATATATTTCAGAAAAACTATCGAATAAAGAAACATATGCTGATCTTATTAAAACTAATGACGTAAATAAAATATTTAATATTTTAAGTTGAAAGGAGTGGTTAAGATGAAAAAAGTATTGTGTGTTTGTGGTGTAGGTCAAGGAACAAGTTTGTTGCTAAAAATGAATGTAGCAGATATCTTACAAGAAAAAGGTATTTATGCAGACGTAGATAATTGTGACTTAACAAGTGCAAGTGGTGAAAATGCTGATTTAATTGTTACAAATTCAGAATTTGCTAAACAAATCAATAATGACGCACCTATTGTAATTGTTGAAAATTATTTTGATAAAAACGAAATAAGAGAAAAGATTGAAAAGTATCTAAATAAATAGGAGGAAAATATGCAAGTTTTTGAATGGATTGCAAATAATATATTCGGTGTACCTGCATTTTTAATAGGTCTTATTGTTGCTCTAGGTTTAATTTTTAAAAAATCAAGTGCTTCTAAGGTAATATCAGGAACATTAAAAGCAATAATGGGGTTCTTAATAATTGATATTGGAAGTGGAGCAATAGTTGCTGGTTTAAATGTATTTCAACCTTTATGGGCAGAAGTATTTGGCTTAAGTGCAGGCTCTATGCCAACTGATTTTATGGGATTTGAAGCGTTTAGTGCAAAATTTGGTTCATATATAGCAATAATTATGTTTGCTGGTTTTGCTGTTAACGTTTTAGTAGCTAAATTTACAAAATTTAAATATATATATTTAACAGGACATATGATGTTCTGGACTGTTGCAATTTTCTTAGGAATAATATTACACAATAATCCAGATGTAAAAATGGCAGTAGTAGTTCCTGTATTATCTATTTTCATGGGATTATATTGGACTTTACAACCTGCTTTAACTCAAAAATACGTAGTTAAGGCAACAAAAAATGATCAAATTGCTCTTGGTCATACAGTTGGTATTGGGGCATGGTTAGCTGGCATACTAGGAAATTTAGTAAAGGGAAAAGAGTACAAATCAGCTGAAGATATAGAAATACCAGATAAATTTTCATTTTTCAGAGATTCAAACGTTATTACAGCTTTAACTATGGGAGTTTTATTTATCATTGGTGGAATTATACTAATGGTTAAAAATACAGAATCTGCAAATGCAATTCTTGAGAGCGCTGGAGCACAAAATTTTATAATATATTCTATTGTTCAAGCAATTAGATTTGCAGCTGGTATTGCCGTAGTACTTTATGGAGTAAAACTATTCATTGGTGAACTTGTACCAGCTTTTAAAGGATTTGCAGACGTTGTAGTTCCAGGCGCTATTCCTGCTATAGACGCTCCATTCTTATATAACTTTGCTCCAAATTCTGTAATATTAGGTTTCGTAGGAGCTTTCGTTGGAAGCTTATTATGGATGGTCGTATTAGGAAAAACAGCAGGTTATGTATTTGTACCAACAATGATAGTATTATTCTTTCACGGTGCAGCTGCAGGTGTTCTTGGTAATACAACTGGTGGTTGGAAAGGAGCAATTTTGGGTGGATTTATCATAGCTACAATAGTTGCCATAGGACAATGGTTATGTGTAATGTATATGCTACCTTCGACAATTCCTGATACAGCTTCCTGGGCTGCGGATACTGATATGTTTATTATCGGTGGAACAATAATTAGATTCTTAAGCAAATTCTTATAGATAAATTTGTTTAATACTTAAAGATAGGAGAATATTATGTATATCAGAACACTTTTAGGTGATATTAATCCAGATGAATTAGGATTTACAAATGCACACGAACATATTGTTTGTGTGCCCCCATATTGGGAACTTCGTGATGTCGAAGATTTGTTACTAGATGATCCAGAAAGATCTAAACTTGATGTTCTGGATTTTAAAGCAAACGGTGGGAAATCAATAATTGATGCCACAGCGATAGATTATGGAAGAAGAGTAGAGGATGTAGCAAATATATCGAAAGAAACAGGAATACACATAATAGGAACAGCTGGATTTAATAAAAGTTTTCTATGGGATGCTAAAATACCAGAACGTTTAAAACCGATTTTAGGAGATTATGAAACTTATTATGAATGGATTGATAAGTCATCCATTGACGAATTAGTAAAAGTTGTAAGCAAAGAAATAATAGAAGGACTTGAAGGTACTGATTTTAAAGCGGGACAAGTAAAGTTTGGTACGGGTTATAATTCTATAACACCTCTAGAAGAAAAGACTTGCCAAGTAGCTATAATTGTTCAAAGAAACTTAGGAGTGCCATTACATTCTCATACAGAAGCAGGAACTATGGGTATTGAGCAAATAGAGTTAGCTAAAAAGTTTGGGGCAGATTTAAGCAAGTGGTCTATTGGTCATATGGATAGAAATATAGACTATTATTACCATGAAAAGCTAGCAAAAGAAGGTGTATACTTATCTTTCGATGGACTTGGTAAAAATAAATATTATCCAGAATCTGCGAGGATTGATGCAATAATAAATCTTATAGAAAAAGGTTTTATAAATCAAATACTTTGTGGAGGAGATACAGCTAGAAAGTCATACTATAAACATTATAAATATGGTTTAGGATTAGGCTGGATTCCAAGTACTTGGCTGGATAGATTTAAAGATGAACTTACAATAAAAGGATTTGATGCAGAAGATATAGTAAATACAATTTTCGTTGATAATCCAAAAAGATATTTAACAATCGAGAAATAAAATGAATGATTTTAAGTATGAATATTATAATTCAGGAAATATTAGAGAAGCAATAAAAGAAAAAAAGAATGTAATCTTACCTTTAGGAGCAGTAGAAGCTCATGATATACATCTTCCACTAAATACAGATAACATCTTAGTTGAATACTATACAAATAAATTAGCTGAAAATACAAATTCGCTTGTATTACCTACAATGAATTATGGTGCTGTATGGAGCTTAAGTGATGCTAGCGGAAGTATAGATATTGGAACAAAGACATTAGTTGAATTAATAAAAAATATTGGTCTTAGTTTAGCAAAAAATGGAGCTAAAATGTTAACTTTGATATCAGCTCATTTTGGAAATATAGATGCTGCAAAAACAGCTGCAAGAGAGCTATACGAGATTTCTGATATTAAAGTTATATATATGACATACCCTAATATCAGAATGTATCTTGATATATTTGATGTAGTAAATGACCATAGTTTGTATTTACATGCTTGCGAGGTAGAAACATCAATGATGATGCACATAGATGAATCATTAGTAGCTAAAGACAAACTAAGAGAGGGCGTACTAAATGTACCAGAAGAAACTGGCTATACACCTACCAAATGGACAGATTTTACGGATGTTTATATTATGGGTGATGCTAGATTATCTACAAAAGAAAAAGGTAAGGAAATATTTACAAGGGTAATTAATGATGCTGTAGGAATCATTAATAGAGAAAAAGATAAACTGTAATATCAGGAATTAATTTAGATGGGGTCTAAAATGTTAATTTATCAAAAGAAAATCTTAGATAATTTATATGAAATAATCGAAAAAGAAGAAGAAAATATTTTAAAAGCTAAAGATTTAATAATTGAAGCAACAAAAAATAAAAATTCTATATATGTTTTTGGAGCGAGTCATGCAGGTATAATAAGTCAAGAGCTATTTTATAGAGCCGGTGGATTAATAACAGTCAATCCAATATTTACTTCTGATACAATGGTAAATACTTCGCCAATTACAAGAACTAGTAAAATAGAACAACTTGAAGGTTATGGAAAAATTATATTTGAAACAACAGATTTTAAACCTAATGATGTTTTATTGCTTCATAGTGTATCTGGAAGAAACCCAATTATTATTGATTTAGCTCTAAAAGCTAAAGAAATGGATATAAAGACAATAGCCATTACAAATATTTCTTATTCTAAAGATGTTAAGTCAAGACATTCATCTGGTAAAAATCTTTATGAAATTGCAGATATTATTATTGATAATCACGGAGTAAAAGGGGATGCAGCGGTTGAAATAGGTAATATAAATGTTGGACCGACTTCTACAATTACATCTGTTTTTATTGCAAATACAATAATAACGGAAGTAGCAGTTGAATTAGATAGCTTAAATATTGAAAATATGCCATTTTTTTATTCTGCAAATCTAGATAATACTGCTGAAAAAAATAAAGAGTTAGTTAACTATTATAAGGATGTAATACATTATAAATTCTAATATGACATTCTAATTGCTATAATTAACTGACAAAATACAATTAATAAAAAAGAAGATATAAGATTAAAAGCAGTAATACTTAGACTAAAAGGGTTAAAATCAAGGGAAATATAAGAAAAGATTGATGGTACAATAAGGGCTATATCTAAGTGGATAAAAAAATATGAAGAATCTTCAATACAAGGACTCATGAATAAAAAAAGAGTTGGAAATAGAAGGAATATGTCATTTGAAGAGGAAGAAGAATTCCTAAAACAATTTGAAGAAAAAGCAGAAAAAGG
>JAQYEZ010000051.1 GCA_028723425.1 Peptoniphilaceae bacterium | reverse complement strand
ATTATTAAAGATAGAAAAAAGAGAAAATTTTCTTAAAAACAAAAACATTACGCAAATTCGAATCAAAATTTTAAGCACTCTAATGGCTGTATTCCAGGCTTTAAGAGTGCTTTTTTCCTTTTTAACTGTCAAATTCAGGATTGTAACACCATTCTTTTTCTTTTGCAAATGTTTTCTAAAAATTTTTTCAAAAAATATACTTTATTTTGATGAAAAAAACAATAATCTTATTTGTTTTTTGCATAAGTTATATGATAATATTAAAAAAGAGTTAATTGTAATAATTTCGTAAAATTAACTTCAGACTTATATAAATTTTTTTCTGGAGGTTATATGGATCAAATGAGTCTGACCTCTCTGCAATGGAACCTGATTGCAGGAGGTCTTGCTATTTTCCTACTAGGTATTAGTATAATGGGAGATAGCCTTACAAATTTTGCAGGTCCAAAACTTAGGGGTTATATTGAAAGATATACTTCAACTCCCTTAAAGGGAATTTTAGTAGGAGTTTTTATCACAGGAGTTATACAGTCATCATCTGCAACAACTGTTATAGCTATATCCTTTGTTCGTGCTGGTATTATGTCACTTGAACAATCTATGGGCATTATCCTTGGTGCAAATATCGGTACAACCGTTACTGCTATTTTGATAGGCTTTAACCTTGAATTGTTATCCTACTACATATGTTTAATAGGTGTTTTTATTACACTTTTTGCCAAGAAAAAGAGAATCCAATACATAGGTAATATTATTGTTGGATTTGGTTTATTATTTATCGGTCTTCAAATGATGGGAGAATCATTAAAAGATTTGAAAAATTTGCCAGGATTTAATGATGTAGTTTCAAAAATTGCTACAAACCCTCTTATAGGAGTGCTTGTGGGAACTTTGATTACAGCTATAATCCAATCTTCTTCAGCTTTTATAGGTATTATACAAACACTTTTTGCCGCAAGTGCTATTAACTTAAATGTTGCCTTGGCCTTAATGTTTGGAGCAAATATAGGTACTTGTATTACTTCTTTACTAGCATCTATTGGAGGATCCTTGGCTGCAAAAAGAACCGCTATTTTCCACGTATTCTTTAATGTTACTATAGCAACTCTCTTCATGATAATTCTGATACCTTATGAAGCTTTTGTATCTATGCTAACAGATCTTCTAGGAGCCAATCCTATGATGACCATAGCTATTGGTCACTTTACCTTTAACTTTGTAGGTATGTTGATTTTTACACCTTTGTTAAAGCCTACATCAAAGCTTTTGGCAAAGCTTGTACCTGGAAAAGAATCCATGTTCTCAGATATTCAACAAGTTGAATTACAAGAACACTTAATAAGATCTTTCCCAGCATCTGCTCTTGACCAAGCAAAGCTTGCTATAATAAATGAATCTGACATAGCTTTACAAACATTAAAGTCTTCTCAACTTTATCTTACAACAGGAGATTCAATACATTTCCAAAACTTAAACCAAGCTGAAGATATAGTTAATAGGATGGATACCAATATAGAAAAGTATTTACTAGAAATTTCCCAACAAGATCTTGCCCCAGAGCTTGATACAGAATTTCAAACCTATCTTCTTGTTCAAAAGAATATAGAAAGAATTTCAGATTTGGGTCAAAATCTTGGAGAATATTACGAGGAAATATTTAATTCTAACGAAAAATATGTCGATGAAGCTGTGGATGATTTGACAAAGATATACGAGTTAGTTATCCATAACTTTATTAATGCTATGGAAGTGTTTAAAACTAAGGATATAAATCTTTTTGATGTACTTACAGAAGATGAAAACAATCTTGACCTTCTGGAACACGAACTAAGGCATTCCCACTATGCAAGACTTACATCTGGAGTAGGTGGAGATACCATTGCTTCTTCATTGTTTGTTGATATAGTATCAACTTTTGAAAGAATAGGTGATCATGCTTACAATATTGCAAGATCTACCCTAGATCCAATAAAAGTACATTAAAGCAAATTAAAAAAGCTCTACTGAAATATAGGTTTCAAGTAGAGTTTTTTACTTTTAGCTTAAAATAGCTTTATGCTAAGACTTACACCTCTTTGCTATTATTTTTTTCTCTTACTGATCTAATTATATAAATGATAAGGGTAAATAAGATTGCCAAATACAAAGGTAAAATCCTATTTAACATCATCCAACTTAGGGCATAATCTTTTGCAATTATATTTTTATAGGCTTCATATAAGGCAAGTTCTGAAAAACCCGCAGTTCCTGGAGTTGGTATATATTCTGTAGCTATTATTATTAAACATTGGATTCTTACTATATCAAAAAGACTATAATCAGAAAAGCCCATAGCCCTATAAGTAAAGTAGGACATGGTGTAGTTAAAGAAAAGCATCAGAGCTTGAAGAATGAAGATAATTATGAAAACTTCTTTATTCTCAACTAGCCTTAGCATATTTTTCTTTAAATCTTCCAAAAATGCTCTTATTCTATCTTTGCTTCTATAAAATCTATCAAAAAATCTCTTTCCTTTAATTTTTTCAGATATAAAAACTAAAAGATTTAAAAGCCAAGTTGTTTTCTTAAAAGCAAGGATAACCACAATAGCTAGAAATACTTGTACTAACAAGCCTATATAAAAGAAGAAAGATAGGTTACTAGAAAAAATAATCCAGCGCAATTGTGTACTTAGGGCAATTAGTCCAACTATAGGCAAACTTATATGATACATAATATTAAAAGGAACCATAGCCGCCAAAGCTTTATCTCCTTTTATCCCATCCTTTGTCATAAGATAAAGTTGGGCAGGCTGACCGCCTCCACCTGAAGGAGTTAATTGGCTAAAGAAATGTCCAAATATGCTATAAGCCATGCAGGCTCTTATGCTTGTATCTTGTCTAACTTTTTTAAATAAGACATAAAGAGCAAGCCCCTCCATTAGCCTATATAAGATAAAAGCCAAAATAGCATATACTATATATTCTTTTTTCATTGCAAAAAATACTGCTTTTAAATCTTTTGGATTTGTCTTTCTGTAAATCAAATAGATCATTCCAAAAGATAGTCCTAGCAGTATCAAAAAGTTAATAATTGTTTTCTTTGCTTTTTCTCTCATCATTTAGAAATCTTGTAAGCTCCTCTAACATCTTTTCTTTAGCTTTCATAGCTGCGCTTCCTTCTGTCCCATCATGAAGAACCAAAACATGCTTATTATTTGCCTTTTCTTTAATCTTTTTATATAAGATATTATCTTCCTCTAGATTCCAGTCACCAAGAAGATAGTCCCATTGGAAAGGTTTCATATTAGATTTTTTTATCAAATATAATAAAGTTAAGTTGTAAAGTCCATAAGGTGCCCTAAAATATTTAGGCTTTATTCCTGCTTTTTCAAAGGCTTTTATAGCCTTATTAAATTCAAGATAAGTCCTATAGGGATCCATGAGGGCAAAATTTACATGCCTATAACCGTGGCAAGCAATTTGGTAGCCCTCATACATACTAAGATCATATGATCCAAGCTTTTGACCTAGGAGAAAAAATATGGCATTTTTTTCATTATCCCTTAAAACTTTGATTAAATCTTTAGTAAGATCGCTTGGCCCATCATCAAAAGTTAAAAAATAATCTTCCTTTATTGGAAAATCAACTTTCCACACCAGTCTAAGAATAGCTGTAGCCATGTATCCATGACTCAGAAAAATTATTATAAGTATTAAGCCTAATTTTATAATATTCATAATCCATCCACCTGAGTAAATCTTCCGGAGCAAAATCTTCTCTTAACCTGTTTAGATTCTCTCTTAAAATCCTTATTTTATCAGGATTATTAAATAAGTCATCCAAAACATCAAAACTTTCATTCTTTAACTCAACTCCAATATTTTCTTTGTCAATAAAGCGTTTATTTTCAATTTCTTGTGATAAGAAAGGGCTAAAGTAAACAATAGCAAGATCATTTCTTATTGAGTCATGTATACTCATACCACCTGGTTTTGTAATATAGAGGTCTGCCCAAGAATGTAGGTAGTCCATATTTGCTACATAGCCGTAAGTTTGTAGATTTTTGATTTTAAGTTTTGAAACTTTTTGGTAGAGATTTTTATTTTTGCCAAAAACGATAGCAAAATTCTTATCAAGAAACTTTTCCAAATTCCTATAAAAACTCTCATCTGTAGGTAGAATTCCCAAACCACCCCCACAAATCAAGATATTTTGTGCAGAATTCTTGATTTTAGTCTTTTTCTTATCTCCAAAAATTATTATCTTATCTTCTTCTATGCCAATATCCATAAGTTTATTTTTGGTAAACTTTGACATAGTTAGGTAAAGATCTGTACCCTCATTAATCCAAAACTTGTGGAAATTATAGTCTGTAATATATGTTATCAATGGAATTTCTAAACTTCTCTCTATCTTATAAAGAGAAAGAAGGTAACTTGTCACAGAATAACAAGAAATAAACATATCTGGGAGAGGATTTTCATCTAAATATTTAAAGAATAGTTTTTTAATATTAAAAAACTTTGATGCAAAATCCCTAGAACCGTCTCTGTCCTTGTAGTCTTTATCTTTCTTTGGTTTTATATGTTGAAAATAGGTCCTATGTCCCCAATAAATTGCCTTGTGAATTTTTGGATGAATGGACTCGATAAAATCGACAGTATTAATATCTACTGTTTCATTTGCTTCAATATATTTTTGTAATTCCTTGGCTGCAGCTTGATGACCTGAACCAAACTTGCAAATAAAAATATCAATTTTCATCTATTCCCTCCTCCTTTTCTTATATTATGATATATATAGTCCCAATAAACAATTAAAAAAATTTTAAGTAAAGGCAAAATCAGTAGCTCTTCTATCTATTTTACCAAATATTTTGGTATTAATCATATTTTATAATTAAGATAAGCAATAAAAATACCTATTAAAACAAATTGGGGGTAGAAATTCTACCCCCACACATGTGTGTTTTATTAATAATTTATTGTCTATTTTTCCTTTATCGAATAAAGCATTTGTTATTTTACATAAATTGGAGAAGTTATTACAATTTTCTTATCTTTAACTCCATTTAAGTCTCCTCTTATCTCAAACCTTAAAGTTCCTTTTTCAGGTACAAAGTCGAAAGTAACAACTTCATTATAAAAAATTTTTTCTCTTATTTTTACTATTTCATTATTAATAAATAATAACTCAAAATTTTTTATTGAAAAATTATCCTTATTACTAAATTTGCCTTCCTCTAATAAAAATTTAAATAGAATAGCTTCCTTTTTTATTTCATCTCCTAAATCTGCATTCCCAAAATCAAATTTTAATATAGGTCCAAGACTTATATAAGTATGGGAATTTTTTATTGCCTCAATAACAGAAGTCATTGACAAGTCTTGATCTGCCTTAATCATTGAAATTGCAACATAAGATTTTTTATCTGAAAGTTTATGCCAATCTCTACCAGACAAAGCGGCAAATTTTATGCCTTTATTTATTAGCTTAGTCCACCTTTCATAGGCCAAGTTATTATAGTAGACATCCATGGGGTTTTCGCTATTACAAATTTCTAAATAGTCAAAAATACTATAATCTTTAACCTTATATTCAAAATGACACCCAGTACATATGGGGTTTCCTATTGCATATGGATGAGCTATGCCTATTGCAATATTTTTCTCTTCTGCTCTTAGATTTTTGATACAAGCATCAAGATTGTAAATATTTAGCTTTGTAAAATCATGCATCTTTTCATTACCCAAAATTAGAATATGGCCATGGAAGGTTGTCCATTCTATTCCTTGATATATCTTAATGGGAAATTTTTTCAAATCCTTGTTTTTAAGTTCATAAAATGCAGAAGAAGTATTGTGATCAGTAATAAATATTCCTCTATAGCCAAATTCGCTAGCTAATTCGATTAAATCTTCTGGAGTAAAATCACCATCAGAATGGTAAGTATGAGAATGTAGTTCTATTGGATAATAAGCATTATTGAACATCTTTTGCCTCCACTAATAATTTAAGAGTGATTTCACTATTTACCGAATGAAAACTTAACGTTAGGGCATAGTCCCCAGCCAAAACGTCATGGCTGATATAGCCTAAAGAAGACATCTTGGGACTTATTATAATTTCTTGATTACTAGTCTTATTATGATAAGCTCCCAAATATTCATTTTCATATTTTAAAGATGTTGTGATAAGATTTTCGACCTTAAAATTATTAATATTCTCAAAACTATTCTTATAAAAATCAGGTACATATTTATCAATACATGATTTTATCAATATATCTGATTTTTCTTGGTCAACATAAGCAGGAGAGTAGCACATCTTTATCAATAATTGATCATAAGCCCTAGCTAATTTTATTATATATTTCTTATGACTCAAGGTATTTTTATTATCCAGTTGTAAGGTGTCATTTAATAAAATCATTTTTTCTCCCATGGCTTTTCTTTTAAATTAACTATTACATAGACAAAAGCAGCAAGTACACATATTAGAAACATGACTACAGATAGGGCAGCTGCTGATTCATATCTTCTATACACAGAAAAGATGTCATTTAATACTACCCCTAACATTCTAGGATTATTTTCTCCAAGTAAGTAGGGTGTAGTAAAGGCGCCAACATTTGATATAAAGATAAAGGTTGCCGCTACTAATACATCTTTATAACTTAAAGGTAAAATAATATTAATAAATATTGATAATTTAGAAGCCCCTATATCTCTAGCGCTTTCCAAACTTGACTTATTAATAGACGAAAGAGTTGCCGCTATTATTAAAGTAGCAAATGGAATGTTAAACCATAAGCCAGTATAAATTATTCCTTTTTGGTTATACATATATCCCAGTTGCCAATTATAGCCAAATATCTGACCAATCCTATTTATCAAGCCTGAATCATTGATAAATTGAATGATAGAATATACCGCAACCATACCAGGTATAAATCTAGGTATTAAAATTAGATTATACAATTTTTTGCTTATTTTTGAGCTATTAAACCTAACATAGATAGCAAATGGATAGGAAACCAGAATAGACAACAATACAATTATTAAGGCTATTTTTATGGTATAGAAAATATTTGCTACCATGATAGGATCATTAAAAATACTAGTATAGTTTATTAAACTAAAGGCTCCTGAATTAGGATCTTTGAACGATCTAATAAGCGAGTTTATGATTGGTAATACAACAAAACCTATAGTTATTATTAAAGATGGTAAAAGCATTAATATTATAAAAAGTTTATTCTTATTTTTCAAAATTAAATCCTATTCTAAAGTTGATATTTCCTTATCCCATCTTTCTGCTAAATCTTGTGATAAATTGCCAATATCGTATGATCTAAAATCTTCAATTTTAAAGGATGAAATTAAATCTTTATTCTTAGAATCTATTTCATTAGCATCAATAACAGGAAAGGCTCCCATTTCATCTAATAAGATAGTTTGTGCATCTTTTGATAATGCATAATCTATTATTGCTAAAGCTCCATCTTTATTTTTTGTATTCTTTGGAATTCCTAAAGATACTAAGTCTCCTGTAAAACTTGGCTTTATTTGAACCATTTTGATACTATCTGGCAAGGTCCCTTGATTAAGTTGTGAAATTATCAAGTCAACCCAAGAAGGAGTCATAGAAATTTGTCCATTCATTAAAAGATCTAGACTGCCTTGATTCTTGTTAGGATATACTACCTTTCCTGATGATTTATACATAAACGGATGAAGCTCTTTTAATAATTTAAAGCCTTGGTCCCATTTTTCTTCCCATTTTTTGTCATTTGAATATAAAGATTCTTCTGGCAAGAAATTATAAACTGATGTCAAAACGAAAGATGCCCCTGAGCCACCACTTCCAGGCGTGCAATAAGCAAATTGTCCTGGATTATCTTTAATCCATTTATATAGTTCTTTATCAGTTTTTGGAGGATTTTTTACTTTGTTTTCATCGTAAGCCAAAACAACAGTTGTCCCTCTATAGGGTACTAATTGTTCGGATCCAGATGCCAGTTGATCTGATTTAACCTTATCTTTATTTTTTAGTTTATCTTTTTCTATATCAAGAAAAATATCTTTGCCGCCTTCTTTAGTATAAATTTCATATTCACCACCATTTACTTCCACCAAATCAAACTCTGATTCTTTTTTGCCTGACTTGTACTGAGAAATTACTCTATCAAACAAATTTGTGGCTCCCGTACCAGAAGATACATGCTGTACTTGCATTTCATATTTTCCTTGGTTGTACTCTTCGTTATTGTTAAAGCCATCAGCAAGTTTTCGCCATGTTTCTTTAACATTTTCTGAACCACTAGTCCATACTGTTACCACTTCTTTTGAATTTTTGTCTGCGCTTTTTTCATTACTACCCTTATCTTTATCTGATTTACAAGAGCTTGCTCCAAATACCAAACCAAGTATTAAAGTAAATGTTAATAATTTCTTTTTTTTGCTTTTCATTGTTAATTCCTTTCATATTCTCTAAAATTACTAATATCAAAACTTACTTTCATTCCTTCTATAAAATTGTCTATGTTAAGACGGTTTACAAATACTATGATCTCCCCAAATGCACTATCCAATTTTACTTGGTAGTAATGTCCCATTAGAACAATTTGAGAAATTTTTGCCTTATATTTTCCCCTATCATCCTCATAAAGCTTTGTTTCTTCAGGCCTAAAAGCTAACAATTTATTATTGGCTTCTATAAAGTTCATTGTCCCTACAAAAGAAGCAACGTATGGACTTACTGGATTTTCATAAATATCGTTAGGACTACTAACTTGAACAATTTTACCCTTGTCCATTACTACAATTCTATCTGATATTGAAATAGCTTCCTCTTGATCATGAGTTACAAAGACAACACTTATTCTAAGCTTTTTCTGGATTCTTCTTAACTCCATCCTCATTTGTTCTCTTATTTTTGCATCAAGAGCAGAAAATGGTTCATCCATTAGCAAGACTTTTGGCTCTATTAAGATAGATCTAGCTATGGCAATTCTTTGCTGTTGGCCACCTGACATCTGAGAAGGATATTTTTTTTCAAAGCCAGACATATTAAATAACTTTAGGATACCCTTAACTTTCTCATCAATGACTTTCTTTTCAATTTTTCTTAACTTTAAACCATAAGCCAAATTTTCATATACACTCATGTGATTCCATAAATTGTAGCCCTGAAATACCATAGAAGTTGGCCTTTTCTCAGGTCCAAAATCCCCTACATCTTCTCCTTCTATTTCAATTCTTCCTTTAGATAATTTATTAAAACCTCCCAGTGCTCTTAAAATCGTTGATTTCCCACATCCAGATGGGCCCAACAAAGTTAGTATTTCATTTTCATAAATATCCAAATTTATATCCTTTACCCCATCGCCATTTGGATAGATAACAGATACATCTTTTAATCTTATTTTTATTTCAGCCATTATTGCTTCCTACTTTATACTTATTGCATCAGCTGATATATATTTTCTAAATGCAAAGATAACAATTAAGCCTGGTATTATTAATAACATAGAAAATACAGCCCCAGCCGTTACTGGAAAATCCATAATTACAGCATACATTTCTGTAGCCATTGTAGATATTTGTGGGAAGCCTACAACCATGGTTCCCTGACTTTCTTCAAGGCTTAAAAGAAAAGTAAAAATTGATGAAATAGCAATTGAAGGAATTGCTAAGGGTAAAGTTACATCTCTAAATGTCTGGAATTTGCTTGCACCCATATCCCTTGCAGCTTCTTCCTGCTCTTTATGTATTTTGCTAAAGGCTCCCATGGGTAGCCGAACCATATACATAATTGTATTAATCAAATGAATAATTATTACCCCTACATAGGTCCCCATTAAGTTTAATTTGTAAAAAACAATAGCTATAGAAACATATAGGCACATTTTGGGAAAAGCATTTGTTAATAAATAAGATAGCATAACTAGTGATTTGCCTTTAAATTTATACCTTGCTAGAGCATATGAAGCTGGTAGGCAAATTAGTAAAGACAATACCGTAACTAATATCGCAATGATTAGCGAATTAAAAATAGATCCAAGCAAATTATCTCTTGAGAGTATAAATTTCCACCAATTAAAGCCAAATTCCTCTGGCATAATACTTGGATATTGATATTTATTTGCAAAAGCAAGTATGCCTGAATAGATTAATGGTAAATAAAAAAAACCTAAAAATACAATAGATAGCAAAAATTCTAAAAATGCCTTTTTGCCAACAGCATGATAAAATCTTTTAGGATTTAAATATTTAAACAAAAGACCACCTCCCTTTATTTCTTATTTTTTGCTATGAAATAAGTGTACCTATCTTTTGTAAGCTAATAATTAAATCCTAGTAAAATTAAATAAATCTATAGAATAGAAAATATAAAGTGATTCTTAACAGTTACATGCTAAGACTTGTTAGGATAGAGTAAATAATAAGCTGTAAATTTTAATACTCCTTTAAAAAATCTGTTAATTTAACGTTACATTAAACAAATATTCCTATAGATAATTAAATTTATGGTCAAATTAAAAAGTCTAAAATAGTTTATTCTTTGTTGCTATTTTATTACTAGATAGAAAAAGTGCATCAAAATAAATCGATGCACATTCCCAAATCTAAGATTTAAAGTCGTTTTTTCCTTCTGATATGCCCTCGCCTTTCAAGACTTTTGGTATTGTAAGAAGCATAAGTTTGAAGTCTGTCAAAAAGTTTACATTATTCGCATATTCAGCATCAGCTTGGGCTTTTTTTTCTACAGAAACATTATCCCTACCAGAAATTTGGGCAAGACCTGTTATGCCTGGTCTTACCTTGGTAGCTCCAAGTTTTTCTCTTAAGTCTAAAAGCTCAGTTTCTTTTAATATAACTGGTCTGGGACCAATAAATGACATTTCTCCTTTTAAGATATTAAAAAGCTGTGGCAGCTCATCTAAGGAAGTTTTTCTTATAAAAGCTCCCAAAGGGGTAATATAGTCTTCTGCATTTTCTAGTTCCCATGTTGCTGCATTTTTGGGTGCTTTTTCACTCATAGATCTAAACTTGTAGCACTTAAATGGCTTTCTGTCCTGACCACTTCTTTCTTGTATGAAGAGAACCTTTGATTTTGGTTCACTTATTTTTATTATTATAGCTACTATGATAAGCAAAGGGCTCAATACTACTATGGCAAAGAGCGAAAGTATCCTATCTGCAGCATTTTTTACATACTTTTGGTACATAAGACCTCCATGATGGACTAATTATACACTACTTTTAGTATCTTGCTCAAGACTTACTAAAAGCCAAATAGGGAGAGCTCATTAGGAGAAAGTTCTCTGTAATCACCTTCTTTTAAACTAGGATCAAGGCCTAAATTTCCAATTGCTATCCTTTTTAAAGATAAAACTTCATTGCCCATGTTGGAAAATAGTCTTTTTACCAAATGAAACTTACCTTCTGTGATTTTTACCTTGGCAAGTCTATCATCCAAAATTTCTAGGGAGGCTGGTCTTGCTGTATAATTATCTTCACTTATGTAGACTCCATTTTTAAATTCTTCTATTAGACTTTGGTCTATCTTATCTCTAGTTTTTGCTAGATAGGTTTTTTCTATTTTTGAATTTGGTGAAGTAATAGTATGGATGAATTTTCCATCTGTTGACATCAAAAGAAGTCCTGTTGTGTCTTTATCAAGTCTTCCCGCTATTGATAAGTCAAGAGATAGATAAAAATCATCCAAAAGTTGCATGACTGTTGGCTCATCTTCATCCCTTGTCGCAGAAACAAGCCCCTTAGGTTTATTTACCATCAAGTAAATATTTTCGAAATAATCTACCAATTCCCCCATATAGTAAACCTCGTCTACTTCTGGGTCTACATGGACAGAAGTATCCTTTACTACTTGACCATTTATAACAAGTCCACCTTTTTTTGCATTTCTTTTTATATTTTTTCTAGTATCAAGATTGGAATTGCCAATCATCTTATCTACTCTCATAAATCTCTCTTTCTATTCATAAAAAATTTTATTAACAGCCCTTGTCATTTCGTCATAAGAGTCCTTAAAAACTTTTAATTTTTTTTGACCAATCTCTGTTATATAATAATATTTTCTTTTTGGACCAACATCGCTTTTCCTGAAAGTTGCCATTAAGTATCCTTTTTTTGTCAACCTCTTTAAAATAGGATAGACCGTTCCTTCTGTCATATTGTAAAAGCCCTTTCTTTTTAGCTCTTCTACAATTTCGTAGCCATATGTTTGATTTTTATTTATTATTTCAAGGATAATCCCATCAATGATACCCTTGAGCATTTGACTATCTATCATTATACACCCACCTTTAGAACATTGTATAGCATAGTAGTTAAATATCAAGTTTTTAAAGAAATTTATTTAAAAAAATTAAAAGCCTCTAAGTTTAATCTCTGTGGCAAAAATATTTCATAGGGCAGAACTTACATTCTTTTATATCAGAAGTTTTGTGATAGAAATCTTCGTCTATGATATTTTTTGAAATTGTATCTATTTTTTCTAGGTCAAACTTATCTTTTTCAAATTCTAATAGCTTATCTTCTTCTACAAAGTAAAGATAAATATGAAAAACATCTCTGTAATTGAGCAACAAAAGATTGTAGTAAGTTATGATTTGCTGTCTATATTTTTCCAAAAGCTTGTCATTTACCTTGCCTGTTTTTATATCTACTATAGATCCATCCTCCAAAATTAGGTCTATATTACCTTGAAGTATGTAAAAATTTCTATCAGTTTTGTAATTTGCTTCACTTGCTTCAACTTTAAAATCTCTTGATAGGTAGTTTTCAATAACAGTATTGTAGGAAGGATTATATTTTATAAAATCATTTAGTATTTCTAATGATTGTCCATTTTTTCTAATAGATGATATATATTCACAAATTTCGTGTACCCTGGTACCAAAAACAAGATTCTTGGTTAAAGGACTTGAAATTTTTAGTTTTCTTAAAAATTTATATTTTAAGGGACAAGATTCATATATGGAAATATCAGTAGTAAAAGCCAAAATTTGCTTTTCTTTGACTGGCTCTTTTCTTTTAAAATCTATAGAGCTAAGAATAGATGAAGAATATAGATCTTTTTGGAAAGAAACTAGCCTCTTATCCCTAGAATTATCCAAAAGCACGCATAGATTTTTCGCTCTTGTAAAGGCTGTAAAATATTTTCTATAAAAATCTCTAAGCTTAGATTCAAAATTCGTCTCATATCTTTGATAAGCCTCCAAGAATTTCTTATTTTCCCCTCTTGGCCAATCATTTAAGCCTGATACAAAGACTACCTCAAACTCCAAACCCTTTGCTTGATGAATTGTCATAAAGTTTAGGACGTTTTTAGGTGAATCAAAATCATCAAGTTCATTTATTGCCTTTTTCTTAAAAAGATAAAAGATATAAAAATATATGAAATCTACAGAATTTTTGTCAAAGTTTATATCATCTTCCAAATATAAATTTTCATATGAAGAAACCAACTTTGTAAAAGTAGCTAGGTTTGATTGGCTTCTAATTTCTTCCAAACTTTCAAGTTTTTGGCCTAGAATTTCTTGGAAAGCCTTTAATTTAAAACTTTTAAAAATTAGCTTACTATAAGAAAAATTATCTTCTTTTTTACTTTTCATCTCTTCTATAAAACTATTGAGAGAAGAATCTTTTTTAAAGTTCTCATCATCAAATATGTCTATAAGGTAGGTTTTAAATTCTGTCTGTTGCTTTTTTACAAACTTATCCTTGGAAGCTCCCTTTGCTTGTTTGGGTTTTACCGAAAAAACATTTAAGATTATATACATCACTAACCTTATTTCATCCCTATAAAAAAACTGACCAGATTTCTTGTTTAAAACTTCTATACCATTTTTTTCAAAATGGCTTTGCAATTTTTTAGGATAGTCAGAGTTAAGGCTAGGAAAAAGAAAGGCAATCTGATTTAGGTTGATATTCTCATTTAGTATTCTTAAAATTGTAAGCAAATTATCAAAATTATCTGCCCTTGCCCTAACTATAGTGTTGGTATTATTTGTCTTGTCAAAGGCTATTAGGGGCTTACTAGTTTTATTTCCCCGAATATTTTCCCTATTTATCCATTTATTAGCAAGATCTAAGATATTTTGTTTTGACCTATAATTTATATCCAAATAATAAAAGTTTGCCTTAGTCTTTAATTTTTCTTGGCAAATCTTATCAAAGTTTAAAAGATTGGAAGGATCTGCTCCCCTAAAGGAATATAAGGCTTGGTCGTCATCTCCAAAAACCAAAAGATTTTTTTCTCTTACTAACAAAAAGCCTATCTCCTGTTGGATGTAATTTGTATCTTGATATTCATCTATAATTACATAATCAATTGCTGACCTAATTTCATTTCCAATATGGGGATCTTTAAGTAAATCATAAAAATTCTTTAGAATCATCTGATAGTTAATTAGGTGGTTTTTCTTTAGAAAATCCTCATGTCTCCTATATATCTTATAGGCAAATCTATCAGATGGTTTTTGTGAATTTTTTAAAAGATCCAAATCTATAAGATTATTTGTTATATCTGAAAAAATTTCATTTATCTTGCCAACAGGATTATAAGGGATAAAATCATCGAAACCTTCTACATTCTTATATAATTTTAAATTCTTTTCAATCAAATATCCTTCAACAAAAGAATCTATAACTGTAGGTTGGAAAATATCAGAACCGTAGCTCTTATATTTTCTAAGGAAATTTAAGGCCAAGGAATGAAAATTTCCTATAAGCATATTTGAGGTATTTAGCCTAATATCTTCCTCTTTTAACTTGCTTTGGATTCTAGTGATAAGCTCGTTTGCAGCCTTCTTTGTAAAAGTTGTTATAAGGATTTTGTCAGGATCTATATGTTCATTTTTTATAAGCTCTATTGTCTTTTCTACTATGGTAAAAGTTTTGCCAGTTCCAGGGCCCGCTATAACAGCTGCTGGAGTAAGGGCCTTTTCCACAATTAACCTTTGTTTCTCATTTATCATGGCTTTCCCCTTTTTTCTTATTATACCAAAAAAGCTAGGTTTACTTTTATTTTTATCAATGTGACTCCAAAATAGAAAATTACATATAAGTAAAAGCAAAATAATATTATGCTTAAAAAATTTTTTAGCTTACTAAACCTCTAACCTTCTAAGTAATCATCATAAGTTTAATAAAGAAAAAGCAAGGAAAAATCCTCGCCCTTCTATGAATATTCAATTTTTTCTTTACCATGCTGGTATCCAAGCACCAAAGGTATATTTTTCATAATCTTTTTTGGTTTGATCTGTTTGATAATAGTTTTCTACCAAATCTTTTAGAACTGGATCATTTGCCTTATCTTTTGTGGTAGCTATAATATTGATGTATTGATCTGACTCTTTGCTTTCAGGATCTTCAAGGAAGATTGCATCTTCACTTGGCTTAAAGCCAGCATCAAGTGCATAGTTATCATTAACTACAGCTACATCTACATCGTCCAAGGATCTTGGAGTTTCTGCTGCATCAAGTTCTACTATATCCAAGTTTAACTTATTTTCACTAATATCATCAAGGGTAACTGAATCTCCAGCCTGTCCTTTCACTTTGATTAAGCCTGCCTTTTGTAAAAGAAAGAGAGCTCTAGAGCCATTGCTTGGATCATTTGGTATAGAAACTCTGGAACCTTCTTTTAAATCCTTTACGTCCTTTATTTTATTAGAATAAATACCTAAAGGGGCAAGCATTGTATTTCCAATACTTACTAGGTCTGTTTTGTGTTCTTTGTTGTATTCTTGCAAATATTTTTTGTGTTGGAAGGCATTTATGTCTATATCATTTGAAACCAAGGCTTCGTTTGGTTGTACATAATCAGTAAAAACTACTAATTCTAACTTATTGCCAGATTTTTCTTCATATCTTTTCTTTATTTCTTCCCAAACTTCTTGTTTTTCGCCTACTAGGCCAACTTTTATAGTTTTTTGACTGCTTGTTTCTACTTTTTCTGTACTTGGTGTTGACCTATCTGTACTTTCATTCTTGCTATTGTTACTAGCGCAAGCTGTTAAGCCTAAAACTAGGGCAAGGCCTAGACCTATGCTACTTAATTTTTTCATTTTCTTCTCCTTATTTAATATTTTTTATAAATTTTTTCTTACTTATTATTTAATTTTTATTTCCAAGAAGGAATTTGTGATCCCTTGCTTATTTCTTCTATTATTTTTGCACTTTGATCTGTTTGGTAATAATTTTTTACCAAATCCTTATATAGTTTGTTATCTTTATCTTCTTTTCTAGCTGCTATTACATTTACATAGATTTTAGAATCGGGAGAATCCTTATCTTCCAAGAAAATAGCATCCTCAGTTGGAATAAAGCCAGCATCTACTGCCATACCAGAGTTTATTACTGAAGCCTTTACATCGTCAAGACTTCTTGCTGTTTGGCTTGCTGCAAGTTCTACTATATCTAATTTTTTAGGATTTTCTGTAATATCATCAAGACTTATAGAATCTCCAGGATTTCCCTTAACTTTTATAAGGCCTGCACTTTGTAACAAGAAAAGAGCCCTAGCACTGTTTGAGGTATCATCAGGAATTGCTATCCTATCTCCAGTTTCAAGTTGGTCAAGATTTTTAATTTGGGATGAATATATGCCAAGTGGGGCAAGGACTGTATCTCCAATTTCTACAAGATCTGTCCCATTTTCCTTGTTATAATCTTGTAAAAACTTCTTGTGTTGGAAAGCATTTATATCCAAATCTCCAGAATTTAGGGCTTCATTTGGCTCATTATAGTCTGTAAATGCTACAAGTTCTAATTTGTTGCCTGTATCTTTTTCATATCTTTTTTTAACATCCTCCCAAACTTCATTATTTTCTCCTACAAGCCCTACTCTTATAGTCTTAGTTTGACTGCTTTCTTTACTAACAGAACTTCCACTATTTTTACTATTATCACTATTGCCACAAGCTGTAGCTAAAAAAATTACTGCAAGTGATAGGACCAATTTTTTGATATTTTTTAAATTTTTCATTTTAGATTTTTCTCCTTTGTTTCTATTTTTATTTTAATGACTTGTTTTTCTTATTAAATAGTTTGCTAAAGCTTGAATTGCATAAACTATAAGCAAAATTAATACTACAGATATCAAGACTACATCATCCTTGTACCTGTTATAACCAACTGCTATGGCTAAATTACCAATTCCTCCTCCGCCAATCATTCCTGCCATGGTTGTAAGGCCAAGTAGTGAAATTAGAGTTATGGATGATGCTCTTATAAGAGAGGGAAGGCCTTCTCTAAGATAAACTGATGTAATTATCTCCAAGGGCGAATTTCCCATGGCAAGACTTGCTTCAATTAAACCAGAGTCAATCTCTGCCAAGGCTTGCTCAACTTGCTTGGCAAAAAAGGGAGTAGCAGAAAATACAAGGGGTACTATAGCAGCACTTGTTCCAATCCTTGCATGAATAATAAATTTTGTGATTGGAGCTATAAAGGCAACCAAGATAATAAAAGGAATTGCCCTAAAAAGATTTGTAATCTTGTCGAGGATTTTATTAAATTTTTCATTTTCCAAAATTCCTCCCCTATTTGTTACAACAAGGGCAATGCCTATAATTAGTCCAAAGATTCCTGCAAAAATTGCCGAAAAAGTAAGCATATATAAGGTTTGGCCCAAGGCTTTTATAATCTTGTCAACATTTGCTAGACTATACTCAAAAAACTTCATTAATTCCTCCCAACACTTCAAGCTTTGTATTTTTCTCTTTTAGGTATTCTCTAACAAGAGCAAAATCTTCCAAACTACCTTTTAAGGTTAAAATCAAATATCCAACTGGAACTGAAGAAATAAATTCTATATTTCCAGCAAGTACATTTGTTTTTACTCCAAATTTATCATAAATATAATTTATAATTGGCTCTGTTGTATTGGAACCAAGATAGGATAGTTTTACCAATATCTCATCATCTCCAAGATTTCCTAGATTTTTCTTAACTTCTTCTATGACTCTCTTTTGGTTTGTAGTAGAATCTACAAAATCTTTGGTCAAATCATTTATAGGATTAGAAAATATTTCAAGGGTACTTCCTTCTTCTATGATTTTCCCATCTTGGATAACTCCACACCTATTACAAAGATTTTTTACAACTTCCATTTGGTGAGTGATGATTACTATAGTTAAATCTAAGTCTTCCTTTAATTTTTTTAAAAGATCCAAAATTTGCTGAGTAGTTTTTGGATCAAGTGCAGAAGTTGCCTCATCACACAAAAGTATTTGAGGACTAGGAGCAAGTGCCCTGGCTATAGCACATCTTTGCTTTTGCCCTCCTGAAAGTTCTCTAGGGTAGGAGTCTATCTTATCTGATAGGCCGACCAAGTCCAAAAGCTTTTTTGCTTTAGCTATCTTCTCTCCTTTTGAGATTTTATCTTTTCTTATGGGATAAATAACATTTTCAAGGACTGAAAGATTTGATAAGAGATTAAAGTGTTGGAAAATCATCCCCATCTTTTTTCGCCTGGCTCTTAATTCTTTCTCACTAAGTTTCATTAAATCTTCACCCATAACAATTACCTTGCCTGAACTTGGTTTTTGCAAAAGATTAATAGTTCTTAAAAGTGTAGATTTTCCAGCTCCAGAAAAACCAACAATCCCATAAGAATCTCCCTTGTTTATTTTTATAGAAACATCATCGACAGCTTTTAGCTTATCAAAATTAACGCTTATATTTTTAAGTTCTATCATCTTATCACCTAGTCAAAAATTCATATGCAAATTTTGCTGCAAGACTTGACCCATAGTAAATTACATCTGGATCTATATCAAATTTTGGAGTATGAGCGCTTGCCCCTGTTCCTAGTTTTTCATTTTTTATGCCAAGTTTTACAAAAACTATGGGAGCAAGATCTTCATATCCAGAAAATGATTCAGATCCAAAAGAAGGGGACTTTTCTACTAGACTATCCTCAAAAATTTCTAAAAGAGAATTTCTTGCAAAATCTGCAAGTTCTATGTCATTAGAAGTAGGTTTTGCAACTATTCTCGTATAAGGATTAAATCTTACTTTGCAATCATTTATTTTGGAAGCAGCTTCTACAATTTCTTTTAAAAATCCTAAAGTTTCCTCTCCAACCTTCTTATCAAAAAATCTAAAAGTCGCCTTAACATTGCAAGTATCTGGTATGACATTTGAAGCAAAACCACCATTTATTGCTCCTATACCAAGAGTAACCAGATCCTTTTGATTAATCTTATTATTCCAAGCAGAGTTTAAAGCATTTATTATATTTACTGCACCAATCAAGGGACTCTTACATAAATCAGGTCTAGATCCATGACCGCCCTTACCCAAAACATCAAAATCAATTCCTCCACAGCCTGCATAAACAGAACCTTTATTAATGGCAAACTTTCCAGTTTCAAGTTCGGGATCAACATGATTACCATAAACTCCATCTAGACTTTTATCTTTTAAATGCTTTACCATAGCATCAATTCCTCCGCCTGTTTCTTCACCTTCCTCAAAGATAAAATAAATTTTTCCTGAAAATTTATTTTCAATATCTTTTAGAATTTTGGCAGTAGTTAGGGCTATAGCCATATGAACATCGTGGCCACAAGCATGCATGATATTTTCTTTTTGAGAAATGATTTTTTTGTCAGTTTTTAAATTCTTTGGGTCCTCATTTATGGGAAGAGCATCTATATCAGTTCTAATCCCTAGAGTCTTTCCCTCTTTTCCTGTATCCAAAAGGGCTGTAAAACCAGTAGAATTTGGAACTTCTTCAACCAAGAGTCCCAGGTCTTTGCACTTTTCTTTTAAATACTTTGAAGTTTGGTATTCATGTTCACTAAGTTCGGGATTTTGGTGTAAATAGTCCCTTATAGTGCAGCCCTCAACTTGATGTTTTTTTGCTAATTGCCTTATATTTTCATTTGTAGCCATAAAATCCTCCTAAAAAAACAAATGCTACTATACATATCTTTGGTAAACTTAATAAAATCACTAAAGCTTATTACTTTAAAGCTTGCAATAAAAAAAGTCCTTACCATTAGCTAAGCTAACAATAAGGACGAAATTTTCCGCGTTACCACCTTTATTGTGTATAAAAAATACACCACTTCAGATACTGACATATCCTAACTCTATAACGGGAGTTCCCGTATGGCTCTAATATCGAACCATCCCATCTGAGACCATCTTCATCATAATTTGTTTTTGCCCCTCTCACCTTAATGGGCTTCTCTGTAAAAAACTTATTAAGATTACTCTTCTCTTAATCTGGTTTGTTTTCTTCTTGTTGATTTATATAATACGCTCAATATTTTTCTTTGTCAAATATTTTTATTAAGATTTTTTAATAATTATTTAAATAAAAGCAAATAAACAAAAAAAGACCTCGAATGAGAGATCTCCTTTGGGTTTTGGTAAAATAAATTCAATTATAGTATACTTTTCTTTGCTTCTTTTTCAAGAAAATTTAATATCTTTTCTCTTTAATTTTTCTTACAGTTGCCCTTCTTATTATCTCATTAATAAGAACATAAAGCAAAAATAATAGAAATAGTAGCACTTTTCTATATTTCAAATAACTTGTATCTATCATATAGAAAAAAGAAATAACCATAATAACAAGCGGAATTACTAGAATTACAGCCAAAATAAAACTTGCCATACCAGCATAATTATTTAAATATAAGCCTAAATTTGCCATAAGAAAACCTAATATAGCAAAGAATAAGCTGTTGTAGAAAAAGTCCATATTTAGCATATTTACACCAGTAATTATCTTAATAATAAAAAAACTAAAAATATCAGCTATAATAATCAATACTATCAATAAAAAAGCAAATAATAATTTTTCATTTACATAGGTCTTTTTACTTATGGGCATAGCCAAAGTATAGGCCATATCATAATCATTTTTCATTAATTCTTGCATTATTATAAGAACGCCAAGGATTATCGATGATCCTGAGCTATCAGCATTAGTATTTTGATAATATTTATTAAAAAGAACAAGCAAAACCCTAAAAAATATAAAAATAAGTAGCATAATTCCTAAATTCTTCTTTTGTTGATAAAAATCTTTTATTAATAATCCCTTCATTTTCTACCCCTTTTGTAAAGTGCTATAATTAAATCATCAAGTCTTGCAAAACAAAACCAAATTTTTCTTTGTCTACTTTTTGGATTTTTTCTCCATCAAGTTCTATACTTCCATAATCGATTTCATTGACACCCAAAAGCAGTTTGATAGATGAAGTTTTTCCTGAAGCATTTTTACCAACCAAAAGTACAATCTCGCCCTTATTTATATGTAAAGACAAGTCCATACTTATATTGTCATAAGATTTTTTTATTGTTAAGTAAGACACATTTAAACTTGCTGAAAGCTTTCTTACAGAAGGCAAAAAATCTCCCGGAGGCAATAACTTATCAAGTATTTGATTTTTAATTTGCTCATATACTTGTTCATAGATTGGAACCATGGACAAATTATTAATTAATATTTTCATAGCTTTCTCCTATAAACAGGATATAACAGTCTATAGCAGATGTCAAAGTATTGGCAAAAAACTTAAAAAAGATTTTAAAATCCCCTAAAGTCAACTTAAAGTAAACTTTAGTGGATTTTTATGCTCTCTTTAAGAGTTTTATTCTACTGTTACTGATTTTGCAAGGTTTCTTGGTTTATCAACATCAAGACCCTTGGCCCCTGATGTATAATATGCCAAAAGCTGTTCAGGTATTACAGCAAGTATTGGATAAAGTGAATCTATGGTTTGAGGGAGTTTGTAGGATTTGTAGGAAACATTCTCTAACTTTTCTGCATTTTCCCCGCATATTGTAAATACCTTTGCTCCTCTTGCCCTAACTTCTTCTATGTTTGAAAAAGTCTTATCCATAATATTTTCTTGAGTGGCAACAGCAATTACAGGACTACCCTCTTCTATCAAAGCAAGTGTTCCATGTTTTAGCTCTCCTGCAGCAAGAGCTTCCGAATGTATATAGGAAACTTCTTTAAGTTTCAAAGCACCCTCTATAACAGAATAATAATCAAGTCCACGACCTATATAAAATACGGAGCTTGCATCTTTTATTTCATTAGCAAATTCTTTTATAGGATCTGTATTATCCAAGATTTCTTGAATTTTTCCTGGAAGTTTAGAAACTTCCTTTAAAATCTCTTCAACTTCTTTTTCTGTTATTTTTTTAAGCTTCAAGGCAAAATCTAAAGCCAATATATATAGGCTCATAACTTGAGTTGTATAGGCTTTGGTAGAAGCAACTGCTATTTCTGGACCTGCCAAACAATATACAGACTTATCAGCCTCCCTATCAATAGATGAAGCGAGGACATTGGTTACAACTAAGGTTGTAGCTTTTTTTCTTTTTCCTTCCCTAAGGGCTGCTAAAGTATCTGCCGTTTCTCCTGATTGACTTACCAAGATTAAAAGAGTCTTCTCATCTATAAAGTGGTTATTGTACCTAAACTCTGAGGCAAGCTCATTTACTACAGGAATTTGGGCAAATTTTTCTATAGCATATTTGCCAATATTACCTGCATAAGAGGCTGTTCCACAAGCAACTATATAGACTTTGTTGAAATTTCTAAGCTCCTCTTTTGTAAAAGATGCATCGCCAAGGTCAATTTTTCCGTCAACAAGCTTATTTCTCAAGCAATCTTCTATGGCTCTTGGTTGTTCAAAAATTTCCTTTTCCATAAAATGGTCAAAGCCTTCTTTAGAGGCAGCCTCTAGTGACCAAGATACTTCTTTTATTTCTCTATCTACCTTATTATCATCTATATCATAAATTTGATAGCCATCTTTTACGTCAAGTAGGTCTCCATTTTCCAAGTAGATAAGCTTGTTAGTGTATTTTAATATTGAAGGTATATCACTTGCAACAAGAACATCACCACCTGCAAGACCCATAACCAAAGGGCTTTCACATCTTACACAGACTAGTCTATCTGGTTCACTTTGAGCAATGATTCCCAAGGCATAGGAACCCTTCAATATTTTTCTAACTTTCTTAACAGCTTCCAACAAATCTCCCTCATAATACTTTTCAAGCAATACCGCTATTACTTCAGTATCTGTTGAAGAAGTAAAATGATAACCTTCTTTGATTAGCTTTTCCTTTAACTCATGAAAGTTTTCTATTATACCATTGTGGACAAGGGCTATATTCTTATCGTTGGATAGGTGTGGATGGGCATTTAGGTCAGTTGGTGCTCCATGAGTAGCCCATCTAATATGACCTATACCAATATTAGCTTCCAAAGGATGGTCCAAAAGAGCAAGTTTGAGATTAGAAAGCTTGCCACTCCTTTTGGCTGTAAAAAGCTTACCCTTTTCAATTACAGAAAGACCTGCCGAATCATATCCACGATATTCAAGCCTTTCCAATCCTTCAAGGATAACATCCTTAGCCGCATTCTTTCCGCTATAACATACTATTCCGCACATAGTATCCTCCTCAATTATTTAATTTTTGAGGCCACTGTATATTTTCTGTTATATGATTGCTCATATTTTTTGTTATATACTAAGGCTGTGAACCTATAGACCACCCGCCGAATTATCGATAAGTCTATTCCTCGTCATCCCATAAGGATCTGGCGCTTAATTATTTTTTTACCTCGTTTTTTATTATACTATAAATTTAACAATCTTTTAAATTTTTATTAATTTTTTTAAAAATAAAAAAGTGATGTCGTAAAATAGATACGTCTATTTTGCTCATCACTTTTTATGCTAGTAATTTCATTTAGCCCTTATATTTTTTTACAAGTCCCAAATTTTTCTATATTATGGCAAGAAACTTTATGCCCAGGGCTTACTTCTATAAGTTTAGGACATTCTTTTAAACAAATATCTGTCTTATAGGGACAGCGACCTTGAAAGACACATCCAGCTGGAAGGTCTATAGAGCTTGGTATTTCTTTGTTACTATTGGTCAATATTTTTTTCTTATTAACTTCTGGCTTTAAAACCGAATTTAATAGCTCCATTGTATATGGGTGCATAGGATTTTCATAAATATCCTTTACCTTTCCAATTTCTACCAAATTACCAAGATATAGTACCCCTATTCTATGAGATATATGTTCTACCATTGCCAAGTCATGGGCAATAAAGAGATAAGTTAGTCCAAGTTCTTTTTGTAAATCCTCAAGTAAATTTACAATTTGTGCCTGAATAGAAACATCAAGAGCAGAGATTGGCTCATCGCATAATATAAACTCAGGATCAGTAGAAATTGCCCTTGCTATTCCTATTCTTTGTCTTTGTCCTCCACTGAACTGACTTGGCTTTTTATTAATAATTTCTTTTGATAGCCCAACTTTTTCTAATAGCTTAACAACTTTCTTTTTAGTTTCAGACTCACTTAATTTGAGTCTTGTCTTAATCGGTTCTGCAATTATTTCATAAACTGTTAAGGTTGGGTTAAGTGAAGAATATGGATCTTGAAAAATTGCTTGGATTTCATTTTGCATAATTTTCTTTGTATTTTTATCCTTTATGTTTTTGCCTTTAAAGTAAACATCCCCTTCACTAATATCATGAATTCCAGTAATACATTTTCCTAAAGTTGATTTCCCTGATCCTGATTCCCCAACTAATCCTAGGGTTTCTCCCTTATATATTTCAAGGTCTATTCCATCCAGAGCTTTTAAAAATTTCTCTTTTTTAAATAACTTTTGTTTTTTTACAGGAAAATACTTTTTTAAATTTTTAATCTCAAAAATCTTTTCCATATCTACACCTCAACCATGTGACAGTAAAGCCTGTGAGTAGGGGATATTTCTTTTTTTGGTAATTCCTTACTCCTACATACTTCATTTCTCAAACTACATCTTTCATAGAATGGACATCCCTTTGGCTTTTCAGTAATAATAGGAGGGTTTCCAGGGATTGGAACCAGTCTTTCTTTTTCTCCAATCCTCGGCATTGATGCCAAAAGTCCTTTTGTATAAGGATGAAGTCCATTTGTAAAGAGTTCTTCTGTTGTAGCTTCTTCCATTATTTTTCCCCCATATAGGACTATAACTCTATCGCAAGTATTTGCCACAACTCCAAGGTCATGAGTTATAAGCAGGGTAGACTGTGATGAATTTTCACTTATATTATTTAAAAGGGTTAAGACTTGCGCCTGTATTGTAACATCTAAAGCTGTGGTAGGCTCGTCTGCAATAATAAGCTTTGGATTAAGACAAAGACTCATAGCAATCATAACCCTTTGCTTCATTCCACCAGAAAATTCATGTGGATATGATTTTATTCTATCTTTTGCATCTGGTATACCAACAAGATCCAAATACTTTATTGAAAGGTCTTTTATTTGTTTTGCATTTAAATTCTTTCTATGCCTCTTTATAAGTCTATACATTTGTTTTTCTATGGTGAAAAGTGGATTTAGAGAAGTCATTGGATCTTGAAATATCATTGAAATTTCAGAACCTCTAATTTGTCTTAAAGTCTTTTCATCAGCCTTTAACATGTTAATACCGTCATATATAATTTCACCACTGTACTTGGACTTATCTTTTAATAGATTTAATATAGACTTTGCAGTTACTGATTTTCCAGATCCTGACTCTCCAACTATTCCTAGAGTTTCATTTTTATATATAGCAAAACTTACATTATTAACTGCATAAGTAGTATATTCTTTTCCTGGAAATTCTACATTTAAGTTCTTGATTTCTACTAATTTCATTGTATCTCCTGTCTATAGAAGTCCCCAATTACATTAAAACAAAGCACGGTTAAAAGTATTAATAAACCAGGAAATATTGCCAAATATGGAGAAGTTCCTAAGTATTGTTGAGCATCCTTGAGCATTGAACCCCAAGATGAGTTTGGCTGTCTTACGCCAAGGCCAAGAAACGATAAGGAAGACTCTGTTAGTATAGCAGATGCCACATTTACAGTTGCCGCAACTGTTAGTGTAGGAACAATATTTCTTAGAATGTGCTTTGTCATAATCTTTTTTTTACTTACTCCTATTAGCTTTGAATAGGTTACATAATCTCTTTCTTTAACTGTTAAGGTCTCTGCACGAGCAAGTCTTGCAACTGACATCCAGTTAAATAGCCCGATGATCAAAATAATATTTTGAATTCCTGGTTTTAGGGCTGCATTTAAAATCAATATTAGAAAGAAGGAAGGAATACTCATTAGTATATCAACAATCCTCATAATTATCATGTCAACTTTGCCACCAAAGTATCCAGAGATTATTCCAACAAAGGATCCAAGTGCGGTGGAAATTACTACAGATAAGACCCCAACTGAAAGGGAGGCCCTTGCTCCATGTAAGGCCCTTGCAAAGTAATCTCTACCTAAATCATCAGTTCCAAATATGTTTTGGCTATTTGGAGGAACAAGTGCATTGCTTATGTCGGTATCAATGCCATTTTTAGGATAAAGGTCTGCAAGTATTGCAGCTGTGATAAAGATTAATAGTACTATTACTGAAAGCTTGACTCTTATAGGACTACGTTTATAAATTTTTAAAAGATTTCTCATTAATTAATCTCCTTTATTCTAGGATCTACAATTCCGTAGAGGATATCTGAAATTAAGTTTCCAAGAATTAAAAGCATAGAAGCAAACATTGTAGTTGCCATGATTAGTGGATAGTCTGCTGTGAAGATTGCATTCATACCAAGCTGCCCAAGACCTGGCCATCCAAATATGCTTTCAGTTATAAATGCCCCTGAAACAAGTCTTGGCAAGCTCATTCCAACTAAAGTTATAAGTGAAAGTAAAGAGTTTTTTAGAATACTCTTAAAGAAAAGCTCTATCTTTGAACTACCTTGAGCAATTTCTGTCATAACATAATCTTCTTTTAATTGGTCTGTTACCCTTGCTCTTACAAACCTACTTATAACAGCTATATCCCCGATACTAAGTGTAAGAATCGGTAATATAGAGTGCTTTATAAGATCTACAGTAGTATCAACGCCAAGGGTTCTCATTCCAATTGAAGGTAGAAGTCCTAACTTTAATGAAAAAAGATGCACAAGCATCATAGCAAACCAGAATGAAGGTATGGATATGCCTATGTAGGAAAAAAGCGTAAAAATCTTATCTACTACACCTCCCTGTTTCATTCCAGAAATAATACCTATTACGATTCCTCCTAAAATAGAAATTAAAAATGAACTTCCCATAAGCCCAAGCGTTGCTGGAAGTCTTTCGGTAACTTGGTCCAAAACAGGTCTATGATTTGAAAATGAATATCCAAATTCACCTTTTAAAATATCTTTTGCCCATCTCTTATACTGAACAGCATAGCTGTCATTAAGCCCCATGTTTTCTCTAATTTTCTCAACATCTTCAACTGTGGACTCAGGTGTTATCATTGCTCTAACAGGGTCAGATGGTGCTATTCTTACAAGCAAAAAGGAAACTATAGAAATAGTTATTATCATAGGGATAATTTGTAAAAGTCGTCTTAGTATAAGTCTTATCATAATATCTCCTAAATAAATGAACAATCCCATAGGGGGGACTGTTCATTATGTTCAAAGTTTTTTATTTTAATTCAATCTTGTTGAAGTAGTCAAACATATGAATAGGTGCAGGTTTTGCCTCGTCCAAGTTTTTAAACTCTTTACGAACTGCAAGTATTGATTTAACATTTGCAACAGGATATTCTACTGCATCTTTTGCAAGAATTTGTTGAATTTCTTTGTATAAATCTCCACGCTTAGCTTCATCAGTTTCTAGCTTAGCTTGATCAAAAAGTTGGTCAATCTTTGGATTTTTGTAGTTACTAAAGTTTTCAGAAGAATTACTTGTGAATATTGAAGCGTAGGAGTCAGGATTATCCCCCATTACATATCCATTGATAGCCATATCAAAGTCATGATTTGAACCATCTAATAATTTTTCGATAAAGGTTGCTCTTTCCATCGGTATTAGTTCCACATTGATGCCCACTTCTTTAAGCATTTCTTGAATTAAAAGACCTTCTTTTTCTTGAGCAGGGCTTCCTGAAGTATACATTAATTTAAGATCTAAATTTTCTTTATTAGCTTCTTTCAATAATTTTTTAGCCTTTTCAACGTTAAACTCATATTTTTCAACATCATCAGTAAAGAAGCCCGTATTTGTTGCGAAAGCTGAATAAGCAGGGTCTGCATAGTCTTCGCTTAAATAAGTTCCTTGAATAAGCTTAGTTTTATCAATTGCATAAGAAATAGCTTGACGAACTTTTACATCCTTTAAGTTCTCAGAGTCAACCCTAAAGAATAGATTGTCAACCATGCCTTCAGGGAATGTAATAATTTCAAAGTTGTCATTATTTTTAAACTTTGCTACATCTTTTGGTTTGATATATGAAACAGATATTTCTCCTTTTTCCAATGCAACCATTGACGCATTTGTATCAGGAATAACCTTATAAGCTATACCATCAAGCTTTGCAAGATCTCCATAATAGTCTTCAAATCTTTCAACTTGGTATAATTCACCAGTTTTTTGTTCTTTAAACTTAAAAGGTCCACTACCTATTGGCTGAGCATTCTTTGGACTTTTAGCAATTTCAGCTTCTCCTTCAAATACATGCTTTGGAATAGGAACAATTTCTGCTATACCATCTACAAAAGTCGCATCGACTTTAGGTAATTTGTATTCAATTGTCATATCATCAACTTTACTATATTTAACAACACCAGCATCTGTCTTAAGAACATTTTGTCCCTTTGCATTTTGTTTATCATCTAATATAGTGTCATAAGTAAAGATGACATCGTCAGCTGTTATTGCTTTTCCATCATGCCATTTGATTCCTTTTTTCAACTTGAGTGTATAGGTTAAGTGATCATCTGATGAAGTCATTGATTGGGCTAAACCATCATAAACAATCTTACCTTTTTTAACATGGTATAGGTTGTCATATAGGACATTTGATATGGTTAATGAAACTCTGTCGTTTGCAAACAAAGGGTTAACAGATGTAGGATCAGATCCAATACCTAAAATCATAAGTCCACCTTCCTTGCCGGAATCTTTTTCGCTTCCTTCAACAGTCGATGCCTTAGAAGCATCAGTTTCTTTTTTATTTTCTGCTTTCCCACATGCAGTTAAAACTAAAGTAAATGCAAGAAGAAAAGCCAATATTCTTTTTGTCTTCATTTTTCCTCCTTGAAAAAATTTTACAAACATTATAACATAATTTCTTTATATATTTCAATGACAGGATAAAAAATTACAAATTAAAATTATAATTTAGCTTACAAAAATATCTAATAATAATCACTAAATAAGTATTCTAAGCATGAGTTAAATATGATATAATAAAGATATGAATAATATAAATACAAAACAAGAAATAAAAAAACGTCAACAAGCTCAATATTCTGTTGAGTTTGTCAACGCTCTGAAAAGAGCCTATGCCCTCATTCATTGACATTATATATAGCATCTAGGATTGTACCATCCCTATAAACAGAATAAGCTACAATTAGGTCTGATTTTTTTCTTACTTTTGGCTTACCTGTATAAGATATAGCCTTTTTGTATAGATAGTCCATAGTTACAAGTTTAATTTTTGTATTTTCTTCTATATATTTTATTAAATCTTTTCTTTTTGGATTTATAGCTATGCCATATTCTGTAACCACAGCATCAATTGCATCCCCTGGTGTTGTAATAGTCTTGACCTGGTCGACTATAGATGAAATCCTTGCATTGAAAAGTTTAGTTGTTATTATAGAAAGTTTAGCACCAGTAGCAGCATCAGCATGGCCCCCAGAGCCACCAAGTATATAACCATCTGTTCCTGTCGTAACATTTACATTAAAGTTTTTATCTATTTCTGATGCTCCCAAGACAACCACATCTAGCTCATCCACTATGCACTTATCGTTAGGATTTGCATACTTACTTGCAGAAATTTTCTCATGATAAGGATTATTTTCTATAGACTTAACAGCCTTATTGTCAAAGCATTGAACATCTTCTAATTTTTCAAAAATACCTTTATCTAGCATATCTACAAAAAATCCAGTTATTCCACCGCAACCAAAACTTCCTTTTATGTTTTTTTCTTTCATAATTTTAAAAACTTCTTCGCCAACAGCTAAAGAAACTCCCCCTGCCCCTGTTTGGAAAGATAAGCCATTCTTAATAAAACCTAGTTTATCTATCAAATCGGCAGTTTTTCTAGCTATACTAAGACCTATAGGGTCCTTGGTTATTTTGGTTGTTCCTGAAACTATTCCATTAGGATCTCCTATTCTATCAAGTTTGATAAAATAATCCACAAAACCGCCTTTTAGGTCTGGCTTATTTATTTTTTCACACAAATTATCAGTTATAGCAACAACAGTATTGGCACATTGGCAATCAGCTATAGCATAGCCTAAAGAGCCACATGAACTTGGTCCTTGAGATCCAGAAATCGAACCATCTTTGCCTAGAGCAGGAACACCAACAAAAGCTATATCAATCTTTAGCTCTCCTTCAAGTATAGATCTTGGTCTTTCCCCATGAGTTGTTATATATGCCATATCTTTTAGTTTTCCTTGACTTACAGCATCTGCAACTGGTCCTGACATATATGAAGTATATATTTTAGTTACTGTACCATCTTCTATCATAGGAACTAGATTTTTGTGGCAAGCAAAAATTGAGCTTGCTGCTAAGCAAATGTCTTTGTAACCTCTCTTGTGAATTTGCTCCATTACTATATTTAATACATAGTCCCCATTTCTTAAATGATGATGAAAGGAAATAGTCATTCCATCATGAAAATTGACTTTTTTAAATAGGGAATCAAAATTTAATTCTTGCATTTGTACAGACTTATTAAACTTGTATTCTCTTTTGTTTTCATGAACTCTTAATCCTTCATAAGGTCTATCAAGTCCTTGTCTACCTAAAGTATTTTTCATATTAGTCCCCGTTCTTCTGCGGCTTTAATTAGATTTTCTGCTCTAGAAATAACAGGTTTGTCAACCATCTTCCCTTTAAATGAGAATACTCCAAGTCCTTCTTTTTCCGCCTTATCCCTAAGTTTTAATATAGCTTTAGCATATTCTATCTCATCATCTTTTGGGGTAAATATTTTATTAACTGTAGATACTTGTCTTGGACCAACTATTAACCTGCCATTAAAGCCTATAGACTTAACAAATTTTGTTTCTTCTATCAATCCTTCGAAATCTTCAACATCTGTGTAAGGGGTATCAATTGCATTTATACCATAAGCCTTTGCTACTACTGCTATAACATATCTGGCATAGGCAAGTTCTTTAGAAGTTTTAGTTCTATAAACCCCAAGATCTAGGCAATAATCCTCACCTCCAAGCAAAAGTCCATCTATTCTATCAGATGATTCAGCAATTTTTTTAGCATTTAAAATCCCCATTGTAGATTCTATTAAAGGATAAAACCTAAATTTATTTTCTAAATTTTCTTTTTTACATACTTTTTCTATAAACTTTTCTATAGTTTTTACAGCTTCTACACTAGCCTTTGGAATTACTATGGCATCAAGATTTTCTTTTAAGATTTTTTTGATATCTTCTTTCCAAAATGGTGAATCAATTGGATTTATTCTTACAGTAACTAGTGAATTATTAAATTCCAAAAATTTTAAGGCATTTGATACCAAATCTCTTGCTGCGTCTTTTTGATCAATAGATACTGCGTCTTCCAAATCATAAATTATAGCATCAGCTTCCAATATATCTGCTGACACTAGCATACCAGGGTTATTTCCAGGCATAAATAACATGCTTCTAAGATTTTTCATTTAGACCTCCTAATAGCTGTAATAAGCCTAGCCTCTATAGTACAATCCAGAGCGCCTCTGTCTTCTATCTTTACATTTGCTCCTACTATATTTTTATCCCTTAGAGTTTTTTTAACTAGCTCAATGATTTGATCTCCAAATTCAAACTTAACTGGACTTTCAAGTTCTATTTCTATCTGTTTTGCAGGTTTTATGGTTATAAAGCAATCATTAGACTGTAATGATCCAGCTGTTGCCATATTATTAATTTGCACACTTCCTCCTTTTCATAGATACAAATCCATTATTTTTTCTATATAAATTAGCATTTTGTCTATACTATGTGCTCTTGATCTAGCACATATTTTAGCTTTCTTATTGCACAAAAAGCATTTTCTTTCATCTACACCAATTTCACGCCTAGATATAAAACAACCATTCTTATAAACATCTATATCAAAAAGTCTACCTAGCTTACTATCTTCTATTTGGCACATTTGACTTTTTAAATATTTTTCATCACAAAAGACACTCAAATATAACTCTGGACCAGTAATAAGAGAATATTCTTTTTTATAAATTATATTTATTTCCAATTTTTTTATTTCTTCAATTATTTTTTCTTTACCATATGAAAATAGTTCTTCTATTTTGGAATTGTTTTTTACTGGACCTGGTATGTTTAAAGTAAAAAAAATACTTGCATTATCATTATATTTTCTGTCAAGCTCATTTATTATATTTTGCTTTTCTTCCCTTCTATCTAACACTTGTGCAAGACTAGGTCTTAATCCCGAATTTAAATATTTTATTTTCATAGCTAATAATTTCTATATATTCCTTTGTTAGAAAAAAGTCATGCCTAAGCACAACTTTTTTACTTTTATTATTAATTAGTATTGTTAAACTTACCCAAAGAATAAAGGTACTAGTAAAGAAGCTATTAATATGATAAAGGCTCCACCAAGTCTTGATGAAATTTGAGCAAATGGCATAAGAACCATTCTATCTGCTGCATTTAGTACTGCAACATCACCTGTTCCACCCATATTAGCCATACACAAACCAGCTGTGATAGCTGCTTCTATTGGATAAAAGCCAACAAGTTTTCCGACTAGAGCTGCTCCTAGTATGGCACCTATTATTACTAAAGCTACTAGAATTACATATTGAACAGAAACTGCATTTATAATATCAGATAAGCTTGTGTAGGAAATACCTATTCCTAAAAGTAATAATGGAGTAAAGTTTTTAGCTATAAAATTATACCAACCAGCACATGCATCTGTGTATTTCTCAGGTAGTAGATTAAAAGCTTTAACTATAGCTACAGATATAATCATCCATGCATATTGGTGTAGATTTAAGCCTAAACTTGCAATTATCTTTGCAACAATACCACCAAAAGTAAAGAAAGCAGTCGCTATAGCAAGGCCAGTTGCATAGTCTTTTGCATCAAGTTTTAAATCCTTGATTTCAGCTTTGATATCTTCATCATCAGAAATCATAAGTTGTCCATTTCCTGTCCATTGTGGTTTAGATTTGCCAAGTCTATTTAAAAGTCCACCAGAAACTATAGCCATTGCATTACCAAGAGCAACCGCAGGTACTAACTTGCCTAGAATTTGTTCTGCTGGTATATTTAGAGCTTTACTAAATACTTCAGAAATCGGAACAGCACCTGCTCCCATTCCTCCGCCCATTATAGGAATACCAATATATGCCATAGCCTCACCTGGAGTAAAACCAAATAATGGAGCTACAATAGAAACAAGTCCCAAAGCTGCAATAACAGCTCCAAGGATTGCTGGTAAATATCTAATAGCAGCCTTAATTAAAAGTTTTCTGTTCATACCTAAAATTGAACCTGTGATAAGAGCTGCTATATAAAAATCTAAAAAGCCCATTTCCCCATCGCCAGATTTCATAAAATTATCAATTAAATTAATAATATTTTCATTAATAATACCAAAATGTACAAGAGCCGCTCCACCAAAAATTGTTACAATAGCACCACCGCCTAAATAAGTGTTAACTATAGGCACATTATCTCCTATAAAATTTAACAGCTCTCCAAAAGCCAATAAAAATAAGAAAGCACCAATCATTCCATCAGGTAATACTTCCATATAAATTGCTATTATAATAATTGCCATAATAACAAACGCAAATGGCCAACTCATGCCTAAAATTCTTTTTTCTTCACGGGAGTTTAACAGCTAAATACAAAAAAATCTTCTTTAGGCATTGATTTTCCTATATTTTTTTGTCAAATTTTATATTTTTTTCTTGCACAATATCTCACAATGTGTTATAATATCTATATATTACTTATGGGAGCATTTTATGAGACTTCAAATTTCTAAATCTAAAAATTCTATTTCTTT
>JAQYEZ010000050.1 GCA_028723425.1 Peptoniphilaceae bacterium | reverse complement strand
CTATGCTGAGGAGCAACCCGAGCGTCTACTTGTGATATACAGATGTTGAGGGAGCAGATGGCTTCCTCTTTTTTTACATCTGGTATCCAAATGCGATAAACCTAAAAATTATCTATTGACATTTGATAGCTGGTCTAACTTCTGCTATAGGTGGACTCCTCTTTTCAAAAAAAGAAGAAGAAAATTAAAATATCACAGTTTAAAAAGACCTTTTTGCAAATTTTGCAGAAAGGTTTTTAATTCTTATAAAGTTTACTTATTTTCCATCAAGCAATTTTTTTCAAAATTTCTAACTAATTTTTCCTTATTCTCTTTAGACAATTTTTTTATTCTGATTTCTTCCTTTAGGGCCTGACTTTTATCTGTAATTTCCTCATAAAAAACAAGCTTTACCGGCAACCTTGCTCTAGTATATTTGGCTCCCTTGCCAGAATTATGTGTCTTTAACCTCTTATCAAGATCTCTACACCAACCCGTATACAAACTATCATCCGAACATCTTAAGATATAAACATAGCCAAAAGTCATTAAAAAATTTCCTCTAAACATCTATTTATTATCTCATAAGAAAAACCACGACCATAAAGAAACCTGTACACCTTTTGTTTATTTTCATAAGATAGGTCATCTCCTGCCTTTCTTTTGGCAATTAATATGGCTTTTTTATATTCTTCATCATCGGAAATCATATTCAAATATTTATTTATTAAATCATCTGGTAAAAATTTAGCTTTTAGTTTATAATAAATCTTATTCTTTGACCAGTTGCTAAGAGTTGACTTATCCTTTATATAGGCTCTCACATAAGCCTCATCATCTACAAGCTGATATTTCTTTAAATAGTCTATTGTTTTATCGATATTTTCTTCAGTATATTTTTTATCTCTTAATTTTTTTCTTATATCTAATGAAGTTATTGCCCTATATGAGACTTGTTTTAGAGCATAATTTTTACATCGGTTAAACTGATCTTGATCTACAATTTGTTTGAAGATATCAAAGTCAAGTTCATCATCCTTAGCTATATTCAATTCATAGTAAAAATCATAGGATATGTAAAAAAATTCTCCTGATATCTTTAATTTTACTAGTTGATATTTTTCTGAATATTCAATATTTTCTACAAGCATTTTATCTAATAGCAGAAATAATAATAGGCACTATCATAGAAATAGATATTACTATAGCAAATATTTTAAGTATTATTTTGTTTCCTTTATTCTTTTTCATATTACACCTCTCCTGTATTTTACTATATAATTAAGAAGATAACAATAAATAAAGTCTATTTTCAAAGATCTAAAAAAATTTGCATTAAGGAAAAAAACAGTGTATACTTATATAGCAGCCAAACATTGGAACAGGTATTTTTATAAAAATAATTATAAAATACCAAAAAATATTTGACAAAAGTTTTACTAAAGAGTATACTGAACTAGTAGTCGCTGATTATACGGTGGGTATAGTCCAGTTGGTTAAGACACCTGGTTGTGGCCCAGGAGATCGAGAGTTCGAATCTCTCTACTCACCCCATATATGCGGGATTGGCGGAATTGGCAGACGCGCTAGACTTAGGATCTAGTGAGGCTTTCTCGTGAAGGTTCAAGTCCTTTATCCCGCACCAAGATAGGAACGCTTTATGGCGTTCTTTTTTATGTTAGAAAAGCCTGGTCTAACTGGGATTTTCTAACATAAAAGCTCATCTATTAGTCTCAAGTGCACTCTTATTATTCTTTATTTATTATTTTCATTCTCCACTTACCATTCTCATCTCTATATGAAACTGTTGTATACTCATATAAGGGTCTTATAGTTGAATCTCTTTCTGGCTTTGGAATTCCCTTTTCTTTAGCCATTTTACAATATAGTTTAAATTCTTTGTCAGTTTTTCTTGCATTAGGTATATGCCTAAAATATGAAAACATACTTTGTCTTTCCTCTTTTGTTATTGCTTCTCCTGAGTAAGCACTTTCTATAATTTCCTCAATATGCCTATTCATATACTGGTCTCCAAAATCAATTTATCTTGTTGAATCTCTACTAATTTATATTTTGTCTTTTTTGACATTTAAAGTTTCAATTCATTTATTATCTTGACCATAGTCGAAAAAAGTAACTCTCTTATCTTTTGGTAAATAGAAATAAAATTAATCATTTTTAGTATGTAATTTTTCTAATAAGGTCTTATCTACCGATTTGTAAATAACCTCGCTATTCTCGTTATACTCCTCTATATCACCATCAACCCACTTCACATACTTAGCTAAAGCCATAGCACCACCACCTACAAATATCAAAATGGAGTGATTTGTGATAAAAAAAATATAAAATTAAATAAAGATAAGTAAATCTCTGAAATGCACTATTGCCAATGTGTCCCAGAGATTTTTTACCTTCAAATTGTCAAAGATGAGATTTTATCAAGAGTTTTCTATATCTTTTTTGATTAAATCTAACAAATATCCACTTTTATTTTCTTTTTTCTCCAAATACTCATAAATATCTGGATCTTTTTCAATATTTACAGTAACTTCATATCTCTTATATCTATTTTTATTTTTTTCTCTCCATTTATGTTTAGCTCTCAATTGAGCTTCGCTAATTTTTGTATTTGCCATTATTTCCCCTTTCACTCTAATCTTTCTTTTCAAATTATACCCAACTTTTGAAAAATTCATGATTCTTACTTTTTTATGTGGATAAACGTTTTCTAGTTCTTCTCTTTATGATTTAATTTTTTGAGTCCTCTATGACCTCTTTACTTGCTTTTTTAGGATGTCTACTTCTTGGCATTATTTTTCTGAAACCATGTCTTTTTAATACATAGTATATTTGGCTTCCTCCTATTGAATGACCTACTTTTTCTATATATGCCTTTTCTATTTCCTTTGCTGTAACAATTTGGCCTTTTTCTGCTTTTTCTTCAAATTGTTTTAGGAATTCTTCTTCCTCTTCAAATGTCATATTCCTTCTATTTCCAACTCTTTTTTTATTCATGAGTCCTTGTATTGAAGATTCTTCATATTTTTTTATCCACTTAGATATAGCCCTTATTGTAACATCGAGCTTTTCTGATATCTCCCTTAATTTTAAACCTTTTAATCTAAGTATTACTGCTTTTAATCTTATATCTTCTTTTTTATTGTTGGTATTTTTTCTTGCTATTTCTAATTCTTCTATTTGTTGTTTTGTATTTATATTATTCATATCTTTATTATATCATATTTAACTAATGTTTGGAATACTTATTTAGTGATTAGTATTACAATATTTTCATTGAATTACTGACAAATTTATTTGCCTTTCCCCTATGACATTATCACTTGCGTTCTACACAATAATTACCCACACGTTACCCACTACCAAATAAAGAGCGTTGAAAAATCAACGCTCTTTGTATGTATCTGGTGCGGAGTAGAAGACTTGAACTTCCACGACCTAAAAGCGGTCACAAGATCCTTAGTCTTGCGCGTCTGCCAATTCCGCCAACCCCGCATGTAACGACTTATTTAGTATACTCTATTTTTTATAGGCTGTCAAGAAAAGAATATAGGCAAGAAAGTCCTATATTCTAATAATTTCTTTACACATTTCTACATAGGGCTCTATTATTTTGTCGTTATAGTCAAATTCAACCGTATGAGCCTTAGGATAATCTTCTCCGTTTCCTATCATAAAGTAGGCACCTTTTGTTAATTTTGTATAATATCCAAAGTCTTCTGAGCTTCTTGCTGTTTGAATTTTAATCAAAGTATAAGCAAGGTTTTTGGCTGCTTTTTTTATTTTTTCTACACTCTTTTTGTGATTATAGACCTCTGGGAAATAATCAGAGTATTCTTTTTCTACTCTAAGACCATAAGTTTTGGCAAGCTTTTCTGTTAAATTAAATAATTGTTCTATAAATTCTTTCATTTTTTCTTCTTTTTTAGCTCTTATGGTCATAGACATCTCCCCAAATCCGGGGTTTTTTCCAAAATTTTTATCTCCCAATTTCACCTCTACAATTGTACAAAGTAAAAGATCATCTCCATAAAGTTTTGTATTTTCCTCTATAAATTTTATGATTTTGCCCATAGCAAAAACTGGATTTTTCCCGTCTTCTGGTAAGGAAGCATGAGAATTTTTCCCAAAGAATTTTAGATTAAGCCCATAAGAAGCACAGTTATTTATTCCATCTGTATAGACGATAGATGCAAGTGGAAAGCCACCTTCTTGGTGATAGTTTGCGTTATGAATTTTATAAATTTCATCTATATGTTTTTCTTCTACAATTAAGCTTACATCTTTGCCACCCATACCAACTTCTTCTCCATGTTGGAAAATAAAGTATATATTCTTTTGTGGCCTAATTTTATCAACCTCAAGACATAAGCCACATAAGGATGCAGCATGACCATCGTGACCGCATTTATGACTTTTGCCTTTGTAGATTGATCCATAAGCTAAATCTATAGTTTCATCTATAGCTAAAGCATCAAAATCTGCAACAAAACCCAAATTATCCGCTAGATCATTATAATGATAGTAGACATAAAACCAAAGCCCCCTATCAACTATTTGTAGTTTTGTATTTTCTTTTAAAAAATTTATTAAATGGTTTTTGGTCCAAACTTCAGACCCAGCAAGCTCTGGATGCATGTGTAATTCATGTCTTAATTGAATTATTTTACTCAAATTCTCACTTTCCATATAAACCTCTTATTAATGTAGATATCTTACCACCATTATAGCACTTCAAACACTTGTATATAAACATTTGATAATATTCAAAAAATTTGTATAAACGTTTTACTCATGGTATAATGTAGTTGAAAAACTTATAACAATCTATTATAAAAAACATATAAACTTGTATAAATAAATTTTTAGCAAGTAAAAAATGTGATCAAATCGTTGGTTAAGAGAGTCCAGATTTGATCACCATAGCTTTTCACTCATCTTCTAACAATGCAAAAAACGAGATAAGTGAAAATTCTTTTAGCTTTAAGGTCTGCTGCTACAGGCCTTTTTTTAATAAAACGAATAGCTGGGGTAGGGACGTATTTTGGTCAATTTGGGCTATCCTGTTTAAAATTGTAAGTGCTATAAACAAAGAAAAAGCTAATAAAAAAGAGCCTCATCCGTAAGGGACGAAAGCTCGTGTTGCCACCCAAATTCATCTATTTTTCACAAAATAGACCTTATCAAGTACTTACATACTCTGACTCTGTAACGGGAGTTCCCGTATAAGTCTCCTTTTATCGACCTATAGGCTCTAAGGTTCTCTTCTCTTACCCTTTACATATCCACTCCCACCAACTGGACTCGCTATTAAGCTCTAGGCAGATACTCTTCTCTTCAAAGCCTTTAAAATACTGTTACTCGTTTCATTGCTAATATTATATAGTGATTTTTTATATTTGTCAACATTATTATAATTTCTTTTACACACTTACCTTTTCTATTAAAGCTTTAGCAAAATAGATCTTAAATAATATCATTGTACAAATTACTGCTGTAAAGTCGGCCACAGGTTCTGCCAAGTAAACAGCAAATACTTTGTTTGCCAAAAAATTAGGCAAAATATAAATTAAGGGAATAAGCAAGACAAATTTTCTAAGTACAGCTACAGCTATAGATACTTTTGCCGATCCTATAGCAACAAAACTCATCTGACAAGCAAGTTGGATTCCCATTACAAATATACCTGCTCCATAAATTCTTATGGCCCAGGAGGTAAAAGCTACTAGATTTTTATCTGGTGTAAATATTCTAGCAAAGACTTGTGGGAAAATCATAATAATTAACCACATTATAGTAGAATAGGTTAAAGAATATTTTATCAAGACTTTAAATGATCCCCTGACCCTATCTACCTTGCCTGCTCCAAAGTTGTAGGATGTAATTGGTTGGGCTCCTTGACCCATGCCTTGTAAAGGAAGAAGAACAAACATAGTTACACTAGTAAGTATAGCCATGGCTCCGACTGCTATATCTCCCCCATATTTTAGCAAGGATGAATTAAATACAATCCCTAATATAGCTTCTGATGATTGCATAATAAATGTTGCAAGTCCAAGCAATATAGAAGGAAGAATGTATTTGTTAAATGAGACAAATAAGTTTTCTTTTTTTAATTTCATATATGATTTTTCACTTGTCAAAAATTTTACTACCCAAACACATGATATAGCTTGGGAAATTATTGTTGCCAAGGCCGCTCCTCTAACTCCCATTTTAAACATAAAGATTAGAATTGGATCAAGTACTATATTTATCAAAGCCCCAATCAAAACCGTATACATGGCCGTTTTTGCATCACCTTGGGCGGTGATAAAGGCATTCATGGATAAAGTTAGTTCTACAAATATTGTTCCCAAAGAATAAATGTTTAAATATTCTAGGGCATAGTTTATTGTATTTTTACTTGCACCGAAAGATAGCAAAAAACTTTTACCAAAGATAAGTAAAATTAGAGTAAGCACTATAGAGATTATAACTTGCATGCTAAAGGCTCCTCCAAGTATTTTTTCTGAAGTATCCTTCTTACCCTTACCCATAAATATTGACGCCCTCGGAGCACCTCCTGTTGCCGCAAAGGCAGCAAAGGCTGATACTACTACTATTATTGGCATGCATACTCCTACTCCTGTCAAAGCAAGAGACCCATGATCTGATATATGACCTATATAAATCCTGTCAACTATGTTATAGAGCATATTTATCAGTTGGGCTATAATTGCTGGCAAAGATAGTTTCCAAAATAACTTATTTATATCTTCTTTTCCTAAATATTCTTTACTATTTTCTTGCATATATATCACTTTCCCAAATAAAAAAGCCCAAGTTGCCCTGAGCTTAATGTTAATTATTAAATGAATAGACCTGCACAAACAACAGAAACTACTGTCATAAGCTTGATCAAGATGTTTAGAGATGGTCCTGATGTATCCTTGAATGGATCACCTACAGTATCTCCAACAACTGCTGCCTTGTGAGAATCTGATCCTTTTCCACCCTCATGACATGATTCGATGTATTTTTTAGCATTATCCCAAGCTCCACCAGAGTTTGACATAAAGATTGCCATTAGTACTCCTGTTACAAGGGAACCTGCTAGTAAACCACCAAGCATTTCTGGTCCAAAGATTTTTCCAACTCCTATAGGAACAATTATAGCCAAAAGTCCTGGAACTATCATTTCTTTTAAAGAAGCCTTGGTAGAAATATCTATACATGAAGCATAATCAGGATCTGAAGTTCCCTCAAGTATACCTGGGTTAGCTTTGAATTGTCTTCTTACTTCTTCAATCATTTCTGTAGCTGCCTTACCAACTGATTCCATAGTCAAAGCTGAGAATAAGAAGGTTAACATACCACCAACGAACAAACCTGCAACTACCTTAGAGTCCAAGATAGAAATAGAATCAAGTTTAATAGTATCTGCATAGGTTACAAATAGTGAAAGAGCTGTTAAAGCTGCAGATCCAATTGCAAATCCCTTACCAATGGCTGCTGTAGTATTACCTACAGAGTCAAGTTCATCTGTAATATCTCTAACTCCTTCAGGAAGTCCACTCATTTCTGCAATACCACCAGCATTGTCTGTTATTGGACCATAGGCATCAACTGTTACTGTAGTTCCCGTAATAGAAAGCATACCAACAGCTGATAAAGCAATACCATACATGCCCATTACCTTATAAGCTATAAGTATAGCAACTGATATGAAAATCATAGGAAATACTGTTGAAAGCATACCAGTTGAAAGACCAGCTATAATATTTGTAGCTGCGCCTGTGTTTGATTCTTTGGCAATATTTTTAACATGTTTATAGTGGTCTGAAGTATAAATTTCTGAGAAGAAACCAATCAAGATTCCTACTATGATACCAACTATAATAGAAACAGCTGCTGCAAATCCTTTAAAGTAAATAAATGATAAGATCAAAGATGATACTATTACAATTGCACCTGAAAGGTAAATTGTAGTCATAAGAGCATTTTGTGGTCTCTTGTGGTTTTTGCTTAAGAAAATAAAAGCAGAAGCAATAGATGCAAGTATACCGATAGCTGAAAGCATAAGTGGGAACATTATTCCCGCCTTATCATACATAACTGATCCTAAAACCATAGCAGAGATAATAGCACCACAATATGATTCAAATAAATCAGCACCCATACCAGCAACATCTCCTACATTATCGCCTACATTATCAGCTATAACGGCAGGATTTCTTGGATCATCTTCTGGTATGCCTGCCTCTACCTTACCTACAAGATCAGCTCCAACGTCTGCTGCCTTGGTGTAAATACCACCACCTACTCTTGCAAATAAAGCTACAGATGAAGCTCCAAAAGAATAGCCCATAACATATACTGGATTTTTGAAAATTAGGTAAGTAAGACCTATTCCTAAAAATCCAAAGCCTGTTACAGCCATACCCATTACAGAACCACCAGAGAAAGCTACCTTTAAGGCAGAGCCCATACCATTTTCGTTGGCTTGGTTAGCGCATCTAGAGTTAGAAGCTGTAGAAACTCTCATTCCAATATAACCTGCAGTCATTGAAAATAATGAACCAATGATGTAGGATACCATAGTTTGTACATCGATAAAAATAGCCATAAGAATAGCAACGACAACAACGAAAATAGCAATATTTGTGTATTCACGTTTGATAAATGTCATTGAACCAAGTCTTATATGTCCAGCTATGGTTTTCATTCTCTCATCCCCTTCAGATAGAGGTAAGATATTGCGGCTTATTTGATAAACCATGAAAATAATTGCAATAATACTTACTATTATTGGCAAAAATTGTGACATATTTTAGTCCTCCTTCTTTTTTTGATAACCAATAAAATTTATCCAAAAAATTTCTATAAAAATCAATACCCCTAAAAAGGAAAAAAGTTCTTTTTAAGATAGTAAATTATTAGTTATCTCTTTATTATAGGTATCTATTATACCATTAAATAATAAAGATTTCATTAAATAAGTATATCTAAACAAAAAAATCAATAAATTTTTTAAAAAAACTAAAAATTCCTATCAAAATAAAGGGGAACCTGCTTTCATGCAAGTCCTCCCTTATTTTTTAGGATTTTATAATTCAGCTATTGCTTCAATTTCTATTACAGCATCTTTTGGAAGTTTAACTTCAACACAAGATCTAGCTGGTTTACTATCTCCAAAGAATTCTTCATATACTTCATTAACTTTTCCAAAGTTTGCCATATCTGAAACAAATACGTTAACTTTTATAACTTTTTCTATAGAAGAGCCTGCTTCTTCCAAAATAGCTTTAACATTGTTCAAACTTTGAAGAGTAGCTTCTTTTATATCTGTTACTAATTCTCCTGTTTCAGGAACTAGTGGAATTTGTCCAGATGTGAAAACAAGGTTATTATTTGTGATTGCTCCTTGTATATATGGACCTACTGCTGCTGGTGCTTTTTCTGTGCTAATTTCTTTCATAAAATCCTCCTTAAATATATCGCGATTAATCGCTTTCTAACATATTTAATTGTACCCTAAATTAGTCTTATGGTAAAGTATATAAGATTTTACATAAGATTTTGCCTTAAACATAACTATATTTTATCTTACTTTTTCTTTCATAGCATCTCTTGCTTGAGTCATCATAAGTTTTACCCTGTTAATTTGGTTAACTTCAGATGCGCCTGGGTCATAGTCAATAGCTACAATATTGGCATTGCTATATTTTTCTCTGATTTTTTTCATAACGCCCTTGCCTGTAATATGGTTTGGAAGACAGCCAAAAGGTTGGATGCATACAATATTTGGTGCGTCAGCCTTTATTAGTTCAATCATTTCTCCTGCCAGTAGCCAACCTTCTCCTGCTTGGTTACCAATAGATGTAACTTCTTTTGCATAATCCATAACATCATAAATATAAACAGGCTCTTCGAATCTTTTTGATTCTTTCAAGGCTTCTCTTATTGGTTTTCTGTAGTGTTCTATAGTCTTTATAGCATTTTTGCCAAAAAAGGCTGCAAGCTTTGATTTGCCGTAAATATCAGCCTTTATTTCTGAGTTTGCAAAACAATACATGAAAAAGTCTGTAAGGTCAGGAATTATTACCTCTGCCCCTTCTGCTTCCAAGGTATCTTGGAGGTGGTTGTTGGCTTCTGCCAAGTATTTTACCAATATTTCTCCAACTATACCTGCCTTTGGAAGTTTGATATCTTTTACTGGAAATTTGTCAAAATCATCGACTATTTCTTTGATAATTTGTTTGTATCTTTTGGAGTTTATAGCTGTAATTTCTTCTCTGCATTTTTCTACCCAAGACTCTTTTAGTCTATTGGTTGAACCTTTTTCTATTTCATAAGGTCTAGTAGCATTTGCTAGCCTATTTATCAAATCTCCCAATAGTATTGCCCTAAATCCATTTACCAAAAGTGGCAAGGATGATGGCTTTACTATATCAAAGCCTTCATGACTTTCTATGCCTTGAGCTGATAAAGAAATTACTGGAATATTAGCATAGCCTGCATCCTTTAGGGCTTTTCTTATATAGCCTACATAGTTTGATGCACGACAAGCTCCCCCTGTTTGGGTCATCAAAAGTGCCAACTTATTTGTATCATATCTGCCAGAATTTACCGCTTCCATAAATTGTCCAACAACTGTAATTGAAGGATAGCAGGAATCGTTGTTTACATATTTTAGACCTTGGTCTATTACTTTATTATCAACAGTTTGCAAAAACTCTACATTATAGCCTGCATCTTGGAAGAGTTTTTCCAAAATCATAAAGTGTTCTCTAGCCATTTGTGGAGCAAGAATTGTGTACTTATCCTCTCTCATTTTTTTGGTAAATTCTACTTTTTCATAATTTAGAAGTTCAGGCCTTTTTTCAAGTTCTTTGCCTTCTCTTTTCTTTTGGTCAAGAGCTTGAAGTAAAGATCTAATTCTTATTTTGATAGCGCCAAGATTTGAAACCTCATCTATCTTTAGTAGGGTGTAAATTTTGCCATTTGCTTCCAAGATATCTTGGACTTGATCAGTTGTTACAGCATCAAGGCCACAACCGAATGAATTAAGTTGGATTAGTTGCAAGTTCTTGTTCTGACTAACAAATTGGCTGGCTCTGTATAGTCTAGCATGGTAAGACCATTGGTCAAGGACCCTTGTCTTATAGTCTAAATCTTTTATGTTGTAGGCTATAGCATCTTCAGAAAGAACAGGCAATCTCATCCCTTCTATGAGTTCTGGTATACCATGGTTGATTTCTGGGTCTATATGGTAAGGGCGACCTGCCAAAACTATGGCATTGGTTTGATTTTTTTCAACATAGTCTAGTATTTGCTTGCCCTTATTTTTGATAGCTTTATGGTAAGCTTCTTGGCTAAGCCATGCTACATGTGCTGCATTTTTTATCTTTTTTTTGTCTAAAATATGGCCTTGATGTTCATAGCCATCAAATATTTCTACCAATCTATTTGCTATTATTTTTTCACTTTCAAAAGAAAGGTATGGATACATAAACTTAGTTTTTGATAAAGATTCCACATTATTATTAATTACATCTGGATAGCCAGAAACAACCGGACAATTCATGTGGTTTTGGGCCTTGTCAAATTGTTTAAATTCATAAAAAACTGCCGGATAAAATATTATATCAACATCTTTTTCTACCAAATTTTCTATATGACCGTGAGTAATCTTTGCGGGATAACAAGCCGTTTCTGAAGAAATCGATGAAATTCCTTTTTCATATATTTCTCTGTTTGATTCATCAGACAAGATTACATCAAAGCCTAAACTTGTAAAGAACTTATGCCAAAATGGATAGTCTTCATAGATATTTAGAACTCTTGGAATACCAATTTTTCCCATAATATTTTTATCTCCAAGAGTTTTTCTATCAAACAAAAGTTTTAGCTTATACTTATACATATTCATATCTGAAAGTGTATTTTCAAGCTTGACCCCTGCCCCTCTTTCACATCTGTTGCCGGTTATAAATCTTTTGCCATCAGAAAAATGATTTATTATTAGGGCACAATTGTTAGTACAAAGTCCACATCTAGCATTAGTTTGCTTGTAGGTAAAGCTTTCAAGTTGATCAAGACTTAAAATAGATGATGATCCTGTCGATCTTTCCTTTGCTATAAGTGCCATACCCATAGCTCCCATAAGACCTGCAATTTCTGGTCTAGTTACTTCTCTTTGTGTTATTTTTTCAAAAGCACGAAGGATAGCATCACCATAGAAAGTTCCTCCTTGAACTACTATATTTTCCCCAAGTGATTTTGGATCTCTAACTTTAATTACTTTTTGGATGGCATTTTTGATAACAGAATAGCAAAGACCCGCTGCAATATCTGCTAAATCTGAGCCTTCCTTTTGAGCTTGTTTTACCTTAGAGTTCATAAAAACTGTGCACCTTGAGCCCAAGTCTGCCGGTTGTTTTGAAAATAGAGCATTTTTTTGGAATTCTTCTACATCCATGCCTACTGAACGAGAAAATGTTGACAAGAAAGATCCACAACCAGAAGAACAAGCCTCGTTTAATTGTATAGAATCTATTACCCCATCCCTTATATGCATGGCTTTCATGTCTTGACCACCTATATCTAAGATAAAATCTACATCAGGATCAAAAAATTTGGCTGCATTATAATGAGCTATGGTTTCAACTTCTCCGTTATCTATATGTAAAGCATTTTTTATAAAATCCTCTCCATAGCCACATATACCTGAAGAAACAATATTGGCTTTTGGATTCATTTTTGCATAAGCTTTTTTTAGCATAGAAATAACTACTTCTAGTGGCCTACCAAGGTTCATCCTATAATCTGAAAAGAGGATTTCATTATCTTCACTTAACAAAATCATCTTTGAAGTAGTAGATCCTGCATCTATACCGCAGTAAATATCTCCCTCATAGCTTTCCAAATCCCTATGTTTTACTTGCTTGGTCTTATGATCTTGTTTAAATTGTTGGTATTCTTCTTCTGAGTCAAAAAGTACTTCCATCTTTTTTGTCATTTCCATGTCAATTTTCTTATCCTTTTCCAACTCATCTATAAGAGCCTTATAGCTTATAGGTTCTGAATTTTCGGAAGAAAGTATGGCTGCACCCTTGGCAACATATAATTGGGCATCATCTGGTATGTAAAAGGTGTTTTCATCTTGACCCAAGCTTTCTTCAAATCTTTCTCTTAAAGATGACAAAAAATGAAGCGGTCCACCAAGAAAGGTAACATTACCTTTAATCGGCCTTCCACAAGCTAGGTTTGATATGGTTTGATTTACTACTGATTGGAAAACTGAAATAGCTATATCTTCCCTAGAAGCTCCTTGATTCATCAAAGCTTGAATATCAGTTTTGGCAAAAACTCCACAACGAGATGCTATAGGATAAATCTTTTTGTAGTTTTTGGCAAGCTCATTTAAGCCAGAAGCATCTGTATCCAAAAGGGCCGCCATTTGATCTATAAAAGCTCCGGTACCGCCTGCGCAGATAGAATTCATCCTTTGCTCCACAGAGCCTTGTAGGTAGGTAATCTTTGAATCTTCCCCACCTAGTTCTATAACAACATCTGTATCTTTGCGAAACTCTTTTATAGCTCTTGTTTCTGCTATAACTTCTTGGACAAAATTGATACCCAAATATTCTTCAACAAACATACCGCCTGATCCTGTTACATTAATAGTTAAAGTGTCATCCTTAAACTTGTTATAGGCTTCTTTTAAAACATTGGCAACGGTTTGTTTAACATCCGACTTGTGTCTTCTATAGACAGAATACAAGCTA
>JAQYEZ010000049.1 GCA_028723425.1 Peptoniphilaceae bacterium | reverse complement strand
TTGTCCCATTTTTCTAAGAATTCATCAAAGAAATGGTCATCGCCTGTTTGTTTATCTTGGTAATTTTCTTCTATAGCCATTATTTTTTCAATAAGCTTATCGTTTTCTTCGCTTTTTTGATATTTAGCTTCTAAAAAGGTATCAATTATCTCAAAACCAAGATCCCTACCAACTATAACTCCACCTATAGCAATAACATTGGCATTTAATTTTTCCTTTGCATATTTGGCTGTAGTGGTATCTCTAACCAAGGCACATCTTGTACCAAATGATTTGTTTACAGAAACGCTAATACCAACTCCTGTTCCGCAAAGAACTACTCCTAGATCTGCATCTTTTTGTGCTACTAACTCTCCTACCTTTTTACCGAAAATTGGATAGTGAGTTCTGGTATGATCGTAAGTTCCAACGTCTATAACTTGGTGACCCTTTTCTTTTAAGTGGTCTGAAATTTGCATTTTGTAATCTGTGACTATATGGTCACAACCTAAAGCTATCTTCATCTTACCTCCTACATCATCTTATTAAGCATATCGATACGAATTTGGTGGCGGCCACCATCATATTCATAGGTTAAAAAGTTATTTAAACAAGTTCTTGCTAAATCATGACCTATAATTCCGCTGCCCATAACAAGGATTCTTGCCCCATTGTGCCTTTTGGTCATAAGAGCAGATCTTTCATCGGATACATTTGCTGCAACTATGCCTTTGTGCTTATTGCATGCAATGTAAGAGCCTGCCCCGTACCTATCAAGAACAATTCCTATAGATTTAGGATCTTCATCTTTTAATAGACTCTCGCAAACTGCATTTGAACTATCAACAAAGTCAAAGTCTTCTTGGGTCAAGTCTTGGTAGGCAAAACCTAATTTTTCTATTTCGTCAATTAGAAAATTTTTGAATTCTACCGCTTCTTTGTCAGAAGATATATAGATATTTTTCATTTACCCTCCTGTATTTTTGTTTTAAATTGTTCGTTTATTATCTATTATGTTAATAATAGATCGTTTTTTATACTTTGTCAAGCCTTTTATTGATTTTTTTTACTTATTCTTGTCAGGCAATCGATAATATTATATAATTTTATCTAAGATAATACATAAACAAACATATAGCCAAGATAAAGTGAACAAGAAATATCAAGATAGGAGTGATTATGCTAAAAGAAGAAAGGCATTTTTTTATCATAGATGAACTTAAAAAGAATAATATAATCCAAGTTTCAGATATCAAAGATAAGCTTGGAGTTACAGAAATGACCATAAGACGTGACCTTAAAGAACTAGAAGATAAGGGTATTTTAAAGAGAATTCACGGTGGGGCAAAAAGCATAGACCTTTTGCCAACCAAGGAGTTTTCTCACAATGAAAAAATTAAAAGAAATATAGAAGAGAAAAAAGAGATAGCCAAAAAAATCTCCGAAACTATTGAAGATAACGAAACTATTTTTCTTGGCCCCGGGTCTACCATAGAGCTTGTAAGCGAATTTATAGGAGAGAAAAACTGCAAGATAGTTACAAATTCTCTCTACCTTTTTAACAGACTTAATAATATTAATTATAGGAATTTAATTCTTGTGGGTGGATCTTTTAGGTCTAATACTGGAGCTTTTGTAGGATCTTTTGCTACAGGCACAGTAAGAAAATTAAGATTTAAGAGAGCCTTTATTGGAGTAAATGGTATTAGCAGTGATAAGGTCTTTACCTATAGCGAAGATGAGGGAGAAATTCAAAAAATCGCCTTGGATAATGCCCAAATAAGATATATAGTAGCGGACCACACCAAGGTCGGCAGAGAGGACTTCTTTTCTTTTTATAACTTGGATGAAGTTCATGCTGTCATTTCTGATTCTGCCATAGATGATAGATCAGTGTCAGATATAGAAATTTTTACAAAACTTTTATAAAAAAAGATTCCAGAACCTTGTGTAGACCTGGAATCTTTTTTCTATTTTTTTAAAATCTTCTTTCTCCATTTAAGTAGGTTCTTAGTAGATTCATATCATAATCAAAGACTACAAAATCTGCATCATAGCCTACTTTTAGTTTTCCGCATACATCATCTATGCCCACAGATTTGGCTGGAACTAAAGATGCCATTTGTACAGCTTCAAAGATTGATGCTATATCCCAATCACATACATTTTTTACTGCTTCTTTTAGCTTTAAAATCGAACCTGCTAATGATCCACCTTCTTTTAATCTAGCAGTACCACCTTCAACTTTTACAGGAAATTCTCCAAGCATATAGTCCCCATCTGGCATACCGCCTGCCATCATACAATCTGTGATTAAGGCTATATGGTCACGACCTTTTACATTCATAAGAATTTCTGCAGCAGCAGGGTTAACATGGTGACCATCGCAAATTAGTTCAGATATGCTATCTGTATTCATTGCAGCTCCTACCATACCAGGATTTCTGTGATGAAGAGGACTCATGCCGTTGTAAGTGTGAACAAAGATATTGGCCCCAGCATCTATTGCAGCTAGAGCTTGGTCATAGCTTGCGTCTGAATGTCCAAGGGCTACATAGACTCCCATAGCATTGCAAGCTTTTATAAAGTCACTTGCTCCTTCTCTTTCTGGAGCTATAGCAATTTTATTTACCAAGCCCTTAGAAAGTTTTTTCCATTCCTTTAGGCTTTCTATATCAGGATCGGACATATAGGCTTCATTTTGAGCGCCCTTATATTTTTCTGTAAAAAATGGTCCTTCTAGGAAAATTCCTCTGACTTTGGCTCCTTTTACAGCTTGGTATTCTTCTCCTACAACTTTTACAGCCTTATTTAAGTTTTCTTTTGTGTCTGTAAGGGTCGTTGGCAAAAAGCTTGTTACTCCACATTCAAGTAGACCCTCAGATATTACATTCAAAGCTCCCTTTTCTGCATCCATTATATCTTTATTTTTATAGCCATGAATATGAGTATCTACCAAACCAGGAGCTACTATTCCTTCTATATATTCAAAATCTTTTACTTCTTTTTTTGAAAAACTTTTTATTTTTCCATTTTCTACTTCCATAAAATAATTTTCTAGGACATTATCTTCCAAAATTATATAGTCGGCTTTATAAAACATAATTCTTTCCTTTCTTTTTTAATAAACTCGCAAAATAATTAAAAAGCCTATAATTTAGAGCACTTTCTAACTTCTTTATTAGAATTATACCACACATTTTAAGACAGTTTTCTTTAAATCTATCTTTTTTACAGGGAGTTTAACATATGTAAAGTACTTTTATATTGATTTTTGCTAATATTTTTTTATAAGTTTGCTATAGGCTAAGCTAAATAAAAACCCAAGCCCAAAAGGCACTAGCCAAGGAAAGCCTAACTTATCCAAAGGAATTTTTGATAAGACTATAGCTATAGAAGCTGCAAGTTTTTGAAAAATGCCCATATTTATGTGGAACACTTGACCAACCGTATTTACCATATTCGTGATTCCATTTAGTAATGATATTATGGCTACTATTATAAAAGATGCCTTTATAACCAAGGGATCTAGAGCCTTGTCAAAGAAATTAAAGACAACCAAAAGAATAAAGAGCGGATAAATAAATACCAAAAGCGGCACTGCGAGCTTTACTATATTTTCTACACCAAAAACTGAAATTATGACAGATAAGATGGAGCAAAAAATAAGAGAAGTCTTATAGGAAATCTTCTTGTTGGTAAAAGTTGAAAACATTTCGGCTATAGAAGTTGCAAGGCCTGTGGCTGTTGTAAAGCAGGCCATCATCATAGATAGACCAATTATTAGTTTTCCAGCAAAGCCTAGCAAATTATCCGCTATAAATATTAGTAGGTCTACTCTTGATATTTTTTCTTTTATAACAGTTGAAGTACTTGCTCCAAGATAAGCGAGCCCTATGTAGACAAGGGTTAAAAATACTATTGCTATAAGGGATGCTTGGATAGTTTTTTTTATAAGATTTTCCTTGTAGCCCTTGGCCCTTAAACTTTTTATTATAACTATGGTAAAGGCAAGGGTTGCTAGGGAATCCATAGTGTTATAGCCTTCAATCATAGACTTTCCCACAACTTGGCTAATTTTTATCTGGCTTTGGGCAATTGGCCCGATTGGTCTAATAAGACCAACAAAAAATAAGCTTGCCAAAGATAAAAGTAGGATCGGCGTCATAAATTTTCCAATCATATCTACCACAGAATTTTCTCTAAGGGCAAAAAATACCACAAAGCCAAAAAAAATAGTTGAAAAAATAAGTGGATTTATCTTAAAGCCTATAGCCTTTAAAATCTCCATAGTTGTTGCGGATGTCCTTGGCATGGCATTTAAGGGACCTATACAAGATAAAACTACTAAAATTATAATATTTCCCAAGCTTTTTCCTGCTATAGATGCAAATTTAACCATATCTCCGCCTTTCTTTGCAAGGCTAATTAAGGAAACTATAGTTAAGCCTACAGCCATAAAAGAAAAGCAAAGACCTGAAACTAGCCACATCGATCCATAATCATGGCCTAAGGTTGGGGGAAAAATTAAATTGCCTGCCCCAAAAAACATAGCAAATAAGGCAAAGCCTATAACAAAAATATCCATATTAATCCTCCATATGATTGATAAATGGTAATAAATATCTAAAGTTAATAATAATTATAAACATAAGGCTATTATACAAAATTTGAATACAACTTGTAAAGTGGTATTATATATAATATGAGTATATTGTTTGATAATAATTATAAAAAATATTCAGAAGAAATAAAAAATTTATACCTCCAAGCTTTCCCAAAAATTGAAAGAAGACCTTTGGGTCAAATCAAAGATTTGCTAGAAAAAAAGAAATGCCAAATTCTTTCAATTTTATACCAGGGTGATTTTGCTGGCTTTTTTATCCTCTTAAAACATAAAAACGCAAGACTTATAGATTATTTTGCTATAAAAAAAGACCTAAGGGGTAAATCCATTGGATCAAAGGCCCTAAAAAAGCTTGATGATGGCAATCCACTTTTAATTGAAATAGAACCTATAGACCAAAAAAGCGCCAACAACCACCAAAGAATAAAGAGAAAATCTTTTTACCAAAGCCTTGGTTTTGAGTCAAAAGATGTCCTTGTCGATTGGTATGATACTACTTTTGAGCTTATGAGTTTAAATGATAGCAAGTCTTATGAATCATATTTTAATCTTTTAGATGCAATTTTTACAAAGGAGGAAAGAATAAAAAATATTAGACTTGCAAGTTAAAAATTTACTTTTAAGCCAAAAATGATCTTGGCAAATTTTACAAGGATTTGGCCAAGAAGCAGAAAATAAAGAGGCTATTTCTTAGAGTCAACCTAAAAAATGGATAAAAATTAAGCGGAATGTACCTTCTATATAAGAGGAGAAATTCCGCTTAAAATAATATTAGCTTATTACAAAGTTAGGTCATAGGGTCTTTGGGGCGAGCCTTACTTTTAAACTTTATTTTGAATTTTTAAATCTCACTAGGGCCAAAGGCGTACATTCCAAGCAAACTTCTCCGCTAGGATCTGTAACTGTCATCTTATAGGCAACAAGACCATTTCTACCTTCTTTTCTTACTTGTTTTCCTACAATTTCAATTTTTATCTTGTATTTAGTATCTGCATAGATTGGTTTTTTCCAAAGTGCCTCCCTAATACCAAAGCCTGCAATTATACCATCCCTATCTATGCCTGTTTTTACCCATTGACCCCAGCAGGTCATAAGAGAATAAAAGCCTGGTGAAATTATGGTATCATAATATGGATTTTTTTCGTAAATATGGATATCTCTTGGATCCCAATTTTTGCCTGCCCTTATAAGTTCTTCTTTGGTGTAGACCATAGGCTCTATATCATCAAAAACTTGACCTACATAATAATCTTCAAAATACATGGCATCTCCTATACTAATTAGTATTATCGATATATTTGTACCCAATTTAGCTTTACTTAGCTTAGAGGAGTATTTATAACTAAATTTACCCTCTCTACTTATATTTTAAGTAAAGAGGGTAGCAAAGTTTTTAATCTCTAGTTAAACCTTCTTTTATTGCTTGGTCTGCTACAGCTTTTGCAACAACATCTGCAACTCTTTCATCAAATGGTGATGGTATTACATAGTCTTCTTTTAATTGATCATCAGAAATTAGGGATGCTATACCCCTTGCTGCCGCAATTTTCATTGATTCTGAAATTTTCTTTGAATGAACTTCAAGAGCTCCTTTGAATAGTCCAGGAAAGGCAAGTACGTTGTTTACTTGATTTGGATAGTCAGATCTACCTGTACCTACTATTCTTGCTCCAGCTTCTTTGGCATCATCGTATGGAATTTCTGGATTTGGATTTGCCATAGCAAGAATGATCGGGTCTTTTCTCATTGATCTTACCATTTCTTTGTTAATCTTATTGGCAACAGATACTCCTATAAAGATGTCAGCTTTCTTCATAGCATCTTCCAAAGATAAATCTTCTTTATCCTTATTTGTTATTTCTGCAAGTTCCTTGTAGAGTTTGTTAGTATACTCATCCTTGTGAGCTTTGTTTATAAGTCCTTTTGAGTTAAAAGCGTAAATATTATTTACTCCAAGATCCAAAAGCATACGAATTATAGAAGATCCAGCTGCTCCTGCTCCAGAGATTACAACGTTACAATCTTCAAATTTTTTATCTACTAATTTTAAAGAGTTAATAAGGGCAGCTATGGTAACTATGGCTGTGCCGTGTTGGTCATCATGAAAGACTGGTATATCTAATTCTTCTTTTAGTCTTCTTTCAATTTCTATACATTCGGGAGCTTTTATATCTTCAAGATTAATTCCACCCAAACCAGGAGAAACTAATTTTACAAAGTTTATTATCTCTTCTACATCCTTACTTCTTATTACCAAAGGAATTGCATTTACTCCACCAAATTGTTTAAATAAACAACATTTTCCTTCCATTACTGGTAGGGCTGCTTCAGGGCCAATATCGCCCAGACCCAAAACTGCCGTTCCGTTTGAAATTACTGCTATGGTGTTGGCCTTTCCTGTATATTTATAGACATCATTTACATTTTCTGCAATTTTTCTGCAAGGCTCTGCAACTCCTGGAGAGTAAACCAAAGATAAATCCTCCTTGTTTCTGAGAGGAGTTTTTAGCTCTGTAGAAATTTTTCCTTGTAATTGTTCATGTAATTTTAGTGCTTCTTCATTTATATCTTTCATTTTCTTCTCCTATACCATTTGCTCTAGTTTCATATATTTGTCAAATTCTTCTTCTGTTAGATAGCCCAATTCTAAGGTTGATTCTTTTAAAGTCAAATTTTTATTATAAGCATTCTTTGCTATTTCTGAGGCCTTGTCATAGCCTATATGAGGTGAAAGGCTTGTAACTAGCATTAAAGACTTATTTAAATTATCTGCTATTTTCTTTTTGTTGGCAACAAGTCCTTTTAAAAGTTTTTCTGTAAAGCAAGTTATAGATTTGGATAGAAGGTTGATTGACTGATCCATATTATAGATAATCAAAGGCATATATACATTTAATTGCATTTGGCCTTGGGTATTGGCCATGGATACGGCAAGGTCATTGGCTATAACTTGGATACAAACCATAGTCAAAGATTCTACTTGAGTTGGATTTACCTTGCCTGGCATAATAGATGAACCAGGTTCGTTTGCCGGTATAATTAGTTCTCCAATACCACATCTAGGTCCGCAAGATAAAAATCTAATATCTGATCCTATCTTATACAAGTCACTTGCCAAGGTTTTTATTGCAGAGTGGGCAAAAACAAGGCTTGATTTTGAAGTTAGTTGGAAAAATTTGTTTTCATCTGAAGTAAAAGTATATCCTGTTAGCTTTGCTAACTCTTTTGCTACAAGATCTCCAAAACCTTTTGGGGTATTTATTCCGCTTCCTACGGCTGTTGCTCCTATGGCTAATTTATGAAGAGATTTTTCAGCCTCTTTTATCATGGAATAATCTCTCTCTACCATAGCCCTCCAAGCTGATATTTCTTGACCAAGTTTTAAGGGAGTCGCATCTTGCAAGTGGGTTCTTCCTGTTTTTATGATGTCTTTATTTTCTTCTTCTAGGACTTTTAGCTGGCCTATCATTTTTTCAATAGGCTCATACAATTTTTCATTTAAATTTAAGACTGTACTAATATGCATAGCTGTTGGGAAAGTATCATTTGATGATTGACCCATATTTACATGATCGTTTGGATGGATTAAATTTTCTCCGCAAGACTTGTTTGCAAGATGGCTAATAACTTCATTGGCATTCATATTAGTTTGAGTGCCAGATCCCGTTTGCCAGACTGTAAGCGGAAATTCCTTATCATAGTTTCCCCCTAAAATATCATCACAGGCTTTAACAATTAAATCTTTTCTTTTATTATCAAGTTTTCCAAGACTTTCATTTACTCTAGCACAGGCTTTTTTTATCATTATCAAAGCCATTATTTGTGAATGAGGCATAAGGTCTACATCTTGCGGAAAATTTTCCAAAGATCTTTGAGTTTGTGCTCCCCACATGGCATTTTCTGGGACATTTACTAGTCCAATAGAATCTTTTTCTTGTCTATAATTCATCTTTCTCCCTCTTATAAAAATTCTCTCTTACATATTCCTCCAACATTTTCATTAGAATTTCTGCTGGTTTTTTTAACTTCCTGGTTGAATTGTAATGAATCATTATAGTTCTACTATTAAGAGCTGGTTTGGTCTTTACAAAAATACATTCCAACCTATTTTCCATAGCCATACCAGATGGTACCAAAGCAATTCCTACTCCTTCTGAAACAAATTTCATAGCTAGACTCATATAATCTGTTTCGATGATTGTCTTTAAGCTATTATCGGTAAACCTATTTAGTTGGTTATAAATTGACCTTAGGTTTTGACCTTTTTTCATGCCTATTATATTATTACCCTTTAAATATTTGGCAGCTATAGTAGGTATTTCTTTTTGCGGATAGGTAATATTTAGCTCTTTTACAGCCTTGTTATCAATTGGAAGCGCTATATATACTTCTTCTTGGTATAGCCAAATATTGGTAAGTTCTGGTTTTTGATCAGCCTTGTAGGATAAAGAAAAATCACATTTTCCTTCAAGTGCCGCTTGGTTTATATCTGACGTTTTTCCTTCCAAAAGTCTTATATCTATACCAGGATATTTTTCATTAAACTTCTTTAAAACCTTAGACAACAAGGAGTAGGAAAGGTAGTCTGTAGATCCTATAACTACCTCTCCTCTTTTTAAGTTATTTAAATCCTCAATTTGTTGGAGGGTCTCTTTTTCTATAGCCACTATATCAGCCAAGGACCTGTAGAAAATATCCCCTGCTTGTGTTAATCTTAAAGGAGAAAAATTTCTATCAAATATCTCGATTCCAAGCTTTACTTCAATACGTTTGATATATTGACTTAGAGCTGATTGAGATATAAAAAGTTTTTTTGAAGCATCTGTTATGCTCCCAGCCTCTAGTATAGCGCTTATATATACATAATCAGTTGCTGACATAAATTCCTGCTTTCATTATTTTTTAGCTTAAAAGCTTAATAAGTAAATCTTTACTAATTTTATCATATAAGAATTGAAATATTTGTAGAAAAATCTATCCCACTTTCCAATTTATATTTCTAAGCCTTCCATACTTGCAACTTCATCAGACAAGTATCTTTCTTTATCAAGCAAATTCTCTTGGTTGGCTGAAATAAAGGTTGCAACAACATCTCCAGTTACATTTAGAGCTGTTCTAAACATATCAACTATTCTTTCAACGCTCATAATCAATGATACCCCTTCAACTGGTAGACCAACAGAAGTAAGAACCATAGAAAGCATTATCATGCCAGATCCTGGTACGCCGGCTGTGCCTATTGATGATAGGACTGCTGTAAGGACAACTGTTACCAAGTTTGCCATAGTAAGATGGATACCAAAGGCATTTGCTATAAATATTACAGCACGACCTTGATATATAGCTGTCCCATTCATGTTGATTGTAGCTCCTAGTGGAATTGTAAAGGAGGAAATTTCACGAGGAATTCCAAGGGAATCACATGAAGAAAGTGTTAAAGGTATGGTTGCGTTTGAACTTGCTGATGAAAAAGCAAAAGTATATACTGGCAAAACTTTTTTGAAAAATTGTTTTGGTCCTGCTTTTGAGCTTAGCATAATCAAAGGTAGATATATTACCAAAATCAAAAGAACCATAGCTGTCAAAACTGCTCCCAAGAATTTAAGGAGTGGGCCTACTATTCCAAGGCCAACATCGGTAAAGATTCTTGCTATAAGGGCAAATACTCCTATAGGGGCAATCTTCATAATTAGTCCTGTAACTTTCATCATAAAGCTATTTCCGCTTTCAATTATATCGACAATAGGTTTTAAATCACCAGTAAATTTACCACAAACTATACCAGTTAAAAATGCCCAGAAAATTATTTGCAACATTTCCCCATCAGCAAGAGAGCCGATTGGGTTTTTTGGAATAATATTAACTATTGTTTCTATAAAGCTTGGCGCTTGATCAGAATTAATTTCAGGTTTTGAAACTCCTGATAGGGACATGCCTATACCTTGTTTGAACAAATATGACATAAAAAAGGCAAAAATAACCCCGACTGCAGTAGTTATCAAGTATAAAATCAAAGTTCTAACTGCAACCCTACCAAATTGAGAAACATCCTTCATTTGCATAACACCAGTTGTAATGGAGAAAAATACCAAAGGTACAACTAGCATTTGTAAGAGCCTTACAAAGCCTTGACCTAAGATGTAAAATACTCCATCAATCAAAACTTTTTGTTTTACGATTCCATCTGGTATGGTGTAATGCAAAATTAAACCTACTACTAGACCTATAAGCATGGAATAAAGTATTTTTTTTGTAGCGGACATCTTTTTTCCATTTGATTTATTAGCCATAAGTTACTCCTTATCTTAAATGTTCTTCATCGATGATTCCTGGTACAGTCATTTCTTTTAAATTTAAGACTCTATTGACTTGGTCAGGTGTCATAATTTTCTTTTCTAAAACTATTTGTCTAACTGTCTTTCCTGTATCCAAAGCCTCATGAGCTATCTTTGAACATAATTCATAGCCAATATGAGGAGCTAAGGCTGTAACCAAGCCTATATTTGCTTCAACTTCTTCTTGTAATTTTTCCTTATCGGCAACAATTCCGTCAATACAGTTAATTCTCAAAGTTCTAATAGCATGTTTTAGAGTCTTTAAAGATTCAAATAATTTATAGAAAATAACTGGTTCAAAAGCATTAAGCTCTAATTGTCCAGCCTCAACTGCCATAGCAATTGTTACATCATTACCTATAACAGAAAAGGCAACTTGGTTTACGACCTCAGGTATAACAGGGTTAACCTTACCTGGCATAATAGAGGAACCCGCTTGTCTTGCAGGAAGCTTAATATCGCCAATACCTGCTTGTGGACCTGATGACATAAGCCTTAAATCGTTAGAAATTTTTGATAAATTTGCGGCATAAGTTTTTAAAATACTTGATGCAAATAAGAAACCATCCAAGTTTTGAGTTCCATCAATCAAATCAGGACATTGATTAAGCTCTATGCCTGAAACTTCAGACAAGACCTTAACTATCTCATTTACATATTTTTCATCTGCGTTAAGACCTGTACCTATAGCTGTTCCACCCAAATTTACATAGGATAGAACATCTACTGCATAAGCAAGTCTTTTTAAATCTCTCTTTATAACTGCAGCATAAGCCTTAAACTCTTGACCCAAACTTATAGGAATTGCATCTTGAAGTTGGGTACGGCCCATCTTTATAACATCTTCAAATTCAGCTTCTTTTCTTTGCAAAGACTCTATCAATTTTTCTGTTTCTTCTGCTAACAAATTAAAATATTTGATCAAAGCAATCTTACCAGCTGTAGGTATGACATCGTTTGTAGATTGACCCTTGTTAACATCATCATTAGGATGAACATGATCATATACACCAAGGTCTCCCCCCATAGCCACATTTGCTATATTTGCTATAACTTCATTAACATTCATGTTAAAAGAAGTTCCAGCTCCTCCTTGGATTGGATCAACTATAACATCCTCTATATGTTCATCATTTAAAACCCTATCACAAGCATCTATTATAGCTTTACTCTTTTCTTTAGAAATAAGACCAACTTTTTCATTTTCTATAGCACAAGCCTTCTTTATTTCAACTATAGCCTTGATAAATATAAGGTCAGTCTTATAGCCTGTTATTTGGAAATTTTCCTTGGCTCTAAGAGAATTCGCCCCATAATATGCGTTTTTTTCAACCTTAATTTCTCCTATACTATCATGTTCTAACCTATAATCTGTCATAAAGATCCTCCTTTTTAGTAAAAATCTCTCTTTACTTACTATAGGATAAACGTTTACTTTTGTAAAATGACTATTTTTTTATTGGTCTAATAAGTTTCATCTAATGTAATAATTTTTTACCCTGCTTTCTAATATAAATTTATAGAAAAAAAGAGCCATCGTTATTGATGACCCTTGGTATTGCTCTTACAAATAAGTCTATACTAGCTCTAACTCTTTTTCAAGAGCATAAGTTAACAATTTAGAAAAATTAATTCCCTTACTTATTCCTAGCTCGTTTAAATAAGACGGTATTGTTACTGTTTTCTTTACAGATTTTTTACTATTCTTTTTTATATATTCATCCATATCAACCCCAACCAAAGTTATAAAAGAATTAGATAAATCTACCTCATCTTCAAATATATATTGACAATCATTTATATTTAAATCGCTTAAATTACTAGATGTTGGTATTTTTTTATTATTTACATAATCATCATATATCCAGCTAGCTATATAATCGCTTGCCATAAAATATGAATCTTCTAAGTTTTTTCCTTCTGTAGCACCTTCTTCTAAATCTTTAAAATACACCATATAACCGTCATTATTTTTAAACTTATAAAATATTGCTGGATAAACTGCAAACATACTTTACCTCCATTTTTAGCAAGGAGAGGGACTATATAAGTCCCGCTTGTTTAAGTATCGCTCTTTCTAAGCCTTTGCTAAGCTCTTTAGAATGATACGGAACTTGAGTTACCTTACCAGTTTTTGGATTTTTAAACTTTCTATGAGAGCCATCACCGCTTTTTACATATATAAAGCCATTTTTCTCTAAAAGTTTAATCATCTCTTTCGAGCTCATCGGCATAAAATATCCTCCTTGTAATTTACATTATACGTATTTGCACGTATAATATCAAGGAAATTTTTATTTTTACCAAAAAAGAGCCATCGTTATTGATGACCCTAGATAATTGATGACCCGGGAATTTGACAGTTGAAAACATAATAATCCTTTACAGACATTGATATTCCAATATTTTCTTGTCAAATTTTACAATTTTATTTTACGTAATGTTGAGTTATGTGGTATAATATTAATATATACTCAGGAGGTTGAGCGAGAATTTCTTAGTCAAAATATACTAATACTACTAATTATATCTTGTGGATGATGTTAGTTTACCTAATGGTAAAAGAAAAACTACTACAATATAGAAACTTGGCAATACTCAAATTTTGACTGAAAAATAAAGAGAATATTTTATTAAAACAAAAACATTACGCAAATTTGAATCAAAATTTCAAGCACTCTAATGGCTATATTACAAGCTTTAAGAGTGCTTTTTTCCTTTTTAACTGTCAAATTCAGG
>JAQYEZ010000048.1 GCA_028723425.1 Peptoniphilaceae bacterium | reverse complement strand
AAAAATATTCCACACAGATAGAGGCAAAGAATTTGATAATAAGGAAATAGATAATATATTAGATATCTTTGGCATTAACAGATCATTAAGCAAAAAAACAAGCCCATATGATAATGCAGTAGCTGAAGCGGTAAATAAAGTAATGAAAACAGAATTTATCTATCAAAGAAACTTTGAAAGTTTAAATCAATTAAAATTAGAATTAGCTGAATATGTATATTGGTATAATAACAATAGAATACATGGTTCATTAGGCTATTTAAGCCCAAAAGAATATAGAAAATTAGAATTGATTTCAGCTATTAATTAAAATATATGGATAAATTGTCAAGGGTGAAAGCGAAGCTTTCAGGACTAGTCCTTTACCCTTTACAATTTAGGAGAGACTGTGTAAAATTTTGTGTTTTTTCTTGCTTTTTCTAGTTCTTTTATTTGATCTTCTATTTATTATTAATTATTACTTTATCCATAGTTATATTATACCATTTTTAAGTAGTTTGAGTACTTAATTAATATGATATCAGTATTATATTCTGTTCCTGTTCGTCAAGCCACGATTTCGCTACCCATTCTTCACTCCTAGATGTCACCATCTAAAACTTGCAAGTCACTATGGGATTCGTTGGTACCTACGCTCTTTAGGGAATTTCACCCCAGCATTAGAGCATGCCCGTCATACGAAAAAAATCAGGAGTTATTTTTCACTCATGATAGATTATTTTGTTATTTTTTATTTACCAACACGATTTTACATAGAGCCGATGTTATTTATCTCTCTGAATATATAATATATTCTCTCTTATTTAGCTTAGCTTTCTCGTCTATTTTAAAGCTTTTTATTTGCCCTAATATGGACTTTTTATTTTTATATTGACTCTTTACTTGTTCTTTTGCTTTTAAGAGCTTAGAAGACAAAATACGAACATTCTTAAGTTCTTTCCCGTTGTTATCAATACTTGTTTTTACTTGTCCAAAGATTTTAACAAAAATAGTGCTTATTAAGCCCATTCTTCTTTACCATTATTTTACAAATACTCAATTTAATATTTATTTTTTATACTTATTTGCTTGAGTAGAATATAATTTATAAAACTCACCTTTCATCGACATAAGCTTGTCAAAGCTTCCTTCTTCTTTTATTCTTCCATCCTTTAAATAGATAATTCGATCAGCAATTTTTACACTTGCTAAATGGTGAGTAACCAATATTGCTGTTTTGTCCTTTAGTTCTTTTTGGAACAGTGAATAATAACTATCCTCTTTGATTGGATCAATTGCGGTTGTGGGTTCATCCAAAATAATTAATCCTGCATCCTTATAAAAGCCTCTTGCTATAGCAAGACTTTGCCACTGGCCACCTGATAAATCTTCATCTCCAAATTCTTTTCCCAGCCTTGTGTGCAGATCAATTTTTAAATCTTTTGCATATAAATCTATCTTTGATTTCACACTTTCCTTCTTATCAAAATCTGATATTTTTATATTATCCTCTACTGACATTTTATACTTGACATATTCTTGAAAAATAGCAGTACGTTTGTCTTTATAAAATCTCAACTTACTCTTATCTATAGTTATTAATCCCCTGCTTGGCTTATATAAACCAATAATAAGTTTACTTAAAGTTGATTTTCCAGAACCATTAGGACCAACTAATGCAATTTTTTCGCCCTTATGAATTTCAAAACTTATATTATCAAGTGCGCTTTTTTTCTGATTAGGATAGGTAAAACTAACATTATTAAATTTAATTTTTGTAAAATCAGTATAATCATTATAGACATTAGTATCATTTTTTTCATTAATCAAATTTATTGTTGCTTCAACAGTTCCAATATTTTCCATGGCATCACCAAAGTGAACCGAAATTAATTCATCCATTAAGGAAAACATCTGTTTTAAAGCAGCAAAAACTGCCCCAAACACACCCACTGTTATATTTCCATTAATCATTTCTGCTGTTAGAAGTAGAATAATAGCCACTGTACCTATGAATGTTAACATTTTTCCAATAAAATCTTTTTTTGCACCCTTTTTATTTGTAGAAGATATTTCATGTTGAAATAACTTTAAGGACTCATAAAATTTATTTTTGATGAAGGCTTCAGCATTCAAATATTTCATCTCTCGCAAGTAATTGTTTTTAGTAAAGCAAGAAATAAAATGTTTCATTTGAATTTTGTACATAGAATTTTTTTCATCCATGTCAGAAAAAAGCTTAATTTTTGAAAGATGTGATAGCATAACAGGCACAAAAATCATTGGAAGAATTATAATCATTTTTTTATCAATGCTAAAAAAATAAATCCCAAGTAAAATGAAATACAAGCCATAAAAAGTAATTGCATCACCAAGAACAAGAACCAATTCGACTAGATTTCCAACTCCTTTACGTGCTCTTTCTATCTTCGCTAACTCATTTGAATCATCCAACTTTATTCTTTCAAATTCACTTATTTTTTCATGTAGTAGATCTGTTAATATTTTTACTCCATTATCAATATAGTAACCATAAAGATAATTTTGATATCCATTTATAATTTCGGACAAAACAGTCACAACCGCTAGCCCTATAAGCAAAGCAATAATTCCAATTGTTTTGTTATTTCCTACAGTATTAGCAAGTGCGTCAATAAAAAACTGCATCAAAATGGTGTTTGCAACAATCGTTATTGTTTGAACTATACCAACAGCAAAATTCTTTATATAAGTTCTTTTATCTAGATTATACATGATTTTTGTTGCATCAAATGAATTTTTTAAAAAAATTTTTTTAAACATTTTGATACCAACCTTTTTGTTTATTGTACATTTCTTTATATAAAACGCTGTGTTTCATAAGTTCCTCATGAGAACCATGAATCTTAACATTCCCATCTTCAAGCAAATAAATATCTTCAGAATCCTTTACTGCTCCTAATCTATGACTAATCAATAAACTTATTTTATTTTCACTTAGTTCTGATATCTGATCATAAACCTTTTGTTCAGCCATTGGATCAAGAGATGCTGTTGGTTCATCAAGAATTAAAAGAGAGGCTTCAGAAAGTATTGCTCTGCTTATAACTAACTTTTGCCATTCTCCCAATGATAAGTCTATATTCTCAGGATATATTTTTCCAATTTTACTATCTAACTTAATATTTCCTCCTATTTTATTGAAATCAAGTTTATTAAATACATCTAAAACCAATCCATGATTTTTAATCTCATGCTTTCTACCTAAATTTATATTATCAATAAATGAAACTTGATACTTAGAAAAATCTTGATTTACAACTGCAATTTCTGAGGCAAGATTATCTGAAGTGATATCTCTTAAATCAATATTATTAATGGTAATAATCCCCTCATAATCCTTATACAAGCCCTTAAGCAATTTTACTATTGTTGTTTTTCCAGCTCCATTAATACCAATCAAGGCATATTTTCTTTTACCTTCCATTTTAAAACTGCAGTTTTTAAGTACATAATTTTGTGTACCGGGATATTTAAAACTAACATTTTTAAATTGAATTGATTCAATCTTTTCTCCTACTTGTCTAGATTGATTAGTTTCTCCAATAGTTGCTAGCTTTTGAAAATCCCAAAAATCTTTCGAATATCCTATTTCCTTGTATATCTTACTTAAAGCATCTGCAAATACTCTCGAAACCATATTAGATAACTTAAATGTAGCATTTACAAATGCTATCATAAAGCCGATGCTAATAGTTCCACTTCTTACAGGCCCTACTAAAAGGACAATAATAACAAATGATATTATATATAATATGACACTTACAATCTTTTCCTGTGCAAAAATTGTCCTGCTAAGTTTTGTCTGCTGATCAATTAATGTAGTAGCTTTCTTATTCCACTTATTATTGATATTCTTAAAAAAAGAAAATAATATTCTTTCGTCTGCAAAAGATTTATCCATAAGCATGGCATCATAATAATCTACTTTTCTCTTTTGATTAGAATTTTCCACTTCTAAATTATAAGCACGCTGTCCACCACTTTTTGCTATTACAGCTATAATAATAGATGCAAGAACTATTATGAGTGATTTAAGTCCTACTTGATTAAAAAGTAAAATAAAAAGGCTTGTGATTGTTACAGCATATTTAATTATTAGCAAAGAGAATTTAATCAAGGTAGAAAAATGAATTTCTGGAGAATTAAAAACTCTCATCATCAAATCTTGATTCACTTTTTCTTCCATTCTTTCAAAATCAGTGTTCTCTACAATCAAAAACATCTCTTTATAAATACGATTTCTGATCTGTTCTCTGTTTGCTATGTTTAAATACTTATTTGCTATTAAAAATGTCCGTTCTAATAAAAGAATTAAGACTAAAAATAAAAAAGGATAAACAATTGTATCAACACTAGATAGATTCTCAAGTTTAACTAGGCTATTTATAAAATTTTCCTCAGCCATTACTAGGATTCCCGGTAATAATCCACTAAGTATAGTTAATGCAAAAATCATAACAGTACTAAATTTTGCAATATTAAAAATATATTTTATCGTAGAAAAATATATTTTATACACTTTTCCCATTTTCTACTATTCACTCCTGCTAACAAATTGATTCATTATTTTATTTATCTCTTTAATCCTTTTTTTATTATTAAATTCTTTTCCCTCACCTAGATTAAATTCCAAATCAGGAATTATCACTTTCACACAGTTCGTTTGTGATTCAACTCTACTTATATCGACAACTATTATTTCACGTACTTGAGTTGAAAGTTCTTTTTTTAGATATTCAAATTCATTTTCTGTCTTAATAGCAGAAATATCACTTAGCTTGATAGTTTTAAAATCATAAGAATACAAAAAATCTATATCGAAAGAAGGATGATAAATTTCACTTTCTTCCATATCTTTCTCCATATATTTCTCATGCCACAGAGCAGCTGATTGTTCACATTCGGTAAGGGCTCGTCGTGTTGCAATAACAGGATCTAAACTACATCCTATTCCAGCAACCTTATAGTTTTCAAAGCCAGGCATGTTTTCATAAGTAATTAATACAGGGAATATATCAAATGGAGAAGTTAGTAATCGCACTGTACATTTTATGCCTTTAGCCTCAGCAGCTTTTTTAATCTCAAATATTTCTTTGTAACTATCATCAATCTCTATTTGATAACAAGGCAATCCTGTTTTTAAAAATAAACTAATAGAATCATGTTCTAATACTTCATAGATAGCATGAATAACAGCATCTTCATACGAAACTCCCGAAGCTAACCCAATTGTTCCATTAAATTCTATTTCAGATTCAGGAGGAAATTTAACGACATCTTGAGGAATCATAAGAATAGAGCGATCCAATATATTTTCCCCATAACAGACTTTTTCAGTTGGTATATTTTTATATTTCTCCTTCAAATTGCTATCTCTAGTACTTGATTTACTAAGATTTGATTGACCTAAAAATCTTTCAGCTGAAACTCTTTCAATCATTTCATAAAATGCTGACAAAAAAGCATTCTTTACAGTCAGACCTTTCCCACAATCGCATATCAAATTGTTATTTTTGTCCCTTCTCTTAATAAAAAAAACTGGTGTACTAATAAAATCACAGTCAGACTTATTTATACCTTCAATTTTATAGTCCTCTATAATAGAGGCTAACTGAATGAAACCTTCACTAGTTACATTTTTTCTCATAATATCTCCTATCAATATATTTTTAATACGCCCATAATTGACAATAACAATATCATCTGAGCAGTATATTGAATATCTGTTGCTCTCTTATCAAACATTCGAGATGATATTTCAGCGAAATTTGATGGTTTACTTCTTATATTTTCTATTATTTCTACTAGTTCTTGATTACAAAATAGTTTTTTGTCAATATTTTTGGACTCTATTGCGAAGATATTATTTTTTGTTTCCCAAGCTTCAATAAAAACATCAATGTTTTCAATTAGTCTATAAAATAAGTTCGAATCTAAAAAATTTATATCATTATCCCATAAACCATATATCTGCTTCACAAAATCCATTTTATTCATTCCCTTACTGATTTCATTCTGAGTATCAATTGCATAATATGGGATTGCTTCAACAGCATTTCGAACTTCATACGGAATTTCCATACTCGTTATATAATGATATTTTTTTTCAAATCTAGAATCATTGATTACATCAAAATACATTTTTGAGGGGTAGTTCAATGTTAATGTACCAACTGGAATTTTCTGTACTTTTATTCCATTTTTCCTCATATCATCGGTAAAAATAACCCATCTCTTTAAATCCTCTTTTACATCATTATATGTTTGATATGGATAGCATATAAGGCTGTTAAGTTGAACATCCAACCCTGACTCATATAATTTCTTACAGTTATTGATAGCCTGTTCAACATAATTGGTTCCACCTTTTCCCATAAGTTTAATAGTTCTTGAATTTAATGATTCAACTCCAACAATAACACTAACAAAATTAGAAGAAATTAGTTCACTGCAAAACTCATCAGTTACAATATCTGCTCTTGATGTACATGCATATAGCATATTTATTTCTTTTAAAACTTTAAATAATTCGAGATTTTTTTCCATATAATTCATTGTACAATCACAAAAACTAATGAATGATACCCCAAGTACTTCTTTAACTCTAGTTAAGTCTACTTTTACTTGTTCAACTGTTTTACATTCAGAAAGATCATTCCTATATATCCTATTTCCGTCCCAATTCATAGAAATAGAACAAAAATTACATTTATAAGGACAAATTTTACAAATTGAATATGAAATATTTCTCATCCCCCTTTTTTCTGGGTAACAATCTAATTCAAAATCGTCAACTGATAAGTATCTATAAGCATCCATTTCATCAAGCTCGGCTCTAACCAGAAAGTCTTCGTTCATAATCTCATTGAAAATTCCAAGCTTATCTAATAATTTTTTTACCACTGGTGTCGTAGCGTGTTTTCCAATGAGAACACCCTTACTTTCTTTATTCTGAAGCTTAAAAAAATGCATCATCAATATTGAAGAAAAAACTGCAGCAGGTTTCTCACAGCAAATATATACCTTATCATAATCCCTCAACTCGTTAGCCATATTTCTCATAAATTCTATAAACTTGGATAGATTATCATTACATATACTGTAATTTAATCCCATATTTTCAGTTAACTTTTTAAGTTCATCTGTATAATCGTCCATATACATTATTGAAACCAACAGCTCAACAGAGTATAAATCCTCAAATGGGATGATATTAAACGGCAATTCTGCTGTTAACGGATAACTAAATGTCATTCCACCAGCAAGATATAATAAATGATGGTAACTATCAAGATCATAACCAAGATATTTGTATAGCTTTCCATCCATATCTATAAATTTATCACAACCAAGATATTTCTTATAAAATGCATACTTAAGTGCTATAATTGGAGGTCCTGCATCAAATGCAAACGGTGCTTCAATAATACATTTTTTCATAGTTCACTCCTACTACCTAATAATATATCATGCCTAATTTTATTCCACTTTCACTAAAATATTTCTTATATAACTCTGTTGCTTTGTATAGCTCTAATCTGCTCATTCCTTTTTTATAAATAGCAGAACCAAAAACTCCTGGTGTGAAGAAATTGAAAGAAGAATCACGTAAGTATGTTTTTTCATAAGGATTTTTCCACTCAATTCCATATTCATCAAAAACATTGGGTTGAAGTTTCTGTATATGACCTGCATGATAATACTCTATTTCAACTATTTCTATATTTACATATTCTTTTATCTCATCAAGAAGAGCTGCATTTGAAGAAATAGTATTTATCGTTTCAGTTGGAAATCCAATAATAAGAAACAACATTAGCGAAATTTCATTATCAGAAAGCTTTTTTAGAAGCTCTTTCAACTTTGGAATACTCTGTTTCTTATTCATGGACTTAAGTACTTCCTCACTGCCATTTTCAATCCCTAAAGCGATTACAGAGCAACCTGTCTGCTTTAGTAATCTAATAAGCTCATCACTTGTTTCCTGAGTTCTGAGATTTCCTTGATACTCTATATCAAAATGTTCTTTATCAATAGCTTTCAGAACATCTATCATATATTTCTGATTATTATTCATTGCACAGTCAATAACAGTAAATTTCTTAAATCCATAACTCATGATATGTTTTATCATCTTAACAATGTACTCACTAGAGTGATACTTTACTCTTCTCCCCATCATACGTGTTCTCTCACAAAAGACACATTCAAAAGTGCACCCTCTTTGAAACTCAATATCTGCAAATTCATATATATCACTCATATCTGAATAGTCAGGAAACGGAAGCTTGTCTAACTCTATTCTTTCCGATTGAATTATGTAACACCTTCCTCCATTAGAGCTGTAAAATATTGACTCATCTCGCTCATGAGAAATAGATGTATTCTCTGTTGACTCAAACCTCTTCCTAAGATAATCATACCCTTCACCGACTACGATAGTATCTATCATATCACCTATACATTTTTCCAAAACTGGATTAAGTAAATCATATTTCTGAAAAATTCTAATGTCATTCCCAACTATATCTTTATGCGTATACACAGACTGTAAATATGGTGTAACAGGCTCAAAAGTGAATTGATCTATTACAATTATTTCAGAATTATTCTTATACCTTTGAATAAGCTTAGTAAAAATTAATAATAACGATGTATTATTGGCTGCAAAAAGAATAATAGAGTCATAATTTCCTATTCTTATATTTTCTAATTGCCTAAAAAAAGCACATTCTGTAGCTTCTACTATCTTTGCAATGTCATAATTAGGTATACCTAAAAGCATATTAATACCATTGTCTATTCCCATCATTTTTTCCAAAATAATTCTTGTCATAGCATCCAAGGCTTCATATTTTTGTAAGTTCTTAAAATACTTGCTCTTATATGCTTCAATATACTCAAATACTAAAGACGAAAAAGCAAAAAACTCATCAAAATTGTAATCCATATAATCTACGCATTCAACTTCCTTGCACTCTTTCCTCAAAATTGCAATAGAATGACCTATATGTAAACTTGCCGCACCTTCAGTTGATGTACACAACTTATAAGGAACATTAATAACTGCTATTCTACTCATTTGTGTCCTCTCAATTCTATAAGATCCAATATATTAAACAGCAAAACTTTAGTCACAAACTCTTTTTTTTCACTTTCATCTATTGTCAATTTATTAATTATCAATATTTTTTCACAACTTATATCAGTTATATATTTTTTAAGAGCATTTAATACTGTTTCTTTTTCTACTTTTTCCTTAATGCATATGATAATATTATTGGAACTCCACTTTTTATAAAACAGTTTCCAATGGCCTGACAACAACGCTACAATATGAAATGCAATGGAATCAACTGGCTCAATATCTTTGAGAACAGAGCATATCAATGAATTTTTTGATTGCTCACCTACCTTATTTGGATATCGCACCCTAACAGGAATCTCTCTCAAACTATCATCAGCATGATACTCTACAATTGTATCTTTATTGTTAATAGCATCCATATAATTCTTAGAAGGATAATTAATCACCATCTCTCCAACGTTCAACTTAGGTACAATAGCGCCTATTTTCTTTACCCTTTCAACAAAATCATGAACCTTTGCGATAGATTTCTTAACATCTTCATACGATTCATTAGGATGAAATAAGACTATATTTATCTGTGCAACAATATTATTTTCATACAGTTTTTTGACAGTTTCTACAGCTGTCTTACCATATAAGTCATCTCCTTTATTAAATATCTGTACAGACTTCCTATTAAGAGTTTCTAATCCTATCAAAAGTGCAGTACAGTTCATCTCCTGTAAATTCTTTATATAATCATCATCAATCAAATCAATTCTACTGCTTGCAGAAAAGAATAAATCCTTTTCTCTTATAAGTTCACTAATCAGCTTAAAAATTGGTATTCTTAAATCAAATGTACAATCGTTAAATGTTAATCCGTCAACATTACATTCATCTGAAAGATACTCAATTTCTGATTTACATATATTGTAATCAAAAATTTCCAAACAGTCTTTTAACTCCCCTGTTTTGTCCCATAGCATTCTTTCAGTGCAAAAATTACACTTAGAAGAACAGCCATAACTAATTTGATATGGTATAATCCTAATTCCATGATAAAGTGGATATTGTTTTATAATCTCTTTTAACTTAAGAGATTTAAATAATTCTAATCTAGTTATTTTTTTCTCATAGCGGAAACTCGGCTGCTCTACAATATCAATCAAATCCAGCTTAGTAGCTAATTCAGCTACATATGGAACATTTATCTGATTTCCAATACCTGTAATCACTATCTTTGGATTTTTTCTCTTTATTTTTGAGCATAGCCACATCCCGGTGAAAACAGATGCAACAGATGGCATATTCATGATAATATTATTGTTTTCTTCAGTTATCATATCACTTATGACTTCAAATTGTTTGTTATACTTTTTTATAGCTGAATTTGCTTCTAAATAATTGTATCCTAAAACACTACACAACTTTTGCAATTGAATTGTATAAGTTTCTGATTTAATGAGGGCAATCAGCAGCTCAGCATTACACATAGTCTCAAAAGTACAAACATTAAATGGTATACTCTCAGCTTTTTCATATGAGTTAATATATGCCCCTGCTAACCCTTTCATAATACTATAAATGTCATAGCTATCTAGATTGTTATATACTATTACATTTATATCTATATATCTACTATCATCAGTAGTGTTATAGTAATAGGTCATATCCTCCAAAAATTCCATCGGTAACTGTGGAGCACCCGCATCCTGTGTATACATTGAATTTAAATAAATAATAATAACTCAACCTCTTTCTTAAGACAGGGCCAGATTATTATCTGACCCTGTTCATATTTACTATAATCTTATTTAGTTGAAACTGAACACCTATGCTATACAACAAAATAAAAGTTCTTTTCAATTAAAACACTTGTCTTTGTCAATAAAATTAATTCTTAGTCTTCAGTTACTATAGAACGTTTATGCCATGCACTAAGGTAAGTGTTCTTTTCGACTGGAGCATCTGTCTTTACCTGCAAATTTAATTCTTTACAGATTGACTTTATTTTTTCTACAGACTTATTATCCATTGTCTTTTCCATTGTCTTTTCCATGCCTTTCCTCCTTTATATAAATATTTATCTATACACTTGTAAAAACAAATGTAAAAATAGCAAACTAAACTAATATGTAGTTTCTACCTATTCATAGTGCACCACAAAAAACAGGACGATAAAACCAGAGAAAACGTTTGAATTTTTTATTTCATAATTAGGATTTACAAACCACATCTCGAAAACCTTATCTTTGGATTTATGCAAATCAGAAACAAGTCCTGCGATACATACAAAAGATGGACATCTGCGACCAATATCCAAGTCTAAATCTCTACTGGCACTTACGTGCAAAATATCGAATCCCTTATCACATTATAGATCTAATTATCAACCATAAAAATCAGTTTTTTGGAGGTTCAAAATCTCCTATCTAACAATCAGAAAGGGTTTTATGAATCTCTTCATCATTGACTGTTGGCCTCATCAAATCATTAACTATAAACTCATATACAGCCATCTTAAAACGTTTGCATCTACACGAATGAAGCATCAGAAATCCAAAGAAGCCCCAGCCGTACTTATTTATGCATTGTACACTACATACAGTTCTACGACATCAAAAGAACTAACCAGTCCCTAGGATATAATACGCCCAACTAAAATTTGGTATCCTAGGGAAAAATGAAAGTACTCACTCAGCTCTAGCATTTTCGTATTGATTTTAGCATCTATTTTATATCTAAATAGTATCATATTTATTTGCCAAAGTCAATTACGGTTCTACTTGAGGTAATGTCAATGTTCTAGAGTCGTCAAACATATGTGACAAGAAAACCCGGGAGTTTGACAGTTGAAAGCATAAAAATCTTCTCTAGGCATTGATTTACCTATATTTTTTTGTCAAATTTTATTTCTTTTTCTTGCGTGATATTACGTTCTATGTTATAATATTCTTATCTTATGGAGGTATTTATGAGGCTTAAAGTTTCTAAATCTAAAAATTCTGCTTCTTTTTATGTTATTAAGACTGTTTATGAGAATAAGAAGGAAAGGACAGTTACTGTTGAAAAACTTGGCACAGAAGCTCAGTTAAAGGAAAAGTATCCTGATAGAGATATTTATCAATGGGCTAAGGACTATGTTGCAAAGCTTAATCGTTTGGAAAAGGAAGGGATTGAACCTGATGTTATTGCTAAGTTTTCTCCTTCTAAACAAATACCTTCTAATGTGAATGTCACTTTTAACGGAGGTTATTTGTTTTTGCAAGCTATTTTTTATGGTTTGAAGTTGGATGTTTTGTGTAAGGAGATTTCTAAAAAGTATAAGTTTTCTTTTGATCTTACTTCTGTTTTATCTAGACTTATTTATGCTAGAATTTTGGATCCTGGTTCTAAGAAATCTTGTTATGAGTTTTCTGATTTTTTTATTGAAGATCGTAATTTTTCTCTTCATCATATTTATAGAGCCTTGGATGTGTTATTCAATGAGTCTGATTTTATTCAATCTTTTATTTATGATAATTCTCTTTTATTATCTAAGAGAAATTCTAGTGTATTGTTTTATGATTGTACTAATTTCTTTTTTGAGATTGAGAAGGAAGATGATTTTAGGAAATATGGTTTTTCTAAGGAACATAGACCTAATCCTATTGTTCAGATGGGCCTTTTTATGGATGGGGATGGTGTTCCTTTGGCTTTTTCTATTAATCCTGGTAATACTAATGAGCAACTTACTTTGAAGCCTTTGGAGAAAAGAATTATTTCTGACTTTTCTTTATCTGACTTTATTGTATGTACTGATGCTGGTCTTTCTTCTATTGCTAATAGAAAGTTTAATAGCTTTTCTAATAGGTTTTTTGTTACTACTCAATCTATTAAGAAGTTAAAAGGCTTTCTTAAGGATTGGGCTTTAACTGTTGATAATTGGAAACTTGTTGGCAGTGATAAGTTTTTTAATATTAATGAAATTGATGAGAATGTCTTTTATGATCGTACTTTTTACAAAGAAAGATGGATTAATGAGAATGGTTTGGAACAAAGATTGATTGTTACTTATTCTATTAAGTACAGAAACTATCAGAGAGATGTTAGAAACCAACAAATTAGTAGAGCTGTTAAGGTAGTTGATTCTAATTCTAAGTCTATTGATAAAAAAGGTTTGAATGATTATAGAAGGTTTATTGAAAGAACTGCTTCTACTGATTGTGGGGAAATTGCTGAGCATACTACATTTTCTATAGATAAAGAAAAAATCTTAAAAGAAGAAATGTATGATGGTTTTTATGGTGTATGTACTAATTTAGATAGTGATATTAAAGATATTATTGAAATTAATAGTAGAAGATGGGAAATAGAGGAATCTTTTAGAATTATGAAAAGCGAGTTTAAGACTAGACCTGTCTTTTTAAGCATACCTGAAAGAATACAAGCTCATTTTACTACTTGTTTTGTATCTCTTGTGATTTATAGAATATTAGAGAAGAAACTTAATAAAAAATATACTTGCAATGAAATAATTGATAAATTAAAAAAAATGAATTTTTACAAAACAAAAGTTGATGGATACATTCCAGGATATGTCAGGGATAATCTTACTGATGATTTACATGAAGCTTTTGGTTTTAGGACTGATATGGAAATATTAACTACAAAGATGATGAAAAAAATAATAAAAAAGACAAAATCTTAAAAAAAGTACGCACTTTTTAGAAGTTTAAAAAAACCTTGAAACGATGTGATTTCAATATCCTTCAAGGTTTT
>JAQYEZ010000047.1 GCA_028723425.1 Peptoniphilaceae bacterium | reverse complement strand
AAAACTACTTACAAGTTCTGCTTTCATTTTTTGTCCTAAACTTAGGGTTCTTACAGGAGAATATATAAAACTATTTATATCTAGTAGCCTAGATAAATATTTTAGTCTATTATCAAAATCTAAGTCACAAATATCATACATATCTTTTATCAAATAATATGATTCCATAGGAGAAACATCCCATCTTAGTTTACATCTTTGCCCAAAAACCGTTGAAATTTCTTTATTATTTTTAATCCTATCTGTAAAAGGATCTCTACCCAAAACCGAAATACTACCTGAACTTGGCAAAAGTATTCCAGTCATCATTTTAATCAGCGTACTTTTACCAGCTCCATTTAACCCGATAAGACCTACTTTTTCCCCTTCACTTATGTTAAAATTAACAGAATCTATAGATTTTATAGTTTCATTATTCTTCTGAAATTTAAAATAATCGATAAAATTTCTTTTTCTATTTATTTTAAATTCCTTATTTAAATTATTTGCTTCGATAATACTCATTTGTTACCTCAATTTTCCATTTACTATATTAATTTCAAATTTAAAGTTTCTATAACTATAAATGTAAGGTTTGCTTATTGCTTATCAATGTTTTCATTTGTGTATTTTCTATAATATCATTATTTTTAATTTTTGCTTCCATACTTAGTCCATAGGCTTTAATTTTTAGCTCCTTGTAGACCTTCGCCTAGCGAAGAGCCTACTTTATAAAAAACATATTAAACGAATAACATATTAATATGATACTACATTAACATCTTGATGTATAGAAGATGAAATTTATTCCCTATAGCTTTAGTCTTAGCTAATAATACATATGTAGCAAAAAATACTGGAATATCAATGCCTATGGAAGGATTTTTTGTTTTCACCTATAAAACTTCTGTAATTTTAATTTAAGAGTCTTTTTTAACCGAATTTTTGCATATTAGGCCTATATCTAGTACAATAAATATGCAAAACAATTATCGTTAACACCGCAATTAGTTTTGTATAGTCTCATTTTAGAGACTATTTACATAAAAGGGACAAGAGTCCCCTTTTTTATTTGGCTTTTGAAATTTTATACAAAAAAAGCCTTAATAGGACTAGTTTTCATCCTATTAAAGCTTTTTATTTCTTGGCAGAAATTATTTTTCTAATGTTTTACTTCAAGTACAGCTTCTGTGTAGCCAGCTTCTTTTAGTTTGTCATAAACTGTTTGTCTGTGTTCATTATTGTAGGTTTCACATACAATTCTTACTAAAGCTTGGTCAAAATCTGCTATAGTTGCTGATTTTTCTTGATGAATAGTCATTATATTTGCTCCTTCATCTCTTATGATGTCAAGAAGTTTGATTAATTCACCTGGTTTATCTAGTACTGTAGTTGTAATTTCTGTAAGTCTTCCTGATTTGAAAAGACCCTTTGTTATGATTGAAGATATTGTGTTTACGTTGATGTTACCACCAGAAAGTACACAGCATACTTTGCCACCAGAAAAGTCGTATTTGTTATTTAATACAGCAGCAATTGATGATGCTCCGGCTCCTTCTGCAGAAACTTTTGATTCTTCTAATAGTCTTAGGATAGCATTTGTTATTTCATCTTCTGAAACAGTAACTATTTCATCTACGTATTTTTCGCAAAGTTGGAAGGTTAACTCGCCTGGTTTTTTAACTGCTATACCATCAGCCATGGTGTTTGCTGAATCTAGGGTTACAATTTTTCCAGCTTTTCTTGATGCAAGCATTGAAGCTGCATTTTCTGGTTCAACACCGATTATTTTTACATCTGGTTTTATAGATTTTACAGCCAAAGCTATTCCTGATATTAGTCCACCACCACCTATTGGAACAACTATATATTCTACATCTGGTAGTTGTTCTAGAATTTCAAGACCTATAGTTCCTTGACCAGATAGTACATATTCATCGTCAAATGGAGCTACATAGGTGTAATCATATTCTTTTTGAAGTTCATAGGCTCTTTCTTGGGCATCATCAAAGGTACCATCAACTATTATAACTTCTCCACCGTATCCTCTTGTAGCTTCAATTTTTGAAAGAGGAGCTACAGATGGAATGCATATATATGATTTTATACCTTGTCTTGTAGCAGATAGGGCTACACCTTGAGCATGGTTACCAGCTGAACAAGAAATTACTCCCTTGGAGGCTTGTTCTGGTGTAAGGTGAGCTATTTTGTTAAAGGCACCCCTAATCTTGAAAGATCCTGTTTTTTGAAGGTTTTCCATCTTAATGTATAAGTTTGAGCCCATTCTAGATGCAGTATATATAGGTGTTTTTTCTACATTACCTTCTAGAATCTTTTGAGCTTCTTTTACCATTTCTAAATTTGCTGTCATAAATTCTCCTTTATTTTTAAAGGACTAGAAACTAAAGTCCTAGTCCTTAGTTACAAATCAATTACTTTTGGTTAGCCATTCTTTTGTAAGAATCTAATCTTTCCTTAGCTGCTTCTTCTGCTTGTGAATATAGTTCGTCTGCAGTTTCTGGGAAGGCCTTCTTTAGGGAAGCATAACGAACCTCACCTTGCAAGAATTCTTGGAAGGAAGCTGTTGGATCTTTAGATTCTAGGACAAATGGATTCTTGCCTTCTTCTTTTAGTAGTGGATTGAATTTCCATAAGTGCCAATATCCTGATTCTACTGCTTGTTTTTCTCTTGATTGAGTCTTGCCCATACCAGCCTTGATACCGTGGTTGATACATGGTGCATAGGCAATTATTAGTGATGGACCTGGATAGCTTTCTGCTTCTTTGATAGCTTTTAATGTTTGAGCATGATTTGCTCCCATAGCTACTTGGGCTACATATACATAACCATAGGTTGTCATCATTAGACCAAGGTCTTTCTTTCTAACTTTTTTACCACTTGCTGCAAATTTTGCTACTGCTGCAAGAGGGGTAGCCTTTGATGATTGTCCACCTGTATTAGAGTAAACTTCTGTATCAAATACCATAACGTTGATATCTTCACCTGAAGCTAGTACATGGTCAAGGCCTGAGAATCCTATATCATAAGCCCAACCATCTCCACCATAGATCCAAACGCTCTTCTTAACTAGGTAGTCTTTTAGAGCATGAATTCTTTCAAGGATTTTGTCTGCTTCTTCATTTCCTGTCTTGTTAGCTATTAGGCTTTCAATTTGGATGGCATCTTTCTTTGATTGATCAAAGTTTGTTCTATTTTTAATCCAAGATTCAAATATTTCATTTAATGGACTTGAAACTTTTAGGTCTAAGAATTTTTCCATTAGATTTTCTAAGGAGTTTTTGTTAGCCTTATCAGCTAGTAACATACCATAACCATATTCTGCAGCATCTTCAAATAGTGAGCTTGCCCAAGCTGGACCCTTGCCTTCTTTGTTTTTACAGTATGGCATAGATGGAACTGATGATCCCCAAATTGATGAACATCCTGTAGCATTGGCTATGATTTGGTGATCCCCAAATAGTTGGGTTACAAGTTTAGCATAAGGTGTTTCACCACAACCTGAACATGCACCAGAGAATTCTAGTAATGGTTGGCTAAATTGTGAATTTTTAACATTATCAGCTGGAATTAGGTCGTTTTTGTAGCCAACATCTTCATGAGCAAACATCCAATTGTCTGCTTCTTTGTTTATTTGTTCTTCTATTGGTTTCATTTCCAAAGCTTTGTTAGGAGCAGGACATACATCTACGCAGTTACCACAGCCCATGCAGTCATATGGTGAAACTTGCATTCTGTATTGATATCCTTCTAGTCCCTTGCCAGTAGCTTTCTTTGTTACAAAACCTGCTGGAGCCATAGCTTGTTGTTTTTCATCAAGTAAGAATGGTCTGATTGTTGCGTGTGGGCAAATATATGAACATTGGTTACATTGGATACAGTTATCTACTTTCCATTCTGGAACATAATGAGCTATACCACGTTTTTCATATTTTGATGTAGCACTTTCATATAGACCATCATCATAGGCTAGATAGGTTGAAACTGGAAGTTCATTTTCTTTTAGAGAAATGATTGGACGGACCATGTTTTTGATAAAGGCTGGTTCTTTTTCTGAGTAGATAATTTTGTCATTCTTTGAGTCTTTCCAAGATTCTGGAACTGTGATTTTCTTTAGTTCTGCTCTTGTTTTATCTACTGCAGCGTTGTTCATATCAACAACGTTTTGTCCTTTCATACCATATGAATGTTCTATGGATTCTTTTAAGTATTTGATAGCATCATCTATAGGCAATACTTTTGAAAGCATAAAGAAGGCTGTTTGGATTACCATGTTTGTACGATTGCCTAAACCAACTTCTTCTGCTATCTTTGAAGCATTTACTGTATAGAATTCTATGTTTTTGTTAGCTATTTGAGCTTTTAATCTGTTTGGAAGATGATCTTTTAATTCTTCTTCTGACCAAATTGTGTTAAGTAAGAAGATTCCACCTTCTTTTAAATTTCCAATCAAATCATATTGTCTTACATAGGCTTGTGGTGAGCATGAAACAAAATCAGCTTCATCTATCAAGTAGGCTGCATGAATTGGGTTTGGTGAAAATCTCAAGTGAGATAGGGTCAAACCATTAGATTTTTTAGCATCATAGTCAAAGTAACCTTGGGCAAAGAGGTCTGTATTATCGCCTATAATCTTTATTGCAGACTTGTTGGCACCTACTGTACCATCTCCTCCATTGCCCCAGAATATGCAACGGCTTGTTTTTCCATCATCTATTACAAAGCTCTTATCAACTTCTATAGATGTTCCCATTACATCATCATTAATTCCTACTGTGAAATGATCTTTTGGATTTTCACTTCTTAAATTTTCAAATACTGCATTGATATGGGCTGGAGCTGTATCTTTTTGACCAAGACCGTAACGTCCTCCAATTATTAATGGATTTCTATCACTTTGTTGGTAAACATGGACTACATCTTGTAACAAAGGTTCACCTACAGAACCTTTTTCCTTTGTTCTATCAAGTACGCAAACTCTTTGAACGCTTTCAGGCATAGCTTTTAGGAAGTGTTCTTTTGAGAATGGTCTATATAGGTGTACCTTTAAAACACCAACTCTCTTGCCGTGATTGTTTAAATAATCTACAGTTTGTTGGATTGTATCTGTTCCAGATCCCATAGCTACTATAACATCGGTTGCTTCTGGATCTCCTTCATAATTAAATAATGAATAGTTAGTGCCTAGCTTATCATTGATTTTGTTCATATAGTCTTCAACTATTCCACTAACTTCTGCATAAGCTTTGTTTTGAGCTTCACTTCTTTGGAAATATCCTTCTTTTTCAAATACTCCCCTCATAGTTGGTCTGTTTGGGTTTAAAGAAATATTTTTAAAATGATCGATTGCTTGCCAATCTACCAAATCTTCTAATTGATCATAGTCCCAAACTTCGATTTTTTGGATTTCATGACTTGTTCTAAATCCGTCAAAGAAATGTAAGAAAGGAACTCTACATTTTATAGCTGCAAGGTGAGCTACTGGAGCAAGATCCATAATTTCTTGAACAGAACCTGAAGCAAGTAGGGCAAAACCAGTTGCTCTTGTTGCCATAACATCTTGGTGGTCACCATACATGTTGATAGAGCATGTTGATAAAGAACGTGCTGCTACATGGAATACTGCTGGTAGTCTTTCACCTGCAATTTTGTACATGTCTGGAATCATCAATAAAAGACCTTGAGATGCTGTATATGTAGTAGTTAGAGCACCTGCAACCAAAGATCCATGAACAGCTCCTGCTGCTCCACCTTCATGTTGCATCTCTGTTACAGCTACTGTGTTACCATATAAATTTTTTCTACCATTTGCTGCCCAATTGTCTATATGCTCTGGCATTGGTGAAGATGGTGTAATAGGATAGATAGTTGCAACATCTGTAAAAGCATATGAAACATGAGCTGCTGCCGTGTTACCATCCATAGTTACTTTTTTTCTTTTTAGTACCATAAAAATCTCCTTTTCTTTTTATTTTTTCTCATTTTATGATTAATTTCGCTTATTATTAGCGAATAATATGTAACGGTAATTGAAAAATAGAACTCAAAGAGTTCTATTTTTCATTTTAATTTCTCTTAGTGAATTTCTTCTATTAGCTCTTTGTTAGCTTGTGGGTCTAGTTTATAACCTGAAATCTTATTAACTATACAAGCTATAGCAGCATCACCAGAAATGTTACAAGCTGTACCAAATGAGTCTTGAGCTACATAAAGAGCTATAATCAAGGCTGTCATTGGTTCAGTAAAGCCTAGCATTGATTGTAGAATACCTAAAGCTGCCATTACTGCTCCACCTGGTACTCCAGGAGCTGCTACCATTGTTACACCAAGCATAAGGATGAATGGGAAGTAAGAAGCCAAAGTAGGCATCTTTCCTTGTAACATTAAGATTGCCATAGAGCAAGATGTTAATGTTATTGTTGATCCTGATAAGTGGATTGTTGCACAAAGAGGAATTACAAAGTCTGCTATACCCTTGTTAACGCCCATTTGATAAGTTTGTCTTAAAGTAACTGGTATTGTAGCTGCAGATGATTGTGTTCCTATAGCTGTCATATAAGCTGGGAATATGTTTTTGATTTTTGTAAATGGACTTCCGCCTCCAATAGAACTTGCTACAGTGTATTGGATTAAAATTGTTATCCAGTGAAGAGCTATTACAATGATAAATACCTTTGCAAATACAGAAAGAACTGTTGCTACTGTTCCTTGGTAAGCCATATTTGCAAAAATACCACAAATGTGTATTGGTAATAATGGAATTACTATGTTTGAAATCAATTTTGTTATGATATCTGAAAATTCATGAACAGCTTTCTTTAATACATCTCCATTGACTGCTGCTATACCAACACCCAAGATGAAGGAAATAATAAGAGCTGTTGTTACTCCAAATACTGGATCCATTGGTGATTCAAAGAATGGTTCCAAAACATTACCCTTGTTTGCTGCTGGGTCAAAGTTAATTGATCCTGCTTTGATAAAGTTTGGAAGAGCTATACTTTGAACAATATATGTAGCTGTACCAAATAGAATTGTTGAACAATAAGCTATACCTGCTGTGATTGCAAGTAATTTTCCTGCTGATGATCCTAAATCTGCAATTCCTGGAATAACAAATCCCATTATGATAAGTGGAATTACAAAGCCTAGGAAGTTACCAAATAGACCGTTGAAAGTTATTAGTATTCTTACTATTACAGCTGGTCCAAAAAGACCAATTAGAATACCTAAAACAATCGCAATAATCAACCTTGGCAATAAACCTAATTTTTTCATTTTTTTCCTCCTAATAATAACAAATTATGCGAATTTTAAGTTCATAAATATTATATCATGATTGCGTTTTCATAACAAGGTTTTTTCTGCTTTTTTTAAAATATATTTATAAAATTAATAAAAATTAATTTGCTTTCTTCTAATTTCTGTGGATTATAAGACTAATTCTCTTGTATTTAAAAATATAACTAAAAATATCGCATGCCTTATAAAAGGCTTATTGTTATCGTTTTCCTTTATAATTCTTCTCTCTATTAGGATATAATTATTAGGCTAAACTTTATCATTTTTTTAAATCATCCTATAGCTTGTTCATTCATAAATGATCTTAGCCTTGTATATATTATCGTAAATTCAGAAACATCGTTCCGATTATTTTGGTTGTTTTTTTACGTTTTTTTGCTTTCTATGTCTATTTTTTATAATAAAAAAGCTCTTGCAGCATAAAATTAGTATTTCTATTTTGAAAAACTTTAATTTTAAAGCCTAGTCTTTGATTAAAATTTAAAGTTTACCGGTACTTTTCCCTCTTATATAGAAATTAATTTTGCAAAAGCTTTTTATTTTATAAGATCTCTTTTAGATCTTTTAGGCTTTTAATAACATAATCAGTTCTAAGATTTAAGGTATTTTGATGGTTTTTGGGATTAAACCATATGGTTTTTATAGCTGCATTTACTCCACCTTGAATATCTGAAGTCAAGGAATCTCCTATTATCACATAGGAATTTTTATTATAATCTCCAATATAGGAAAATATGTAGTCAAAAAATTCCTTGGCTGGTTTTTCTACTCCTAGTTCTTCTGAAATAAAAACTTTCTCCAAGCTTTTATCAAGACCCGATTTTTTTAATTTTCCCACTTGGGCTATTTTAGTTCCATTTGTTGCCCCAAATTGCCTGTATTTGCCATGAAAATAGGCTACAATTTCCTCGGCAAAGGGATTAAATTCTGAAAATTTTGCCAAGGACTTTTGGTACTTTTCATTAAAATCTTCGGCAATAGATGCATCATAACCATATTTATTGAAAAACTCTACAAATCTTCCTATCAAAACTTGCTTTTTGTCTATCTCTCTTCTTTCTAAAGCCTTCCAATACTTATCATTTATCTTTTTATAAGCTAAAAGCTTATCAGCTGAACAAAAGCCCAAATCAAAATAATCAAAACAATATCTAATAGAATTATCTTCTGCTAGATCAAAATCAAGCAAAGTCGCATCTATATCCCATAAAATATATTTAATCACAAAATTCTCCTTTAATTTATAAAACCAAGACCACCCAAAAGACCTGCTACTATAAGGGCTGGAAGAATGTTTGCAACCCTTATTTTGCTAGCAAAAGTAATGTTTATACCTACAGTTGATATAAGGACATTTCCTACCATGGAAAGATTATGGATAGCATAAAAAGGTATGATGGGTCCTAAAAAATGTGAGATTAGGCTTATGGATCCTTGGAAAATAATAACTGGTATTACAGAAAAAATCGGTCCCTTTCCTTGGGTTGAACTCATTATAGCAACAACAATAAGATCAGAAACTCCCTTAGCAAGAAGAATTGAGTGATTGCCATCTATTCCATCTTCTATAGATCCTACTATTGCCATAGCTCCTATACAAACAGTACAAGTTGCTGCTACAAAGGATGTAACAAAGGTAGAATCATCTTTTGATCCAGACTTCTCTTTTAGCCACATACCAAACTTGTAAATTTTAGTATCAAAGTCTATTATCTCTCCAACAATTGATCCTAGACCCAAACTTACTAGGATCACTATTTCCCCACGAGTTTTAAGTCCGTCTGCTTCCATGACAAGCATTTTTGATAAGCAACCTGAAACGCCAAGCATTATTATAGCAATACCTGTTATCTTTAAGGTTGTTTCTTCTATTTTGGGGCTAAGATACTTACCCAAAAGCCTTCCTATTAATCCTCCAAACAAAATGAGAATAACATTATAAACTGTACCCAAAATTATATCTCCCTTTATGTAAAAATAATGTATATATTCATATGTAAAGGTTAACATATTTTTATATTTTTTAAAAGTAAGATAGGAAAATATGTAAATATAGGACTTTGTAAAGTCTTGTTACTTATTAAAATTTATAAAGCATAAGGCATGTTTATTCATATTTTGCAAGCTTTTTATCTTTTATTTAGAATAAGGACATATAATTATTCATAAAAAATAGAAATTAAAAAATCTTTCTTATCTATTTTATCCCAAAATACTCTAAGCTTTTTTTGAAATTTACTCTTATAATTTTCTATCTAAAACAGCAAAAAAGCAGCCCTATTTCTGCTTTTTTGCTACATTGATATATATAATTCTTTAAGAAGTAAGTTCTAATTTAATAATTGATTATCTTCGCTAAGAAGATATTCTACAGGTTTTTCTAATGATGCAAATTGCATAGGAGTTAGAACTGCCGCATAGGCGCCAGCATTGTTAATTAGCAAAAGATCTCCAGGTTCTAGTCTTTCTATTTCTATATCTTCTGCTATCATATCTGTTGCTGTACACAAGTTTCCAACCAAATTTACTCTTTCTTTTTCCTTAGTTTTATTTATTACCTTATATTGGAAGGAACCCTTGCCTGTAAAAAGAGGTTCCCATGCTTTTACTTTCTTATCAGCTGACAAAGTACTTACAAATTCTTCTATAGCAGGTCTTATAAAGCCATTCAAGGTGTTTTTTAGGATAACATAAGTCTTTCCATTGGATACTTTTTTGTCAATAACCTTACTAACATAAAGGCCTGCTTTTCCAACCAAAAATCTACCTGTTTCTATTATGATTTTTGTATTTTTGTACTTATCCCTAAATTTTTTGATAAGTTTGTTAGATTCTTTTGCCAAATACTCCAAGTCTATAGGCCTATCATCTATAGAATAATCTATGCCTATGCCTGATCCCATATTAACAAAGTCTAGCTCTTTTTTTATTTCTTTTGCTATCTTTTCTGCAAGATTTAGTACATTTTTATAGTAATTTATAAGCCAATCAGGGTCTAATTCTTGCGAATGTAGATGAACATGTATTCCGCTTATTCTTATATGGCTATATTTATTATTGTGCAAAAAATCCAGCACTTGATCTTGGTCTATGCCAAATTTGGAAGATGTTTTTTCTTTTGAATAGAAAGAAAAATCAGGATTTATCCTAAGCCCTATATTCTCAATGATACCCAAGTCTTTACAAATCCTATCTATTTTTTCTATTTCACCCAAGGAATCTGCTATTATTGTAGCATCTTTTATAGATCTTTCAATGTCTTTATTTGATTTACCTGGGGCAGAATAATAAATCTTATCCTTCTTTAAACCTAAATATGAAGCAAGCCTTACTTCCCCAGCACTAGCAGCATCTGCTCCCAAGGACCTATTGAATATAGATTTTGTAACAAAGGGATTAGAATTGCACTTCATAGAATAGATAAATTCAATTTCTGGAAAATACTTTTGTAACTGATCTATGCGCTTATTTATTTCTTTTTGGCTATATAGGTAAAAGCTATCATCAATTTGGGCTTGGCTTTTAATTAATTCAGGGTCAAATAACATAATTACTCCTTATATATTTTAGGACTGGAAAAGCTGTATTTCTTTTCCAGTCCCATTTATAAGCTTAACTTATATTAAAAGATCTAAGGCTTGTTTTAAATCTTCTATAATATCGTCAACATCTTCTAGACCTACAGATAGTCTAACAAGTCCTTGTGGGATTCCTGCCTCTTTTAATTCTTCAGGTGAATATGTTGAGTGGGTCATTGTTGCAGGGTGTTGGATTAAAGTTTCTGTATCGCCAAGAGATACTGCCAAAGAACAAAGTTTTACATTATTCATTATCGTTCTTCCTTCTTCTATACCCTTAACTTCGAAACTCATCATAGCACCTGGCTTCTTCATTTGTTTTTGAGCTAGGTCATATTGTTCGAATGATTTTAGACCTGGATAGTAAACTTTTTCTACTGCAGGATGGCTTTCCAAGAATTCTGCGACCTTTTGTGCGTTTTCACAGTGTCTATCCATCCTAATTCCTAAGGTCTTCATACCTCTTGCCATCAAGAAAGCAGAATGAGCATCCATAACTGCCCCTGTCATATCTTTTAGGCCAACCATTCTAACTTCTGCCATATCTTCTTTACTACCACAAACTATACCAGCTATTAAATCCCCATGACCATTTAGGTATTTTGTTGCAGAATGAACAACTATGTCAGCACCTAGAGCTAATGGATTTTGTAGGTAAGGAGATGCAAATGTGTTATCTACTATTACCCTACAGCCTGGAATTTGGTGAGCAATTTTTGAAATTTCTTCAATATCTGCAAGTAACATAGTTGGATTTACTGGAGTTTCCAAATAAACAATTTTTGTATTTTCTTTTATTGCATTTTTAACATTTATAGGATCAGATGTATCTACAAAGTCTATATCTACACCCATTCTTGAAATTCCATGGTTAAGATAGGCAAAGGTACAGCCATAAAGAGTTTGACCTGCTACTATATGATCTCCCGCAGAAATAAATGGCCATATTGATGATGTGATAGCTCCCATACCTGATGCAGTTGCTACTGCAGCCTCTGCTCCTTCAAGCATAGCAAGTTTTTCCTCTACTACACTAACTGTTGGATTGCCTAGTCTAGAATAGATATAGCCTGGTTCTTCAAGGGCAAATCTTTTGCCACCTTGTTCTGCATTATCAAAGATAAATGTTGATGTTTGATATACTGGAACTGCTAATGATCCAAATTGATCCTTAAATACTCCACCGTGTATAGCCTTTGTGTTAAATCCTTTTTCATTTAAATTTTCTAGCATTTTTTACTCCTTATAAATATTTCTCTTTTTACTAAGCTTCTTTTAACAAATTTTTATCTTATATTTAATATATAAATTTTTATTCAGCATCTTGCCACTTTTCGAAATCCCATGGATGTTTGTTTAGATAGCCATCTGCAAATGGTATATAAATTGATAGGATTACAAAGAAGGCAAGAGCAAATTGGTACCATAGATATGGCATAACTGCAAACGGAGTTACGGCACCTTCTGTAAATTGGACTGCCATTAAAATTTGTGCTCCATAAGGGATAAAGCCTTGGAAAATAGCTCCAAAGGAATCAAGCAAGGAGGCTGATCTTCTTGGGTCTACCTTAAATTCTTCGCAAATATTTCTAGCTATAGGTCCATCAATTATAATAGCTACTGTGTTATTTGCAACCGCAACATCTGTTAGGGCTGTCATAGCAGCTATACCAAGTTCTGCCGATTTTCTACCCTTAATTGTTCCCCTAATTTTTTCTGTTATCCATAAAAGTCCTCCTCCATGTCTTACAAGGGCTGCAAGGCCTCCTGTTAATAGAGAAAGTAGGAAAATTTCAAACATTCCAACAAAACCATCATAGATATGATTTGTAAGATCTAACAAACCAAAGGCTCCATAATATAGGCCAATAGCTCCTGATATTACAGTTCCAGAAACCAAAACTATAAATACGTTCATTCCTGCAAGGGCTGTAACTAGAACGAATATGTAAGGAATAACCTTTATAATGTCATACTTATAAACTTCTTTTGCTGGTGCAACTTCTGGTCTACCAAAGATTAGTAATAAGATTATAGTAACTAGCATAGCAGGGGCTGCCATAGCGACGTTACATCTAAACTTATCTTTCATTTGAACACCTTGGGTTCTGGTTGCTGCAATTGTAGTATCAGAAATAACTGATAAGTTATCACCAAACATTGCTCCACCAATCAAAGAACCAATCATAAGTGGCAAAGATATAGTAGTTTTTTCTGCAAAACCAATTCCTATTGGGGCAAGTGCAACTATTGTTCCAACTGATGTACCTGTTGCTATAGAAATAAAGGATGCTATAACAAACATGCCAACAGTTATTAGTGATGGAGGAATTATTGTAAGGCCAAGGTTAACTGTTGACTCTACTCCTCCCATTTCTTTTGATACTGTGGAGAAAGCTCCAGCCAAAAGATAAATAATGCACATGATGATAATATTTTCTTCTCCACATCCTTTTATAAAGATATCAAATTTCTCATCAATACTTCCTTTAATCAAGAAGAAAGCCGCAATTATTCCAAGAATTACAGCTATAGGTGCCTTAAAAGCATAAAAGCCCATAGCTTCTCCGCCAGTTGTAAGCTTAATTCCAACCCCAAGATATACCCCTATAAAAACCAAAAATGGAATTAGGGCCGAAAACTTACCTTTTTTATTTTCCATATTATTCATAATTTACCTCTTTTTTTCTATAGAATACTTTTTCATTCTATTTATCAATAATGTGTGAGTCGTTTCTAACTTTCTTGCTGCATCCCTAATGGATATAGAATTATCTAGCGCTTTTTTTATATAATTTTTCTCAAAAGCTTCTACGGCATCTTTCAATGAACTTGATTCTGATATAAGAAGTTCATCTGCATCATGATCAAATAAGATATGTTCAGGTAAGATTATAGAATCTTTTGCAAGAACAACTGCCCTTTCCAAAACATTTTGCAATTCCCTTATATTTCCCGGCCACAAATAGGAGTCAAGCAAATCATAAGCCTCTTTGGAGATAATTATCTTATCTTTTTTGTACCTAGCCTGCATCCTATTTAAAAAGTAATCAGTAAGAATTTTCAAATCCCCTCTTCTATCTCTTAAAGGCGGAATTTCTACTGTAAAAGTATTCAACCTATAGTACAAGTCAAGTCTAAACTTTCCTTCTTCTATAAGTTTTTTTAGATCTCTGTTGGTTGCAGAAATAATTCTTACATCAAGACTTACTTCCTTGTTGGATCCTAGCCTTCTGATTCTTCTTTCTTGGATAGCTCTCAAAATTTTAGCCTGTAAGTGGTAATTTAGCTCACCTATCTCATCCAAAAAAACCGTCCCTCCAGAGCAAGCTTCAAATATACCTATTCTCCCTTCATCAGCTCCACCAGTAAAAGTTCCTGGCTCATAGCCGAATAGTTCTGATTCCAAAAGTTCTTCAGGTATAGCTGCACAATTTATTCCCATAAACTTGTATTCTGGTCTTGAATAAGAGTGAATAGCCCTGGCAAACATCTCCTTACCTGTACCACTTTCACCCAAAAGCAAGATATTAGTATCAGAATCTGAAAATAGCTTGGCTATTTCTATAGTATCCAAAAGTTTTGGAGACTTTCCTATAATATCATCAAAAGTAATGTAATTTGCCGTAGCCGATCTTGCCATATCAACTTCATTTACTGTGGCAAAATATCCACAAAAAATCTTTTCTTCAGAATATATTCTGTCAATATCCATGATATAAGCTGTGTTGTTGTGGATAAACATCATATTTTTGATTTTTTTCTTATCCATTAGGAAAAAATCCCTTAACTCTTTGCCACCTATATGGGAATATATGTAATCTCCTTCCTCCATGGGAGAAAAATAAGCTTTTGCTTTCTTGTTTATATATTCAATTGTTCCCTTCCTTCCTAGCATTATCACCCCCTCTGAAATAAAATTTAATACCGACTCTATTTCAACATCCTTCTTTTCAAAGCTCATCACATCTATCTCTTCTACATGATGAAAGCCTTTGATTTTTTCCCATTGCTTATAGACTTTTTCTGTTAATTCCTTGGTCATATGGGGAAGTTTGAGATAGATCTCGTTAGCATAGACCTCCATAGAAATAATTGGTATGTCATGATCTTTTAAAACTTTAAGTACCTCATAAGTTATATGGTGTCTATCAATAGTGAAAATTATCTTTATTCTCTTTATCATTAATTTCCTACCTCACTATATATACTAGCAAAATTTGTGCCAACTTATCTTTTGAGTTATAATAAACTCAAGAAAAACCATTTCCCAATATCAGCAAAAATATTTGGCTTTTATAAAGCTTTAATCCTAAAACAATTATAGCTTATAAGTGGTTTATTATCAAACCATGTGGCTTATTTTTGTACCATGGCTTATATTTAAACAAAACTTTAAATTTCAAGGAAGAATATTAAATAAAAATTTAGCATGATTAATTTAGACTTATTATTAAAACAAAATATAAATATATCAAACCAGTTAATCCAGTCTTTAAAAGTCCTTTCTATGTCAAAAATCGACTTAGATAATTTTCTAAAAAAGGAAAATGAAGAAAACGTTATGTTAGACTTGAAAGATTATTTTTCTAACGAAAAATTTATAGCTGACTTAATCCCTACAGAAAAAGTAGCTATCAAAAAAGAAACTATAGATTTTGACCAAGTAAACTCTAAAAAAACCACCCTTCAAGACTACCTTATTTTTCAATTAATAGAAAAATCTCTTGATCCATCTAGGGAAAGGGTAATAAAATACCTAATTTATTCTTTAGATAGTAAGGGCTATCTTGATATAAGCCTTAAAGATGTATCCACAAAGCTTAATGTTTCCATTTCTTTTGTAAAAGACTGCCAAAAAATCTTAACTAGCTTTGATCCCTTGGGCATTGGTGCTATAAATTTAAAAGATTGTCTGTTGGCACAAATTCAAACCACAGATGAAAAATTAAAAATTCTTATAGAAAATTACCTAATGGACCTATATGAAAATAACTATGACAAGATTTTAAAAGAAATGTCCATCAATAAAACCGAGCTTTTATATCTTATCAAAAAATTAGAAGACTTAAATCCTTATCCTGGATCTACTTTAGATTTGATAAATTTTGAAAAACTTGTAATTCCAGAAATATTCGTAAGCTTTGATCTTGATAAAATAAATATAGAAGTTAATACATCTAATCCAATTAGCCTAAACCAACACTATCTAGAACTTTTGGGAAAAAATATAGACAAAGATACCAAATCCTACCTTAGAAACAAGCTTTCAAGAACTCTACTAATAAAAAAGTCTATAGACAAAAGAAATCAAACCCTAGAGTCTATAGCAAAATATCTAATAAACTACCAAAAAGATTATTTTATAAAAAATCTCCCCCTAAGGCCTATAAGCCAAAAAAACTTGGCAAAAGCTCTAAATATATCAGAATCAACCGTGTCAAGAGCTGTATTTGATAAATATATAGAAAGCCCAAAAGGAATAATAGGCTTACATGATCTTTTCTCAACAGCTACTAGGTTAAACACAGTATCAAAAGATTACATCTTAAAGATAGTAGGACTCTTGATCAAAGAAGAAGATAAAAAAAATCCTCTTTCAGATCAAAAAATAGAAGAAAAACTAAAAAAAATGGATATAAAGATAAGCAGAAGGGCTATCCAAAAATACAGAAAAATCCTCGCTCTTCCATCATCCTATAAGAGAAAGAAAATCTATGAGATAAAAAGTGAGCCTTAACTAAAATTATTAGATTATTGACAGCACTTATCCTAGCATGCTATGATTTGGCAGGAATTTTTATACTAGCTATACAAAAAAACAACAAGTCCTTTCCTATCTTTTGATTTTTGATAAGATAGGTCATGATTTTAATTAAAAAAATATAAGCTTAGGAGAATTTTATGAAAAAAGAAAAAATTGAAAACTTTCTAAATAATTTAAGTTACATATATAACAATAAAGATATATCTTTAAAAGAAAAAACTCGCCAAGAAATAATTAAGCAATATAAAAAACTAGAAAATGGATCTACCAACCTAGCCTATGCTTCTTATGCCCTATATCCATATATCAAAGAAGAATCTTATGCTATAAAAGATGAAAAGTTTCATGATTTTCTTAAACTATTAGAAAAAAATAAGTGGAAAGCCTACTTTGGAATGGTTTTGGGATCTGCTTTTGCCAAATAATTTTTTCATTTGCAATAAAAATTAAGCTTTTTCAAATCATCTTAATTAAGAATAATTAAAAGCTTAGTTTTAAATATTACAAATTTTCTGGAGAAGTGTACCTTTTTTTAATTTGACTTTTCCTCTTATTTAGAGCTACAATAAGTATGTTTAATAGTGTAATACAAGATAAATATTACAAGTGTATATTGTTATAAGGAGAAAAGGCTTGGAGTTAAAGAATTATTCTTTAAAATATAAAGACAATATTTTGTTTGAAAATGTAAATATTATATTTAAAGATCATACTATACATCATATATTAGGAAAAAACGGATCAGGAAAATCTTCATTTGCAAAATCAATATTAGGAGCTGTTGGATATACTGGCACAATAGATACAAAAGATGAAAATTTCATAGTAATAGGAAGCTATACCAATATACCAAACGAATACAAGGTTAATGATATTTTGCAAATTTTACAAGAAAAATATAATTTTGAACTTTATAAAAAATTTAGCCAATCTTTAGATATATCAAGCATATCCCTTGAAAATAAATTAGGAAGTTTAAGCGATGGACAAAAGCAAAAATTAAAACTCTTGTTTTTTATGGCAAATAGTCCTAAACTAGTTATTTTAGATGAATTTACAAGTGCTTTAGATAAAAAAACGTCTATAGATGTTTATAAATTTTTAAATGACTATGTTAAAAATTACAAAGCTACACTTATCAATATCACTCATAATCTTTCTGATTTAAAGTATATGCCTGGAACGTATAATATAGTAAAAAACAAGAACATCTTAGGCAATATAGAGATGAATAAGGCTATTGATTTTTATATAAATGGAGTAGATTATGAAGAGTGAAATAAAAAGAGCTTTTAGAAATAAATTTTTCCTATTTTATTTTGGAGTAGGTCTATTGTTTATTTTGTTAGGATATATATTGTTAATAACAATAGATAAAGTTACTAATATAACTTATTCAGATATTTCATTGAGTGTATATACAGTTTTTAGCCAATTTGGTCCAATGATATATACAGCTTTAACTATAACTTTGATTAGTTCTGACTATAAGGATAAAAATATAGTATTTTATAGAGAAATGGGAAATAACTCTGTTAAATATTTTTTAAAAAAAGTTGGCATTATTTTTATAATATCATTTATAACAAGTATTTTTGTTGCTTGCATAATAAGTCTTTTTTATAAAGAACTATCTATGTTATTACCCTATTTTTTAAAGCTTGAAGCTGTTTTATTATCATTTGGTATAATAAACCTTATAGTAGTTTTTATCTTTAAAGATTTTACAAAATCATTTTTTATTAATCTATTTTTATGGATAGGAGGTATTGTTCTTGCTGGAACAAATAAGAAATTATCATTTTTAGCTTACTTTGATGCTTCAATGAAAAATTACAATACTTTTGAACAAATTATAGATAAAAAAATTTTAAATCCATATGCTTTAGTAGCTAATGATTATTTATTTGTGATTATTATTTTAGCAATTTCTCTTATTTTTTCATATATTTTTATGAAAAGATGGTGGAAAAACGGAATTCAATAGTGTCAATTTATGATTAACAGGAAATTGTAATTCTAGTTGTAAAATATGTTGTGATAGTAGAGAAAATCTTATGAGAAGAACTTTTAATATTAACAAAGTTCTTTAATATTAAAAATATATACAAAAATAGAGTCTACTTTTATGGGTAGGCTCTATTTTTACTTTCATCCTTAGATTCACTAGAATTCTTCAACTAATTCTAAAGTATGTTCTGCATTTAATTTTTTACATACTTCAAGGAATCTATCAAAATCAACATCAGCTACTTGTTTATTTGTACCTCTAATATTGATTGAAACCGTATTATTTTCTACTTCCTTATCTCCAATAACTACAATATAAGGGTCTTTCATAAGCTTGAATTCCTTTATCTTGCTTCTCATATTTTTGTCAGAGTAATCTGCTTCTACACGGACTCCATTTTCCACAAGTTTCTTGGATATTTCTCTTGCATAGTCGTTGTGGTCTTCTCTTATTGGAACTACAGCAACTTGATATGGATTTAACCAAAATGGGAAAACACCCTTGAAATTTTCTATAATTATTCCGATAAATCTTTCCAAAGATCCATAAATTGCCCTATGAATTACTACCGGCATTTTTTCGCTTCCATCAGAATCTGTGTAGGTTAGGCCGAAGTTGTGTGGTAATTGGAAGTCTAATTGGATGGTTCCACATTGCCATTCTCTGCCCAAGGCATCTTTAATTTGCAAATCAATTTTTGGTCCATAAAAAGCTCCGTCCCCTTGGTTTATATCATAGCCACTCTCTCCGTATTTTTCGTCAAGGATTTCTTTTAGATTTCTTTCTGCCTCATTCCAAACTTCTATATCGCCCATAAAGTCATCAGGTCTTGTTGAAAATTCTGCCCTATAAGTTAGACCAAAGGTAGAATAAATCTCATCGGCTATGGCAATTATATCTGCTATTTCTTCTTTTATTTGGCTTTGCATTACAAAGGTATGGTCATCATCTTGTCTGAACTCTTGAACCCTGAAGAGTCCATTCATTTGTCCAGATTTTTCTTTTCTGTGCAAAACATCATATTCTGAATATCTTATAGGAAGTTCTTTGTAAGAGTGTTTTTTACTCTTATACATGGTCATGGCATTTGGACAATTCATTGGTTTGGCAGCCATTGTATCAAGGTCTTCACGATTATATATAACTGAGCCTTCCTCAATTTTAACAGTCGAACCTTCTTCTGTCTTGTCAGATAAATCTTTGTATACATTTTCGATATTAGCATCATATTTTATATGGCCTGTTACTCCAGGGATAATAAACATGTTGTCAATATAGTGAGCCCAGTGACCAGAAACGAGCCAAAGTTTCTTGTTGTTAATAAGAGGAGCAGAAATTTCTGTATAATTGTGGTTTCTTTGAATTTCTCTAGAAAATTTTAGAAGAGCTTGATACATTATCCATCCCCTTGGATACCAGTAAGCCATGCCTGGAGCTGTTTGATCAAACATGAAAAGTTCCAATTCTTTTCCTATCTTCTTATGATCTCTATCTTTCGCCTCTTCAATAGCCTTGATATGATTTTTTAAAGATTTTTTATCCAAAAATATATAAGCATAGACCCTTTGAAGTTTTTCTGATTTTTCATCCGACTTCCAATAAGCCATAGAAGTGCTTGTAATTTTATATGCACAAGATAATAAATTTATTGAAGATTCTACCACTTGACCTTCTTTTAAATCTACAAAATCTTCTCCTATATAAACCAAATCAATCCTATCGCCGTCTTTTTCATCAATTAATTCAAGTTTAAAATTATTATCCTTAAATATTTCCTTAGCTTCTTGTTTAGACAAACTTTCTACTTTAAAAGCTTCTTTTCTTTTAAGGATTTCTGCAATTTTTTCTTCTATTAGCCCCAAATCAGCTTCACCAATAGATTTTCCATCGGCTAATTTAAAATCATAAAAGCCACCATCCTCTTTTAGCTCTCCCTTGGCGATAAGAGCTTCTTGTCCATAAATCTCTTTTACAGCCTTAGCCATTACTAATAATAATGAATTTCTTATTATGCTTAAATTATCACTCATTTATATCTCCTCTTAATTATTAACTACCTTTTAAGTGTCTTCATTTATAAGTATTTTACTTTATTATTGTAAAAAAGAAAATAATTTGGCATAGATAGAAGAATGCTTTAAATTTATCTTTAGGTAGATAGTTAAAACAGTAAACATTATGCTTTATAGTCTCCAGTAGCCTCTTTTATCATTCCATTATGCCAGTCTATAGTATCCAATGGCATTTTGTAAATGTTAAAATAAAAAAAAGACTGCTTATTAAGATAAACCTCAAAAGATTAACTTAAAATCATCTAAGCGGTCTCCTTAATTTAAAAGCAGTCTTTACAATTCATTAAATATTAATTAATTTTCCTGTTTCAAATGATTCTTTGCATTTGTATGCTATCTCTGATACTCTTGTTCCATCATAAACTGTTATTTCAGGCTTTCTATTTTTCTCAATGCAATCTACAAATTCTTTTAATTCAGCTTTGAAGCTATCTCCAAATCTTTCAATAAATGATTGAGATATTTCTTTTCTTACGCCTTTATTATCTAAAATTTCAACCATATTTGCTTGTGGAACTGATCCAATTCTTAATATTCCTTCTGTGCCCATAATTTCTGTTTCCACATTATAACCATGTGGGGCAGTTCTACCTGCAAACAAGAAGGCCATTGCATCATTGTCTAATTTTAATAGAGCAGAGACATTATCGCCATCATTCCAATCTTTGAATTCATCATAAGCATAGCAGCCTCCTATCGCCCATACTTGCTTAGGTTCTGCCGATGTATACCACCTTATCAAATCTATGTCATGAACACACATATCAAGAAACTCTCCACCACTATGTGGTCCAAATTTTATAGCTCCCTCTATAGCTGATGTCGGATCTTGAGAGTATGATCTTACCATATAAACTTTTCCGATTTTTCCTTGATCAATTGCCTCCTTAGCATATCTGTATGATTTATCAAATCTCCTCATAAAACCAAGCATAAAGATTTTGTCTGGATTTGCTTCTACAGCTTTTTCTGCTTTTTTGCATTCTTCAACTGTAACTCCTAATGGTTTTTCAGAAAAAACATGTTTGCCTGCATTTAATGCCTTAGTTATAAATTGGGTGTGTAAATGAGAAGGAGATGCTATAGTTATTGCATCTATATTTTCATCTTTTATCATCTCATCAAAGTCTGTATACCTATGTTCAACTTCTAATTGATCTGAAATTTCATTTAATTTTTTCTCATCTAAATCACAAATTGCATATAAATTTGCATTTGGTAAAGATTTTAAGGTTCTAGCGTGAAATTCTCCCATTCTTCCTAGACCTATATGTCCAATATTAATCATTGCCCTAATCTCCTATAATAAATCTATCACTATTTTTTCAACATTCATCATCATATAATCTTTTTCTGATATCAGAGAAACTTTGGCATCTGATTTTACCCTGTTCAAATAATCTTTGACATGAACTTCTAAAACATGTGCATTTGGTGCTAATAAGACATTTGTATATTTTTCATTGTCTAGATTCTCAACAAAATCATTTAAACTAGTAAGCTCAACCTTTGAATTTGAAGAGGCGTAGTTTAAGAAATTTTCAAATTTTTCTAAAAATAGTTTAGATGATATGCCTGTTTCTGCTATAATCAATATGTTTTTTGACATTAATCAATCATCCTAACTTTTACAGGTTTTTTAGTATCTAGTGATTCTTTTGCTGCAATCGCACATCTTTGGGCCATGATAGCATCATCAAAAGTAACACTTGTTTGTCTATCTTCAAATACTGCTTGAGCAAAGTCATTTACTTCATCTATATAAGATTGTGTATATCTTTCTAAGAAGAAATATTGTGGATTTGGTGTATGATAACCGTCTTTATCGGCATATATAACATTTGCATCTAGGTCATTTTCTACCATAGCAGTTCCTTTAGATCCAAAAGCTTCTAATCTTTGATCATATCCATATTCTGCTCTTCTACTATTTAAAATTACTCCTATTGCTCCGTCACTGAATTTTAAGTTTACAATAGCTGTATCAACATCTATATCTTTGATGTCTTTATTAACTATTGCATCTGCATTTACATATACTTCTGTTATTTCTTGATTTGAAATATATCTAGCCATATCAAAGTCATGAATCATCATATCCATAAATAAACCACCTGAAGATTTTACATAATCAAGTGAAGGTGGTTCTGGATCTCTAGAATCAACTCTCAAAAGTTCCAATTTTCCAACTTTGCCTTCATCAACCATTTTTTTAACATATGCAAAGTTCCTATCATATCTTCTGTTAACGCCTATTTGGAATTTTACGCCAGCTTCCTTAACGGCCTTATAAGCTCTCATAGATTCTTCGTCTGATAAACTTACAGGTTTTTCACAAAATATGTGTTTGCCTGCCTTTGCAGATTTTATTATATAATCAACATGGGTATCTGTTGGTGTACAAATTAAAACTGCCTCTATCTCTTCATCGTCAAATATAACTTGTGGATCTGTTTCTATTTTTATTCCTATTTGTTTTTCAAATTCACCAAGTTTATCTGCCATAGGGTCTACAATTCTCTTTATATTGATAATAGGATTTCTTGATAAATTATTTGCATGAATTTGTCCAATTCTACCTGCTCCAAATATTCCAACGTTTAATTTTTTCATCTTTTTCTCCTTAATTTTTTTATACTTTTGCTATACCTAATGGTGAGAAGAATAGGTATACTGCTACTACTACTAACGTTACTAAAATTGACGCTATCTTTACTTTTCCCCATTGTGAATTTTCTACTTCTGTTGCTGTTGAAAATTCACTTAAATCAAATTGAACCTTACCCTTACTTGTAAGTCTGCTTACAAGTATCATGACTAGCAAGTCTACAAAAAATAAAATACTTAAAACATAAAGATAATGTATTTGTTTTAAAAATACTTTTGACAATGAATATACTATAACATGGAAAATCATTGTTGTTTTTGCAGCGCTTGCCGTTGCTTTATTATAATAAAATGCACAAAAAATCATAATTAAAAGTGGCATATTATATAAGCCGTTAAATTCTTGAACAAAAGCATATAGACCAGCACCCGCCTTTGAAATAAAAGGTGCAACTATTATAGCTGTAAATCCAAGTACTACATTTACTATTCTTCCTACTCTTGTCATCTGAGCATCTGTAGCCTCACTATTGATCATTGGCTTGTAGAAATCTAAAACAAATAGAGTGCTTGTTGAACTAAGACTACCAGCAAATGAAGAAAGTATTGCTCCAAAGATTACTGCTCCAAATAGGCCCATTGCCCATTGGGGCAAAACTTCAACTACTAAACTTGGATAAGCTGAATCTGGTAAATCCATAAATTTGCCTCCAAAAAGATTTCTAGCTACAACTCCTGGTAATACTAAAAATAAGGCACCAAATATTTTAAAGACTCCTACCATAATAGCTCCCTTTTGAGCTTCTTTTAAATTTCTAGCAGCAAATGCTTTTTGGACAATCATTTGATTTGTACACCAGAAAAATAAGTTGTTAAAAAACATTCCAGTGAATAAAGTAGGCCAAGGAACATAGTTTGAGTCTATAGCTCCTATTGAATTTAAGAGTTCAGGTGTAGTATTAATCATACTTTGAACTCCTTGAACAAAATTACCATCACCTAAAATTTTTAAGCCTAAAAATGGAATAGATAAACCACCAATTATTAGACCAAATTGATAAATTGTATCACTATAGGCTGATAAAGTCATTCCTCCTAAAAATAGATATAATACTCCAACAACTCCAATAAACATAGCCATAATTGCTACTGCTATTATAGGATCTACTCCTAAAATTTCATCAACATGAAATATTTTATTAAATACTAATGATCCTGAGTACAAGACTACAGGCATGAAGCTTACCATATAAGTAATAATGAATAGGATTGATACAATTCTTTTGGTTGCTGTATCATATCTTATTTCTAGAAAGTCAGATATTGTATTGATTCCATACCTAAAATATTTTGGTAAAAAAATCGCCGCCAAGAGTGCTATTGATATAGCAGCAGTTACTTCCCATGCCATTACTTGCATTCCTGCAACATAACTTTGACCATTTTGACCAACAATTTGTTCTGTAGACAAATTTGTCATAATAATAGTACCTGCAACAACAGGAGCTGCTAACGATTTACCGCCTAGGAAATATCCTTCCGAATTAGTGGTATCAACCATACTTCTAGTTTTCTTATAGGCTATAAAGCCTATAAGAGTAACTACTAAAGCAAAACTTGCTATTACAAAAAACATATAATCTCCTTACTATTAAATTTATTTATATTTTAATTGTTTATTCAATAATAATAAGTCTATATATGATTTTGCCTTCTTATGGTATAAATATGGATTAGCTATGGCAGGGTCTTGTTCTGCTTCAACTACAATCCAACCATCATAACCTCTTTCATAGATAAGATCTAAAATTGGTTCAAAATCTATACATCCATCAGATGGTACAGTAAAGGTTCCTTCTTTAACTGCCTTTAAGAATGACCATTTATTCTCTTTAGCTTCTCTTGCCTTATCTTGTCTAACATCCTTAAAATGAATATGTTTTATTCTGTCTGAATATTTCTTATAAAATTCTATAGGATCTTCTCCAGAGAATACTAAATGTCCTGTATCATATAATAAGAAAACTTTATTTGGATCAGTTAATTCCATTAGTTTATCAACTTCTTCGCTTGTTTGAACTCCTGTTCCCATATGATGGTGATATACTATCTTCATTCCTTTTTCTAGAGCCAAGTCACCTAATTTGTTTAATCCTTCTGCTAATTTTTTCCATTCTTCATCTGTAAAATAAGGTTTTCCATCAAATACAGGTACATCTTCCATGCCTTGAACGCTATGGCCTTGTTCTGCAACAACAATAACTTTTGCTCCCATAGCATGTAAGAAGTCTCTATGTTCTATAAAGGCTTTTTCTGTTTCTTCATATGGTTTTGTTGTTAAGTAAGCTGAAAACCAAGCTGAAGCAACTTCAAGATTTCTAATATCCAAATATTTATGAAGAATATTAGGATCTCTTGGATATTTGTTACCAACTTCTGTTCCTTGATATCCTGCTAAAGACATTTCTGAAATACATTGTTCGAATGTATTCTCTTTACCTAATTCTGGCAAATCATCATTTGTCCAAGCAATTGGTGCACACGCTAATTTTATTGTCATATTTTTCTCCTTTTTGATATTTAATATTTTCTAGCTTGATTTCTTGCTTTTTTAGTGCTTTCCCATACTTCCATTTGTTTTTCATTTTTTGATACTTCAGCAACTCCTACATTCCACCAAGCTTCATATCCATCAATCATTGTTTTTGGTATAACTTTCAAATCAAATAAAACTGGTTTGTCATCATTCTTTGATTTTATTAAAGCAGCTTCAAATTCTTCCAAAGTTCTAGCTGTATAAGATTTCCAACCAAATCCCTCTGCTATTTTAGCGTAATCAGTTGTTATTAAATTTCCTTCTGGGTAGTTTCCGTTTTTATATCTAAATTCTGTAGCAAGACTACCAACCGCATTATTCATCTCTAAATTATTTATGCAGCCAAAACCTGCATTATCAAAGACAACTATATAGACCTTTTTGCCTTCTTGAATTATGGTAGACATTTCACTATGTAACATTTGGAAGCTACCATCTCCGACTACAGCATAAACCTCACTGTCCTTTTCAGCCATCTTTACTCCTAAAGCTGCCGAAACTTCATAGCCCATACAGGAATATCCATACTCTGCATGATATCCCCCTATTTTATCTGTAGTCCACAACCTTTGTAAGTCACTTGGTAAAGATCCACCAGCAGTTATTACTATTCCATCTTCGCCCATAAATTCGTTTAATTTTAATATTGCCGATGTTTGTGTTATTTTTCCTCCAGTCAAATTTACAAATTCTTCTATTGTTCTAGGATCCATATTTTTTATCAAAGGTGTGAAACCTTGGTCTTCATACCTATAATTTTTTAATCTTTCTACCTCTTTATCCCAAACATCTTTTGCTTCTTTTATTTCTCCTTCATATGATGACTTATAATTATATTTTCCTAAACACTCATCTAAGGCTTTTATTCCTTCTTTTGCATCAGCTACTACTTGTATAGCATCCATTTTATAAGCATCAAATCTATTTATGTTTAAAGATACTATTTTTACATCTTTATTTTGGAATAACCACTTTGAACTTGTTGTAAAATCAGTCATCCTTGAGCCTATGCTTAAAATTAGGTCTGCTTTTTTTGCTATAACGTTTGCAGCATAAGTTCCTGTTACTCCTATTCCACCTAGGCACATGTCTGATGAAGATTTTAGTGCACTTTTACCTGCTTGAGTTTCTCCAAAAGGTATCTTATATTTTTCTAAAAATTCCAAAACTTCTTTTGAAGCTTCTGAATACTTTACACCACCACCAATAATTGCTATAGGATTTTTAGACTTTCTTATAGCTTCTATCGCTTCTTCTATATCTGTTTGTGTAGGTAGTGTTCTTGAAATTTTATGAATTCTCTTTTTAAAGAAATAATCTGGATAATCATAAGCTTCACCTTCAACGTCTTGAGGTAAACAAATTACACAGGCTCCAGTTTGACTAGGATCTGTTAATACTCTCATAGCATTAATTAAAGCAGTCATAACTTGTTCTGGCCTATTTATCCTATCCCAATATCTACTTACTGGCTTAAAGGCATCATTTGTAGTTATAGTAAGATCGTAGGCTTGTTGTACTTGTTGCAAAACAGGATCAGGTTGTCTAGAAGCAAAAGTATCTGATGGGAACAATAACAAAGGTATATTATTAACTGTTGCAGAAGCTGCAGCAGTGACCATATTAGCTGATCCTGGTCCAACTGATGCTGTGCAAGCTATAATTTTTTTCCTATTATTTTGTTTGGCATAGGCTATAGCTACATGACACATCCCTTGTTCATTTCTTCCTTGATAAACATTTAAATTGTGTCCTCTTTCGTCCAAGGCTTGACCTAGTCCTACTGCCATACCATGGCCAAAAATTGTAAACATCCCATCAACAAATTTTGTTATCTTACCGTCATAGTTAATATATTGATTATCCAAAAATTTAATAATAGCTTGAGCTGTGGTTAATCTAGTCATTTATATCTCCTCTAGCAACAAATTCACCATATTCTTTTTTTGTTTCTTCAATGAATTTTTTCACTTCTTGTGTATTAGGCAAGTCTTCTGAACAATTATTGCTTCTAACCATCATAGATGCTTCTGCAGATGCAATCTCTAGGCATTCTATCATTTCATAATCATTAAATAAGGCATATAAAAATCCAGAGGCATATCCGTCGCCACCACCAAATCCTTTCCTAGATTTTACTGGGAATGGTTTTATAGAGTAACTTTCGCCATTTTTAGTAAATGCCTTAGACCCTTCTTTTCCATGCTTTATTACAAGTATCTCTGCTCCTTTTTTAAACCAATAGTTTGCGCTTTCTTGGTCTGTAAATTTTTTGTCAGTAATTAATTTTTCTGTTAAATCAAACTCTTCTCTTGATCCCATAATTATATCTGCATTAGAAGCAACTATTGAATAATAAATAGCTATCTCATCATAATTTTTCCAGTTATAATTTCTAAAATCTATATCAAAAATAATTTTACAACCAGCCTTTTTTGCCAAGATAACAGCTTTTAATACGGCATCCCTAGATGGTGATTCTGCCAAGGCCGTCCCTGAAATTAAAATTGCTTTAGATTTTTTAATATAGTCATAGCTTATATCGTCAGTATCAATTGATAAGTCCGCTATTTTATTTCTATACATTAATATGTTGCTTTCATTTTCTGCTAGCATTTCAGTAAAAGTTAGACCTATTTTTTCACCGTTTTTAGCTCTTTTTATCTGACTTGTATCTATATTCTTTTCATTGTTTAAAAAATCTAGGGCAAAATCTCCAAATTGATCGTCTGAAATTTTTGCCATAAGGCCAACTGAAAGACCGTGTCTGTTAACACCTATAGCAGTGTTAACAGTAGAGCCTCCAATGTATTTTTCAAATCTTTTTACATCTTTTAAAGGCTTAAATCCTTCCTCAGGAACGGGATTTAAATCTACAGCTATTCTCCCCAGACAGACAATATCAAATTGCCTATCTTCAGGAAAGTTAATGTATTTCATTATTCTTCAAATCCCCCTGTTCTTAATTGAGCAGTTACAACTTTTCTTCTAGTATAGAAATAGACAGCGTCTTTTCCATTTGCATGTAAATCACCATAAAAAGAATTTTTCCAGCCAGAGAATGAATAAAATGCCACAGGTGCAGGTACTCCTAAATTGATGCCTATCATTCCTGCAGGAATATTTTCCCTAAAGTATCTGATAGCTTTTGCATTATTTGTAAACAAGCATGCTCCATTTGCTAATTCATGTTTCTTAGCTATATCAATAGCACTTTTTAAATTTTTTACTCTAATGATTGATACTACAGGTGCAAAAATTTCATCTTTCCAAACTTTCATCTCGGTTGTACAATTGTCTAAAATTGTTGGTCCAACGAAGAATCCTTCGCTTGGAATATTCTTTCTTCCATCTAATACTAAAGTAGCTCCTTGATCCACACCTGATTGTATATAGTTGAAAGTTCTTTCTTGAGCTTCTTTTCTTATAACTGGTCCTAAATCAACATCGCTTTGACTAGATGCATCTCCTATTTTCAATTTTTTTGCAGCTAAAGTAAACTTTTCTACAAATTCATCTGCAATTTCATTTTCAACTAAAATTACTGATCCAGCCATGCACCTTTGTCCGGCAGACCCAAATGCTCCACCAATTACCTTTTTAATTGTATCTTCCATATCACAGTCTTTTAATATGACTGTATGATTCTTGGCTCCGCCTAGAACTTGAACTCTTTTATTATGAGCACTGGCTGTATGATATACATATTCTCCAACATTTTTGCTTCCTACAAATGAAACTCCAACTATGTTTGGATTTACTAAAATTTCATTAACGACTTCACTTCCTCCATTAACAACGTTTAAAACGCCTTTTGGTAGGCCAGCTTCTTCACATAATTCAATGATTCTTTGAGTAAGGATTGGAGTTTTTTCTGATGGTTTTAAAACAACCGTATTACCACAAGCTATTGCCATAGGAAACATCCAAAATGGAACCATCATAGGAAAATTAAATGGACATATGCAGCCAATGACACCTATAGGATACTTATAATTTGTGACATCTACATCTGTAGCTATAGTAGAAAGTGAATCTCCCATAAGCAAATTTACTATAGATGCCGCATGTTCTACGTTTTCTATTCCTCTTCCTACTTCTCCATAAGCATCTGAATGATTTTTACCGTTTTCTTCAGTTATTAAATCTGCAAGTTCATCTTGATGATCTACAAGTATATTTTGTAGCTTAAATAAAATTTTAGCTCTTTTGGTAACAGGAACCTTTGACCAACTTTCAAATGTCTTAGCTGCCGCCTCTATTGCTTCCTTAGTTTCTTCTTGTGTACTTAAAGGACATTTTCCTATAACCTTTCCATTACCAGGATTATATACATCAAGAAATTCTTCTGTTTTAGAATCTTTCCACTCTCCATTGACATAATTTCTTATCTTTTTCAATTTATACGTCCTCTCTTTCTAAAATCCATTCATGCTCTTTTTGATTATGAAATTTCCAATTATTTGTAGGTCCTGCCATTACATTTAAGTAATAAGAATTATAGCCATATGGAACACCTACTGGATGGTATCCTTTGGGAACCAAAACCAAATCTTCATTACAAACAGTCATTGTTTCATCAAGGGTTAAATCGTCTGTGTATACCCTTTGAAAGACAAAGCCTTGTGGTTTATCCATTTCATGATAATAAATTTCTTCTAATAAAGTTTCTTCGTCACTATCGACATCATGTTTATGAGGAGGATATGAAGACCAGTTTGCTTCATCTGTATAAACTTCCACAACTATTAGTTTATCTGATATATTATTAGAAGGACCTAGCATATTATTCACATGCCTTTTGTTCATTCCTTTGCCCCTGTCTTCGCAAAGATTGTCATGGGCTAAGATTAATTGTGATTTTTTAATTTCATTTGTTAAGGCGTAGGCAATTAAAATCTTATTATTTGAATCTGATGTAATTGTAAATTTATCTTTATTGGCTATATAAACGCTGTCTGTAGGATTTTTGTCAAAAATATTTGACCTTGTACCTATATTTTCATATTTTTTATCGCCAACATAAACGTTTGCTTTTCCCTTTAAAACAACTATACAAGCTTCACATCCATCAAGACTTGCAGAATACTTAGCCCCTCTTTTCATTTCTATAACTTTTGTTCCTATATACTTTAATATAGAATTACCTATTTCTACATTTTGAACAAATCTAATATTATCACACATTAAATTCATTCTTTTACTCAATAAATTAGCCATATTTTCTCCTGATTTGATTAAATGTTCTCTTTATTTGATTATCTTGTTCATATTATATGATTAATTTAATCACTTGTCAATAAAAAATTTATCCTTTTTTTTGAATCTTTTCCAGCTTACTTAACTTGTTTTTATATTTCTTTTTTGATATTATTTATTTATGAATATTGTTATTGGAGAATTATTATGAATAAAGATAGAAGCACAATGATGGCTGAATATATATTGAAAAAAGGAGAAGCTACAATAGATGAGCTAGCAAATTTATTTGATGTTTCCATTGTAACTGTAAGAAGAGATTTAAGAAAGTTAGAAAAAGAAAATTTAATAGAAAAAATATATGGAGGAGCAAAATCTAAATCTGTTAAACTCCAAACATTTGATCAAAGATCTAATTTATATTTTGATGAAAAAAAGGAAATCTGCAAATTAGCTAGTAAATATATCAAAGATGGTAATTCAATTTTTATTGATTCTGGTACAACTGTAAGATATTTACTTATGGATATTGATAAAAAAATACATATCACTCTAATAACAAATAATTTATATATTATTAATGAAATTAGAGATATGCCTAATATAGAGTTATATATTGTTGGTAATTATTACCTTAGGTTAAGTAATTCTTTTATATATAGAACAAATACCAATGATTTGTTAAATTTTAATATAGATAAAGCCTTTATGGCAGCAAGTTCCATTAGTATCAAAAATGGACTTGCTAACAACAATCCTCTTGAACAACAAATTAAGAAAAAAATATGTACTATATCTGATAAAAAATATTTACTGGCAGATAGTTCAAAATTTGATAAATCTTCTCTTCTTACTTTTGCACGACTTGAGGATATAGATACAGTGTTTACAAATAAGCCTGTAAAGGAAGAGTATTTTGATTTCTTTAAAGAAAATGGTGTAAAATGTATTTATCCAAATAATTAAATTCACTACAAGCCATATTTTACTTGTACTTATTGGTCTTATTTCTTTAATTATAAAGATCTTTTTGATGCTAATCTCAATTTAAATAAAAAATATTAGTAAAAAATTTAATTTTCCTCATAAAAATATAAGGTCTGCCGAGTAAATTGCATACTTAAGCAGACCTTTTAATTCTAGATTGTTTGTTTTATATTTTCTACTGTAAATACTAAGACTCTATTGGCAAAGTCACATTTATCATGCATCCTTTAGAAATCTTGACCATCTTTTAAAATTTCTGATTTTCCTGTTAATAAAAAACCTGTTCCCATGCCCATTTTTCCTTGGACCTTGTCACTGCCAATGATTACTTCCGTATAGGAGTTATCCTTCAAGTTTTTTTCTGTTTTTCTAAAGCCAAAGCAGGGCATCAGAATTTTATCATCATCTATTATTAAATATTTGTTCCATGTATTGGCAACATGACCGTAGCTTTGGGAAGATGTGACTACAGAGACTATACCGCCACCATCTTTTACACATTCCATAAATATTGGATTGTTTTTTAACATTTTCTCTCCTCATTTAAACTTATAGAAAATCTAATCCCAAAGCAAGCTAAGCTATGGGATTAGTTTTTATATTATTCTTTAGAATTATCTTCTTCTGATAAATCATTTGTGTCTTTTGTATCGTTTTTTACTTCTACTTCTTCAGTTTCTTCATCTAGGCTAAGCTTGTCCAAATCTACTTGGGTGTTTTCTTCATGGTTTTCTTGGACAGGTTTTCTGTTTAGTATTTCCATAAATTGTTCACCCGTGATTGTTTCTTCTTTTAGCAAGAAATCAGCAATTTCATGGAGCTTGTCAAGGTTATCTTTTAAGATTTCTATAGCTCTCATATGGGCTTGTGATATGATTTGGGCTACCTTTTCATCAATCTTGTTGCCAGTTCCTGGTGAAACTATTAGGCTTCTTTGACCTCCCAAGTATCTACCTTGGATTTGCTCAAGTTGCATAAAGTCAAAGTCATCATCCATACCATAGATTGTTACCATAGACCTTGCTATAGCTGTTGACCTTTCTATATCGTTAGAGGCACCTGTAGTCTTTGTGTTAAAGATTAATTCTTCTGCACTTCTACCACCTGCAAGGGTTACTATCTCATTAAATAGTTCCTGTTTGGTCATTATATATTTTTCATCTTCATCCACAGCCATAGTATAACCCAAAGCTCCCGATGTTCTTGGTATAATAGTTATCTTGGTTACTGGTGTCTTGTGTGATTGAATAGCTGTTGTTAGAGCATGTCCTACTTCATGATAAGCTATAATCTTCTTTTGATCATCAGAAATTACTGCATTTTTCTTTTGTTGACCAGCTATTACGGTTTCTATTGACTCTTCCAAGTCTTCTTGGCTTAACTTGCTTCTGCCTTCTCTTACGGCTCTTAGAGCAGCCTCATTTACAATATTGGCAAGATCAGCACCTGAAGTTCCTGCAGTTCTTTTTGCAATTTCTCCATAGTCAATATCTTCTTCTTTTTTGACATTTCTAGCATGTACTTTGAGTATATCTTCCCTACCTTTGATATCAGGTAGTTCTACTCTTACTTGTCTATCAAAACGACCAGGTCTTGTCAAAGCTGGGTCAAGAATTTCAGGTCTATTAGTTGCAGCTAGGAGGACTACTCCTTCTGTAGCATCAAAACCATCCATCTCATTTAGTAGTTGGTTTAAGGTTTGTTCACGTTCGTCATTACCTGAATAACCTGATACATCTCTTTTTTTACCGATGGCATCTATTTCGTCTATAAATACTATACATGGAGCTTTTTCTTTGGCTTGCTTAAATAAATCTCTTACTTTGCTTGCTCCAAGTCCTACAAACATCTCCACAAATTCTGAACCTGAAATTATAAAGAAGGGAACGTTGGCTTCACCAGCTACTGCCTTTGCAAGTAGGGTCTTGCCTGTTCCTGGAGGGCCAACCAAAAGTACACCTTTTGGCAGGATCGCTCCTATGTCCTTGTATTTTTTTGGTCTGTGTAGAAAATCTACAACTTCACTTAGGGATTCCTTGGCTTCCTCTTGACCAGCTACATCTTTAAAAGTTTTGCCAGTTTTATTTTCTACATAAACTTTGGCATTTGATTTTCCAAAGCTCATAAAGTCGCCACCACGGCCACCCATGGTTTTGGTTAAAGACCTTGAAGCAAGATAGAAGAAGATCCATAGTAATAATAATGGTAGGATAGAGGTTATAAAGATTGATAGCCAAGGATTCATCCTTGTTTCTATTTCCTTACCAAATTCAATTTTCCCATCTTTTTTTCTGCTAGCAAGAAGTCTTTCTGTTAGTTGATCATCTTTCCAAAGTCCTGTCTTATATACCTTCTCTTTTCCTTTTTCTTCTACAGTAAAGGTATATTGGTATTGGTCTTGTTTTATAGCTGTAATCTCATCCTTTTCAAGCATATCTATAAACTCAGAATATGAAACTTCTTCTGGGTCTTGTTCATTGGTTATAGGACTTGCTACATATTTTATAACCAAAAACAGCACTATGGCTAAGATCCAATAATATATCAAAGGCTTTTTCTTATTACCTTTTTGTGACATTTTATAAACCACTCCTTGAAATATAATTATCAAGTAACTTATCTAATTCTTTTAGTTCATCTATTATAGTTTGAAGATTGATGTTTATATTATCTTCAGGCATCTCTGTTCTTATTTGTGAGAAATAATCTCCAATTTTCTTTGATGCCATTTTTCCTTGTTCTGTTAATTCAACATTAACTACTCTTTCGTCTTCGTCAGATCTAATTCTTGATACAAAACCTTGTTTCTCAAGTTTTTTACAAATATTAGATATATTTCCACCTGTTACCCCAATTGTTTTTCCCAAACTACCTATGCTCATTGGTTGATCAGAAGATGATAAAGCTATTATCATTTTTAATTGTAGGGTAGTTATACCTAGCTCTTGAGATGTTTCTTGTAGAAGCAAATCTATTTTATGTGATATTTCTCTAATCATTGAAAAAATCGAATTGTTAAATTCAAAGAAATCTATGTGTTTTTTAGCCATTCTAGCCTCCTTATACTTTCCTCTCCAAAATTGTCTTTATTTGAAACTATTGATACTTTGTTTGTAAACAATTTTTTATCTAATAATTATTTTACAAATAAAACTATTTTTTTCAACCTATTTTTAATAAATTATTTATTATTTTGTTTTTAAATAATCTTTTATAGTTTTATTGGCAAAATCTTATATACACTTATAAAATCTTATATAGACTTATAAAATCTTATATCAGCTTATATAAGCTAGATGATATTTTGTTTCACGTGAAACATTATTTATTCTGTTCTTTTTTGTAAATATATTTAACAGCATTTAAGGCAGCAACTTGACCTTGACCAACAGCTTTGGCTATTTGGTAGGGATTTCCAGTTACATCTCCTGCCGCAAAAAGTCCCTTTAAGTTAGTTTCCATATCCTTGTTTACGCAAATATGAACTCCATCTGTTTTTAAAGAAGGTACTAGGCGCTCTGCCTTGGATGAATCTTTAATGATAAAAAATCCATCTGCATAGATCTCAGTTCCATCATCTAAAATTATGCTTCTAGCTCTAGTGTCTCCTTTAAATTCTATGGGTTTTACGCCTTCTATTAAGTCTATTTTCTTACCCAAGTTTAAGCCTTTTTTATACATGTTAACAAATACAAGCTTATCTACTATTTCTGATGTGAATTTTGCTTCTTCTATAGCTTCTTGGTTGTAGCCAATTACAACCACCTTTTTTCCCTTGTAAAGACTAGCATCACAGGTTGCACAATAACTTATACCCTTAGCAAAGAATTTATCTTCATTTTTTATATCTTTATTTATAAGCCTACCTGTCGCAACTATACAAGTTGTTGCCTCTATTATTTGATGACTCTCATCTTCTATGGCAAAATACTCTCCCATAGCATAAACTTGGCTGACTTTTTTATGGCTTTTGTAATAATTGTAAAAACCCGCTTGCTTTTTAAATTTCTGATTTAAATCATAGCCAGATATTTCTTCAAAGCCTAGGTAATTTTTTATTGTTGAAGTTTTATTTAGTGATTTTGAATCCTCTCCAAATACAATTACAGATTTATTTCTAATTTTTGCATTTACTAGAGCAGATAGACCTGCTGGCCCCTGTCCTATTATTGCTATATCATATCTCATTATTTAATATTTGATACTTTTTCTTCTATAACTTCTTTTGCTTGGAAGCCGACCATAGTTGCTTTTAAGCTTCCATCTTTAAAGACCATAAGAGATGGAACTGCATTTACATTATATTTTCCAGCTATTTCTGGTTCTTGGTCTATATCTAGACTATAGATTGGATAGTCAACTTCTTTTGCTAAGTCTTCTAAAACTGGAGCTTGCATTTTGCAAGGACCGCACCAGGTTGCAGAAAAATCTACCAAGACAATTCCTTGTGATTCTAAAACTGATTTTTTAAATTCGTCTTTATTTAATTCTTTCATTTTATACTCCTTATAAAACTTTCAATTAAGGGATATTATACCTTTTTTAATTTTGATCAACAAGCCCCCTAACGTCTGAAACAACTAGACTAAATATTATTCCTTTTGACTCTTTATCTAAATTCATTTGTTCATAGATAGCATCTTTTATTTTTTCTGAGAGTTCTTTTTTTACTAGCATCAATACTATGTCTTTTTCAGGCTCTATTGTCATATTCATAAATAAGGCTTTTTTATTTATACCCGCTCCCCTGCCATGCATAACAGTGGCACCTTTTGCTCCATTTTCTTGAGCAATTTTTATAACTTTATCTCCTTCTTCTCTATCAACTATAACATGAATAGCTTCATATTCCATATCATTTGCTCCTTTATCTTCTACATCTTCTATGTCTATAGTAAAAGCAATCGCCGTATTATCTTCTTTTATTTTCTCTTCTAAAGAATCTAAGATTTCATTTGCCTTATCATCTTCTAATATAGTTCTAACTATTTCTTTTTTTTCTTTACCCATTACTAGCATATTTAATATTTGATCATCGCACCTACTTTCTCCTAGTAAACATGATGTAAAACCAGCCCCTAAGGAATCTAGGACTTTCATAATCTTAGTGCCCTTATTTTTTGCTAATATTATTGTTAAAAGCTTCATTATTTGCTCCTCTTATATAAATATCCTAAAGTCATTATAGTAACTATAGGCATCATGGCTACAAATGCTATCACTCCAAAACCATCTGAAATACTACCTGCTACCCCTTGGCAAAAAGCTAAGATAAAGGTCGCTGTCATAGGACCTGAGGCAACCCCACCTGAATCAAAGGCTATTCCAACAAAAATCGGTGCAACTTTTCTGTCAAGCGCAAATTAAAATGTCAGTAAAAATATCAAAACATTAGCCCGGTTTTTTCCTTGGGGCTTTGCCCCAAACCCCATCCTCGAAGGATTCGTCAGCCAATTAAATTGGCTGGACACAATAGGATATTTTTTTCT
>JAQYEZ010000046.1 GCA_028723425.1 Peptoniphilaceae bacterium | reverse complement strand
CTATGCTGAGGAGCAACCCGAGCGTCTACTTGTGATATACAGATGTTGAGGGAGCAGATGGCTTCCTCTTTTTTTACATCTGGTATCCAAATGCGATAAACCTAAAAATTATCTATTGACATTTGATAGCTGGTCTAACTTAAAATTTACCTATTAAACCACTTGTCATATATTTTTTGAAAAGTTCCATCATCCTTTACTTCTTTTAGGGCTTTATTTACCTTATCCCTAAGGTCTCTGTCAGCTTTTCTAAAGGCAACCACATAGGATTCACTTCCCAGATCTCCATCCAAAATTCTATATTTTTCTTTACCTTTTTGGCTAATATAATATTTGATTAAAACTTCATCTCCCAACACTCCTTGAATTCTTCCTACTTCCATATCCCTAAGGGCCTTATCAAAAGTATCGTATTGGCTTGCGTCTTTATTTTTTAGGGAATTTTTAAAAGCCTTATTATTATCCAAACTTTCATAGGCGGTTGATCCTTGTTGAGTAGCAAGTTCTTTATCTTTTAGATCAGCCATATTTTTAATAGAAGAATCAGCCATAACGACAACTATGGTCCTATTTTTCATATAAGAATCTGTATAGGCTACAAGTTTTTTTCTTTGATCATTTATGGAGTAGCCATTCCAAATCAAATCAATAGAGCCCCTATCAAGGCTAGCTTCCTTGGTTGCCCAATCTATATTTTCAAATTTTACTTTTTTATCCAATCTCTTAAATACTTGCCTAGCAAGTTCCACATCAAAGCCTGTTATTTTATTATTTTGATCTAAAAATCCCATAGGAACAAAGCTATTATCAACTCCTACTATAAGTTCTTTCTTATCTTTTCCACTTTGAATAGCATTATCTGGATTTTTATCATTTTTCTTACATCCAACAAATCCAAAGCATAAAGCTTGTGCTAGTAAAATAAAACAAATTTTTTTAAACATATTTTTTCTCCTTTTTTTAATTGCAATAAAAAAACTCCCATCCTCTGGTCATGCCAGAGGACGAGAGAAATTTCTTACGTGGTTCCACCTCTATTCGCCCATAGCTCACACTATGGACCTCATTAGGTACAATAATATACCCCAACAGGTTAACGGCTGTATGTCCACCGTGGCAGCCTACTATTTTTTCGGTGCCCAGTAAAAAGATGTGTTCATAGCAAACTATCAAATTCCTTCCACCAAATAGAATCTCTCTGTGTGAATCATTTACTATTACTATTTCTTTTCTTAACTTTTATTATTGTCTATATTTTACCAGAATCGTTTTACTTTGTCTATAGTTTTCGAATATTTTTTTCAATTATTATTTTTATGATATCATGATAAACTAATGATGTAAGCTATTTTTATTTAAAGCTTATAGTATAAAAGAGCTTGTGCAAAAATAAATTCTTTTTCACAAGCTCTTTTTTAATAGGTTACTAAGTTCTATTTATTATTGTTGATAGGCTGATTCGTATGTTTGTTTGAATGTTTCTAATTCTTTGTCAACATCGGTATCCTTGTTAGAAAGAACTGATTCTAAGAAGGAAGATGTGTCGTTATAAGCTTGTTGACTACCTGGTTCAACTTTTCTAGAAAATAAATTCTTTGTAGCTTCAGAAAGAACTTTTGCTATCTTAGAATCTGAATTAGTGTATTTTTCATCTTCTATAGCAGATTTTCTAATTGGCATGTATCCTGTAGCAAGACCAAATTCTATTTGAGCATCCTTAGATGTCAAGAATTTTAAAAATTCATAGGCAGCTGTTTTTTGCTCATCACTTGCATTGTTAAACATGTATATATTTGTACCTTGTTGAACAGATTGACCAGCTGGATATGGAGCAGCTTCATAATCAAACTTATCACCTACACCATCCTTGATATAAACTTCACCAGCGTTTGAACCAATATAGGCTGCAACTTGTTCATTGGCAAATGGTCCAGACATATATTGGTCTGTTCCAGCTATTCTAAAGTAGCCATCTTTTATTCCATCTAGATAATAGTTTATAGCTTCTTTGCTTTCTTTACCACTTACATCTAGTTTTGAGTCCATGTCAAGACCCTTATCTTTTAGGTAGCTTGCATAGAAGTTAGAAAGTGCGTCAAAACCTACACCAGGAATTTTCTTTTTCTCATAGATTTTTTGGGAAACTTCTTTTAATTCTTCAAAAGTTTTTGGAACTTCAAGGCCTAATTCATCAAACAAAGTCTTGTTATACCATAGTACTTCTGTAGATTTGTTAAATGGAAGTGATGTAATCATGCCATCTTTGGTTGTTTCTTCTCTCAAACCTTCTAGTATATCATCATAGTTATCAAAGCCTATTTCTTTATTTTCTATATAAGGTTTAAGATCTACGACAAAGTCTTCTTCTAAGAATGGAACCATCCAATCGCCATAAGCTTGAGTTATTGTTGGAAGATCATCAGGGCTTTGCATAGTAGCAGTAAGTTTTTGGCTTAAATCACCATAGTTTCCTTGATTTTGTAGGTCAATTTTGATATTTGGATTTTTTTCTTCAAACTCTTTAACCAATTTTTCCAAGGCTTCTCCTTGACCTCCACCCATAGCGTGCCAAAATACGATTTTAGTTTCGCCATCAAGTTTTGTAACTATATCTGAATTTTTAGATGTTTGACTTCCAGATCCTTCTACCATAGATCCTTCGTTAGAAGTACTAGTTGTGGAAGTATCCTTATTTCCACATCCTGCTAGCACAGCCAAAGATAGGGCTGTTGCCATAAGATTTCTAATTAGTTTTTTACTATTCATGTTTTCTCCCTTTATTAAAATAACATTGTGTCCCCATCTGAGGGACTTAGTAACCTGTCACTATAATAGTATACCCTTTCTGGCTTAAAAGAGTGTATAGGTGCCAATAATTTTGGATTAATTTCTTTAATAATTTGATAAATATCTCTGGTTTTTCCATGGCCTGAAGTTTCTACTAGCCTTACTTCTATATTTTTTTCTTCATATTTTCCAATAAAGACCTTATAAAATGGATCATATTCTCCCAAAGGCTCGGCATCAGAATGAATATATAGACCTTTTTCTTTTAATTTATCAACAATATCAAATCTTTTTACATCTATTTGCCACAAATATTTTTGTCTATCATCCAAAAGTTCTTCTAAAGAAATTTCCAAAGAAGGATCTAAGCCATAAGCCTTATCATTTATTTTGTAATAGTAAGTTTCTATTCCCATAACCTCTTTTAAAAGATAAGCATTAAAGGAAGTTAGGACTAATTTTCTTATATCCTTTGTTTTTCTAATAAGCTCTCTTATCCTCTCAAAATTTGTAGGATAATAATTAAAGGTAATTTGCCTATTGTTATTATTTTTTAATAGCTTTACAATTTTTTCAACAAGTTCACTTTCTTTCAAACATTCTTCTAAGTCATCTTCATAGAGTTTATAGAAGGAAAAAGAAACTGCCTCTGTTATCAAAAGATCAACTCCCCTAACTTTTCTTATAAAATCATTTGTTGACTCTTCCCTAAAACCATGTCTTCTAATATCTCCACTATAGGCAATTTTCATATTGGGACTTTCTATAAGAAAGCCACAAGCTCCATAAGCATCATGATCAACAGCAATAAGGCTAACTTTTAAATCTCCTACTATTATAGGATCATCGAAGTTTACAGCTTCTATCTTTCTAATATTTGTCTTACTTTTTTCTTGATTTTTTGTGAAAGGAAAGACAAAGTCATTTTCAAGGCTAAGAGCTTCTAATACTTTTGCAGTATCTTTTGACGCATAAACTTTTATATTAGGATTGGTAAAGTTTACTATTGAAGTGTGATCCAAGTGAGCATGGGAAATAAAACAGGCTTGGTTTTTAAAGCTTTTTTCTTTTTCTTCTATAGGCTTATTAAAGGCCATAGGATCATAAAGACCATCTACAAAACTTACAAGTTTATTATCCAAAAGATCATCCATAGAATTTGGCTTGATATTTGGATCAAAAACAGCGCCCAAGTCAAAAAATATCCTCGACTCCTTATATGAAATTTCTATCAAAGTCCCTCCTATAGTGTGGGTTCCCTTGTGAAATATTATCTTTGTCTTATCCTTTGAGTCCGCCATAAGATACTCCCTCCAAAATTCTCTTTCTAAATATCAAATATAAAATCAAGATTGGTACAATAGTTATGGTTGAGGCAGCCATTTGCAAATGTATCATAGAGCCTGCTTCTGTGGCAAAGGCTGACAAACCATTTGAAATTAACCTCATATTCTTGGTATTGGTAACAAGAATTGGCCACAAAAATGAATTCCAACCTGTAATAAAGTTTAAAAGTCCAATTGTAAAGAGGTTTGTCTTACTCATTGGAATCATAACTCTTGTAATAAATTCAAAATCACTAGCCCCATCAACTTTGGCAGCATTGTAAAAATCTTTAGGTATAGAAGTTAGAAACTGTTTTAGATAAAAAATATAATAAACACTTGCCAAAAAAGGTATGATTAGGGCAAGATATGAATCCAAAAGTTTAAGTCTAGCTATGGTCCTAAAGTTTGTAAAAATTACTATCTCAAAAGGAATCATTAGTAGAGAAAGTAAAAATCCTTCCAGTGTGTTTTTGTACTTAAAATCCAAAAAAGTAAAGGCAAAAGCTGCAAGGGTTGTAGTTATAAGCGTACCCAAAGTATTGGTAATAGTAACAATAAGGGTATTGACAAAATATCTAGCAAAGGGTGCAACCTTCAAGGCATCTCTGTAATTAATAAATTGCAATTTTTCTGGAATTAAAGTTGGTGGTATGGAAATAACCTCTTGGAAACTCATAAGAGATGATAAAATCATATACAAAAATGGGAAGAGGGTTATTGTAGCCATTATTATGATAAAGATGTATTGTAGGATTTTTCCAAATTTTTTCATAAAATTCTCCTAGTCATAAAGCTTTTTAAAAATAAGTCTTTGGATTAAAGTTAGGACCAAAAGAACAACAAATAAAATTATTGCTCCTGCCATGGCTTGTCCATACCTATTTTCCACATAAAATTTGTTAAAAATATAAAATACTGCCGTAACTAGCCTATTGCCAATACCAGCCTTGCCATTAAAGAGGGCAAATATTTGTCCATAAACCTTAAAGGCTGAAATAAAACTTGTCAAAGTCAAAAAAGTAATAATTGGATTAAGACTAGGCAAGGTAATCTTTCTAAATTGTTCAAAGGGGCTCGCTCCAAAAGTTTCTGCTACCTTATAATAGTTTTCATCTATTCCCCTTAAACCTGATAATATAACTATAATATTAAAAGCTAAGGCATTCCATATACCAAAGATTACCAAGGCTAACATATTGTAATTAGGATTGTTTAAAAAGTCTATTTTTTTAAATCCTAAAAGAGATAGGATGTAATTTACAAAACCATAGTCCCCATTTAAAAGATATCTAAATACAATTCCTATAGCAATAACTGAAGTTAAGTAAGGAATAAAAAATATAGTTTCAAAAAACTTAGATCCCTTAATCTTTGTATTTAAAATTAAGGCTATAATCATAGAGATAATTATAGAAAGGGGTACAACTGTTATGGCATAGATAAAGGTATTCTTTAGGGCCAAATGGAAACTTCTATCCTTTAGAACAAAGATAAAATTATCTATGCCTACAAATTGTGGCTTTATAATCGAATTTGATTCCAAGGCCATTTGCAAGGTCCTAAACAAAGGATAAACATTAAAAATCAAGATAAAAATCAAGGCTGGCAACAAATATAGCCAAGCTTTTGGAGCATTTTCTGCCCTATACTTAAATTTTTTCATCAATAAATCCTCTCTCCATTTTTATCAAAAATATAGATTGACTTATAATCTATATCAAGATTTATATAGTCAGATACTTTTAAATCAAGCTTACTATCGACTACAATTCTGGAAGAAACATTTGCTATATCAGCATGTATAATCATATATCTACCAATCATTTCTATAGATTTGATTAAAGTTTTTATGGAAGAATCAGAAAGAATAAAGTGTTCTGGTCTTATAGCAAAGGTGTAGGTTTCTCCTTCTATCAAATCTTTCTTAAAATTATCCTTATAAAGTTTGTTAAGATCTATTTCTAGGCTGTCAGTAACAAATTTTTTATTTTTGTAAATTAGATTATAAGTGTTAATAATAGGCGTTCCAATAAATTTTGCCACAAAAAGATTTGCAGGTTGTAGGTATAAATTTTGTGGTATATCAAATTGTTGGATAAGTCCCTTGTTCATTAGGGCAATATAGTCTGATATAGATAGGGCTTCCTCCTGATCATGGGTTACAAAGATTGTCGTAACTCCTACAGTTTTTACTATATTTCTAATCTCCTCTCTTATCTTTATTCTAAGTCTTGCATCAAGGTTTGAAAGAGGCTCATCCAAAAGTAAAATCTTTGGATTTTGTACCAAGGCACGAGTTATAGCCACCCTTTGCTGTTGACCACCAGAAAGTGCCTTGGGCTTTTTGTCAGCTAATTCTGAAATATAGGTCAAATCCATGTACTTTTCTGCAACTTTTTTAGCCTTATTTTTATCCATTTTATTTTTCCCAACAGTTAAGGGAAAAATAATATTTTCCAAAACTGTCATATGAGGATAAAGGGCATAATTTTGAAATACCATGCCAACATCTCTGTCTTTAGGATGCTTATTTACTATAGATTCTCCCCCAAATTTTATATCTCCCTTGCTAGGGTCCAGTAAGCCTGCTATTATATTTAACATGGTAGATTTGCCGCAACCTGATGGTCCTAAAAGCGAAACAATAGCTCCTTCTTCTATCTTTAGGTTAATATCTTTTAAAGCCTCGTAGCCATTTGGGTAAACTTTGTTTAAATTGCTTATTTCAATCATAATTTCCTCTTTTTATCTTCCAAACTTTTCATCCTTAAAATATTATTTTTTAAAAAAAGTACCCACTTATAAAAGCGGATACTTAAGTAGTATGTACAACATTACAATCATTAGTAAAATCCCTATAAGAGTAAAAGAGTCTATTTCTTTTTGCAAGGCCAAAATTACAAGGCTTATGGATATTAGGAATAAAAACAGATAAAGTTGAATAAATTCTATACCGGTAAGGTAAATAAAGGCGATTGCTCCTAGGGCAAAGACTATAGAAAGTCTAAGGCTTGTCTTTCTATTATCCGTTATAAAATCTATCAAAAAAATTACTCCTGCCGTTGCAAGTATTGGCCAAATATAAATCATACTAATCTCCAATAAGTCTATAATTATTTATAATACCATAATACCATTTTACATCATTTAAAGCTATCTTAATTCTTTATAAAAAAACTCAGATTCCAAGAAAAATTTGGTTTCTGAGTTTATATTCTTATTGTACTTCTCTTAATAATTCTGTTAAGATATAACCTGTATAACCATTATAGGTTGCCCTAGTCCATTGACCATTTTCTCCAATTTTTATAACTTTGGCCCCACCTGGTACTTCTACAACAACGCCTGAATTTGTAGAAGGAGCAAGTCTCATATTTAAGGTACTAGCTGCCTCATATTCTACTCCATCAACGCTTTCATTGTCATCATTGTTTTCTTGGTTAGTTTCTATTTCTTTTTGATCTGTGCTTTGATCTAAACTTGTATCGTTGGCCTTGGAATATTTAATTTCTGTAGACTCGTATGATTTTTCCTCTGTGCTTTGCTTATTTTCTTGTGGGTGTCTTTTGGAAACATATGTCTCATTTCTAAGAGCACAGGATGAAAATAAAAGACATAAGGTCAATACTCCCATTAATTTATTTTTCATTATTCTCCCTTTCTTATTTGTAATCTGTAATAATATATCCTATTATTTCTGCATCCATTTTTTCAAGTTTTTCAATAGAATTGTTCAACTTATTCTTGTTTTTATCTTTTTGATTTGTAAAAACAACAACCTTATCAACAGACTGAGAAATCATGTTTGCATCAGGATAAGTTAGGTTTGAAGGACTATCTATAAGTATATAGTCATATCTTTGTCGTAGTGAGTCCAAGAAATTTCTAAGCTTTGATATTTGTAAAAAATCATCAGGATTTTTCATTGCCCTTCCTGACAGAATTAAATCTAAATCTTTTTTGTATAAATCCTTGGTAATGGTATTTTCATAAGGAAGGTCTTCAACCAAAATAGCAGAAAAGCCCTCTTTTAATTCAACCTTGGAAATTTTTGAAAGTAGAGGATTTCTTAGGTTCATATCAATAACCAAGACTTTTTTATTATCTTTAACAAGTTTTCTTCCCAAGTTTAAGATGGGAGAGGTTTTCTTTACTTCTTCTGAACTTGCAGTAAAAAGTATTGTCTTATCATTTGGGCCAAGATTTTCAACAAGCTTATCTTTTAGGTTCATAAAAGCTTGGTTAAGCCTTTCTTTGTTTTTCTTTCTTCCTTTAAACATCCAAATCATCCTCTTCGTATTCTGGTATTTGTCCTAGTTCTTTGTATTTTTCTATCTTTTCTTCTTCAAATTCTTCTTCTTTGTTTATATGATCATTTGTATTAGCTACAGGCTTAGTTTTTTTTTGATTTTCTACCCTAGGCTTTGCTATTTCTTTGTCAAGCCTTCTATTATAGATAGCAGTAAATAAGCTTGCAAACAAGAAGAAAACTACAAAGGCTACTATAGCAAAGAAAAGCGAATATTTTTCTTTTTGAGATTTTTTGCCTGAATTATTATAAGAATATTCCAAAACTTGAGAATTTCCATTGTAAAGGTCATTTAAAAGTTTAACAGATACATCTGCATATTCATCTGCCAAATCTTCTGCTTTTAATTTTATAGGATCTTCTATTACTATATTGATAATTGGAGAGCTTTTAATAGGTACTATAGAAAGTTCTTTGTCCAAGTCTGCCGGTTGCATATCAAGTCCTAAATTTGATATAACCTTGTTTTTTATAGCATCAGAGTCTATTGTCGCTGCAAAAGCTAGGGCAAGATTATCCTCCTCTGAAACAGAGTCTTTGTTAGTTGTCAAAATCTTTGCTTGGGCTCTGTAGCTTGATAAACCAAGTTTATCGCTTGTAAAGTATGTTATAAGACCAACTATAATAGCAAATAACAAGGCAAGTGGTATTACTGATAAGATTGATTTTCTTCTTTTCATTTTTTTCCTCCAAATTCTCTAGCACCTTTAAGCATTAGAGTTAATGCATCTTTTTTAGATACTTTTTCAAAATATTCTTTATGTCTTAATAAGTATTGATAAATATATAGCCTATAAAAGCACGGGAAAAGTGCTCTTGAAAGCTTTCCCTTGTTATAGAAAAATTTCTCGTTAAAGCCTTCAAACCAAGTTGACTGATCATTGTAGATTTTTGCCAAAAGTTTTGTAGAGCTTCTAACATTTAATCCCTTCCTGTGGGCATCTGCTATAAACAAGGAATCTTCTCCCCCGCCATTTGGACTTCCTGCTCCAAAATAGGTTGAAAAGGAAAGATTTTTTTTGGCTATAGCTTCTCTTTTAAAAACAAAGTGAATTGTCCCATATTTTAAAGAATTATAAAGGGAGAGCTTAGAGTCTTTTTTAACCTTGATTGTTGTTTTTCCCTTATTTATAATTTCAGTTTTAAATACAAAAAAATCCACATCAGGATGATTTTTAAATTCTTGATAGACCTCATCCTTATAGCCTTTTTCAAAAACCTCATCATCATCTGCCATGATTATTATATCAGCTTGACTATTGTTTAGTCCAAGATTTCTTGAAATTCCTGATCCCTTGGTGTCAGTCGATATCATTCTTATTCTATTTCCCTTATCTTCTATCTCCTGGTAGGAATTGTGGTCGGTTTGATTTATTATCAGGCAATCTGTTTCTATATTTAATTTTTTATAAAAATCAATATTTGTCTGATTCATAGTTGAAACTATTACTTCTATATTCATCGCTTACCTATCTTGTACTTTCTGCCTTTTCCCAAGTTGCCTTGGATTTACCGCTTAATTGCCTATATGCCCCTATAATTTGTGCAAGCATCATCATAGAATAATATCTTGGGAAATACAAAATTTTTGACTTGCTGTCTGTAATTTTCCCCAAAATTGCTAATAAGAAAAATAAATTTTGCAAGGCAAAGCTAAGCTTATAAATAAATCCATTATTCAAAAGAAAAATATTTGAAATATATAGGACTATATGGAAGAAGCTTTGTAAAAATCTCAAAGTTTTGTGGTTAAAATGAAAGAATGAAAACCAACCAAGTTTAAAGATATTAAGTCTTTTTAAATTTGTAAAAATATTGGTAAGTATCCTTCTTTGCATCCTTATTTTTCTTTTAAATTCATCTTTTGTAGTAGCCCCTGCTTTTTCCAAAGCTATGGCATCTTCATTATAGAGGGCTCTTTTTTTGTTAAGACCTGCATGAAGTGGCATTTCATAATCATGACTTGAAACAAGATTATAGTGTCTGTAGTCTTTTTTTCTACAAGCATAGATTGCACCGTTTCCTGCTGCTATGGTAGAAATTTCACTTTCTATTTTTCTCATCCTAAGTTCCATATTCCAGTAGGCATTTTCTGCTACATAGGATGATATATCATCATCCTTTGCATAAATCAAAGACCCGCATACATACTCTATAGAATCATCTGTAAAAAATGACACAAGTTCTTTTATAGCATCTGCTTTAAACATGGAATTTGCATCGGAGAAAACTAAGATTTCTCCCCTTGCTTTTTGGCAAGCCTCGTTTTGTGCATTTGTTTTTCCATAATGGTTTTTGGCTGTGACTATTTTTATGTCGTAGGAAGGGTTATTTTTTATAAATTCTTCTGCTATTTCTACAGTTCTATCATCAGAACAGTCATTAGCTATGATGATTTCCAGATTTTTGTAGTCAGACTTTGTAATATTGATAAGCTTTTTTTCTATTACTTTTTCTTCGTTATAGGCTGAAATAATCATAGAAACTTCTGGATTTTTAGAATAATCCTTTATGTTTTTCCTTTTTAAGATTTTTTCTAGGATTATAAGGCTTATAGGATAGCCTATCATTGCATAAAATAGTGCAAAAGCAGAAATCCAAAACACAATCTTCATATTTGCTCCTAAATTAAAATATACTTGTTATGTATTATACTTTCATTTTTATTTCTTTCTAAAAAAGACAGCAAAAAGCTGCCTTTTTGTAGCCCTTATTTGATAAGGCCAAAGTAAATAAATACTATGACTGACAAAATTATCCTATAAATACCAAATGGTATGAAATCACGTTTTTTGATATATTCCATAAATTTCTTGATAACTACATAGCTAACCAAAAAGCTTAAAACTAAGCCAAGAAAAATTATCGACCATTGGTAAAGGCTAAAGCCCTCAAAATTTTTTACAATTTTTAGTAAACTTGCCCCAAACATAGTCGGTATAGCAAGGAAGAATGAAAATTCTGCTGCAAGAGATCTTGAAAGTCCTAGTAGCATACCTCCAATTATGGTTGCAGCTGAACGGCTAGTCCCAGGAACCATTGCCAAGGTTTGGAAAAATCCTATTAGAAAGACACTTTTATAGGAAACCATATTGATATTGTCAATTCTTTGCTTCTTATTTTCCTTGTTTCTTTTTTCTACAAAAATAATCACTGCTCCCCAAACAAGAAGCATAGTCGCTACAACTATAGGATTAAACAAATATTTATCTATAATATCGTCAAACAAAAGTCCCAAAACCATAGCTGGAATAACTCCAACTATTACCTTCTTCCAAAGATCAATTGTAGAAGGATCAGGATGAGTTAATCTAAAATAAAATTTGGATTGCTTATTTAACTTATCATATTTTTTGGGAAAATATCTTTCACACTTTTCCCTATCCCAGGGGTTAAGCCTTGAAAAATAAAGAACCACAACCGAAAAAATAGCTCCAAGCTGTATAACTACAGAAAAGGCATTGGCAAAGCCTTCTGGTTGTAATTTTACAAATTCATTTACCAAAATCAAATGCCCCGTAGAAGAAACAGGAAGAAACTCTGTAATTCCTTCTACTATTGAAAGTATTATTACTTTAATTATATCTAAAAACATCTCAAAACTCCTCTAAAAAGCTGTGCTTTTTTCCCTTTATTTGATAGGCAAGAACCATATCGCAATTTACATTTTCTGCAGATCTCAAAATTGATTTTCTAACATTTGGTATGTCCTTTTCCAAATTTGCAATCAATTCTTTTACATATTTTCTAGTATAGCCCTCACTCTTTTTTGTTACCGCACAGGCACAATTTAAGGCATTAAGCCCTATTTCATCTCTCCATTTTTTTATCATTTCTTCATCTATATAATAGAGCGGTCTTATAAGTTCCATACCTTGAAAATTTTGTGCCTTTAACTTAGGTTTCATAGTCTTAAAATTTCCTGAAAAAAGTACATTCATAAGAGTTGTTTCTATTGCATCATTTAAATGATGACCCAAGGCTACCTTATTACAACCAAGCTCTTTGGCTTTTGCATAAAGAAAACCCCTTCTCATCCTGGCACACATATAACAAGGATAGTTACCTGAAATTTTCTCTGAAACCGCAAAGACATTGGAATCATATATATTTGCTTTTATATTTAGATATTTTAGGTTTTCTTCCAAATTTTTCCTATGCTCCTTAGCATAGCCTGGATCCATACAAATATATTCCACATCAAACTTAATATCAGAATGTCTGTGTAACTCTTGAATAAGTTTTGCACAAAGAAGGGAATCCTTGCCACCAGAAATTGCCACAGCGATTTTATCATTTTCATTTATTAACTCAAAATCCTTGATTGCCTTGATAAAAGGAGACCACAAGTATTTTCTATATTTTTTTATTAAAAGTCTTTCTATATCTACTAATTCCATTTACAACTCCACTATTCTTGATGGCTTATACCTGTCTGCCACTTCCAAAATCAAGTCTTTTTTTGTATCAAGTCCACAAGATCTCAAATAATTATCTACAGTTATCCTTGAAAGCTCTGGAGTATTGTTAATCTCAGAAAGGTGAGATAAAAATATAGATTCTCTCTTGCCTTCCAAGGCATCAGCTAAAATTTCTGCGGTTTGATCATTGGATAAGTGACCAAATTTTGACATAATTCTTTGCTTTGCACTATAGCTATAAGGTCCTCTTTTTAAAGCTTCCAAATCGTGATTGGCTTCAAGATAATAAATATCTGAACCTTTTATTTCATAGGCTATCTTTTCATCTATTATTCCAGTATCAGTTAAAACTGTAATTTTTTTATTGTCCAAATAAAGGATAAAACCTACAGGTTCTTTGGCATCGTGGTAAATTTTAATAGGCAAAATATCCATAGATTTAAAGTTTAGGAAAGCATTAGTTTTAAAAAGTCTAATATTTTCTTCCTTTATTTTTCCAGCATGAGGCAAAAAGCCCATCCATGTTCCCTTGTTGGCATAAATTGGAATATTAAATCTTCTGGATAAAACGCCAGCTCCCAAAATATGGTCTATATGCTCGTGACTTAAAAATATCCCATCAAGATCTTTTGGATTCTCTCCAATTTGCTCCATCAAATTTTGGATTTTCTTGCCTGAATATCCACAATCTATAAGTATTTTTACTCCTTGGTGTTCTACAAAAACACTATTACCTGAAGAACCTGAGGAAAGTGTAACAAATCTAGTCATCAAATCCTCATTTCTTTTACATAAAATTTGCTCATTTATTAATTTTAACATAAACTAGCTTATTTTTTAACTCTTTTCTACCTTTAGAGTATAGGCTTGTAGAACGCAAGTGATAATGTCATAGTAGAAACACAAATAAATTTGTCAGTAATACAAAGAAAAATATTGTAAAATTATCTCTTATGAGGTAATTGAAAATGAAAAAGGTGGATTTGACTATGAATGAGTATTTTGAATATGAAACTGTTAAAAGTTATGTTGATCATAAGGATAGTAATTTTAGGCATATGTGTGCTAAATTAGGCTGTTGTGAACGTACTGGCTGGAGAAAGGTTAAGGGTTATAAAGAACATGGTAAAAGTTTTTTTATTCATGGTAATCGTAATAAGACTTCTCCTAAAGCCATTGATAAGGCTGTTAAGGATAGGGTTATTGAGCTATATAATTCTTATGAGTTTTCTGACGCTAATATTTCTCATTTTTATGAACTTTTGAATAGGTTTTATCCTGGTGAGTTTACATTTTCTTTGTCTTCTTTACGCAATATTTTGAAAGAGTATGGATAGGATACATTAATAGGACAATTTAATACCGAACAGATATAATATAAATAACAAATCTAGGAGGAAATTAAATTGACAAAACATTATGAAGAAAATTTCAAAAAACAAATAGTTAATATCTATAATCAAGGTAACCATAGCTTGAGAGATTTAGGTGAAGAATATGATATTTCAATATCAACAATAAATAGTTGGGTTAGAAGATACAATAATTCAGGATCCTTTGATATAAATGATAATAGGACAGATGATGAAAAAGAGGTGATTGAATTAAGAAAAAGATTAAAACAGCTAGAAATGGAAAATGACATTTTAAAGCAAGCAGCGTGACTTTTAGGGAAAAAATAAATTTAATTATCTCAAATAGATATAAATATAGCATTAGCGCCATGTGTAAGTGTCTTGGAATAACCAGGAGTCTAATATACTATCATCTAAATAAAGAGCAGAATATTAAAGATCCTGAAAAGAATA
>JAQYEZ010000045.1 GCA_028723425.1 Peptoniphilaceae bacterium | reverse complement strand
AAAGAAATAGAATTTTTAGATTTAGAAATTTGAAGTCTCATAAAATGCTCCCATAAGTAATATATAGATATTATAACACATTGTGAGATATTGTGCAAGAAAAAAATATAAAATTTGACAAAAAAATATAGGAAAATCAATTCCTAAAGAAGATTTTTTTGTATTTAGCTGTTAAACTCCCGCAATCTTATGATGTGGCATATTATATTTATAAAAATTATCAAGATGTTTATAAAAATTATTACAATTATATAAAAATAAAAATGCTTGACAAGAAAACCTTTTGATAATAAAATAAAGTCAGAACATAAAATATTTAGGAGGATAAGAAATGCTTTTTAAAACTACAGCTGAACATGAAGCTTTACGTAAAAAAGTTAGGGCTTTTGCGGAAGAAAAAGTAAAACCAATAGCTTTTGAATTAGATCAAAAAAATGAGTTTCCTGATGACATCGTTAAAGAAATGGGTGAATTAGGATTTATGGGAATACCATATCCTAAAGAATACGGTGGACAAGGTCTTGATGTTATTTCTTATGCAATTACAGTAGAAGAATTATCAAGAGTTGACGCTGGTGTTGGTGTTATCTGTTCAGCACATACTTCTTTAGGTACTTGGCCAATCTTTGCCTTTGGTACAGAAGAACAAAAACAAAAATATTTAATTCCTTTAGCTAAAGGTGAAAAAATCGGTGCATTCGGTTTAACAGAAGAAAACGCTGGATCAGATGCAGCAGGTACAGAAACAACAGCGGTTCTTGATGGTGATTATTACATTCTTAATGGTAAAAAAATATTTATAACAAATGCTCCAAAAGCAGACACTTATGTAGTAATGGCAGTTACAACTCCTGGTATTGGAACACATGGTATTTCAGCATTTATAGTTGAAAAAGACTTTGAAGGATTTACATTCTCAGATCACTATGACAAACTTGGTATTAGATCTTCTTCAACAGCTGAATTACACTTTGACAATGTTAAAGTACCAAAAGAAAACTTGCTTGGAAAAGAAGGACAAGGATTTAAGATAGCTATGGCTACCCTTGATGGAGGTAGAATTGGTATAGCTTCTCAAGCTTTAGGTATTGGCCAAGGTGCTTACGAATCAGCCCTAGCATATGCTAAAGAACGTGAACAATTTGGTATGCCAATTGCTCATTTACAAAGAAATACTTTCAAGCTTGCCGATATGGCTACCTACCTACACGGTGCAAGACTTATGATTTATCATGCTGCTGAATTAAAAGAGCATCATGAAAGATACTCAGCAGAAGCTGCTATGGCTAAACAAGTTGCATCAGATCTTGCTATGCATATAGCTACTGAAGCTGTTCAACTTTATGGTGGATCAGGATTTATTAAAGGCGTTGACGTTGAAAGATTCTTTAGAGATGCCAAGATTACACAAATATATGAAGGTACTAACGAAATCATGAGAGTAGTAGTTGGTACTAACACTGTAGGTCGTCCTCCAAAGATGAAAGCTGTTGGCAGCAAGAAAGCTGCAGGACCAATAGCTGGTGTTAGAAAAAGAGAAATTTTTGAAGGAGATCCAAAAGAAGCAGTTAAGAATTTAGTTGCTGCTCTAAAGAAAGATGGATATGACTTCACAGTTGGTATTGACCCAATGACACCAATAGCAGAAGCTCAAAGAATAGTTGTTGCTGGCCGTGGTATTGGTGAAAAAGAAAATATGAAATATATAGAAGAACTTGCTTATCAAGCAGGAGCAGCTATTTCTTCATCAAGACCAGTTGCTGAAACCTTAAAATATGTACCATTAGATAGATACGTTGGTATGTCTGGACAAACATTCAAAGGAAACTTATACATTGGCGTTGGCGTTTCTGGAGCAGGTCAACACTTAAAGGGAATCAGAGATGCTTCTACAATAGTTGCTATAAATAATAGCAAGAATGCACCAATATTTGCAAATGCAGACTATGGTATAGTTGGCGATTTCAAGGAAGTTCTTCCACTATTAATCAAAGAACTTGATAATGGTGAAGAAAAAAAGCCAGCTCCTAAAATGAAAAAAATTAAAAGAAGCAAACCAAGAAAAATGGCTCCAAAGGAAGATATTTACGTAGATCAAGGTAGTGGATATGAATATAACCCTGAGCTTGGGGATCCAAGTCAAGGCATAGAGCCAGGAACTCCATTTGACAAACTTCCAGATTCTTGGGTATCTCCAGTATCAGGTGAACCAAAAGAAGAATTTGTTAAAGTAGAATTCCCAGAAGACAGAAAGTAGTAGGAGGAAATAATGTATACAGTTAGAAAAGTTACAGACGATTTATACTATGTGGGTGGGGATGACAGAAGACTTCATCTATTTGAAAATATTTTTCCAATCCCACAAGGTGTTTCTTACAACTCATACCTTTTAATGGACGAAAAAACAGTTTTAGTAGATACAGTTGACTGGGCAATAGCAAGAGATTACCTAAACAATGTTAAACATGTTCTTAATGGAAGAGATTTAGATTATCTTTTAATTAACCATATGGAACCAGACCATGCTGCTTCTATAGACTTAGTTTTAAATGAATATCCAAATGCAACACTAATTGCTTCAGAAAAAGCTGTCCTCTTCATGAGACAATTTGGTTTCCATGTAGATGATAGATATATTGAAGTAAAAGAAGGCGACACAATGAACTTTGGTAAACATACCTTTGCCTTTGTTGAGGCTCCAATGGTTCACTGGCCAGAAGTTTTGATGACTTTTGATGTAACAAATGGAGTTTTATTCTCTGCTGACGCATTCGGTTCATTTATAGCTAATAACGGAAGACTATTTGCTGATGAAGTTAACTGGGATAGAGATTATCTTGACGAAGCACGTAGATATTACACAAACATTGTTGGTAAATATGGTACATTTGTACAAAATGTATTGGCAAAAGCAGGTGGCTTAGATATTAAATACATCTGCCCACTTCATGGTCTTGTTTGGAGAAAAGATATAGGATATCTTCTTGATAAATATATACATTGGGCAACATATGAACCAGAAGAAGAAGGTGTACTAATAGTTTATGCATCAATGTATGGTAATACAGAATATGCAGCCCAATCACTAGCAGCACAACTATGTGAAGCAGGAATTACAAACATAGCTTTAAGAGATGTTTCAAACACAGATGTATCTGAACTTATAGCTTTAACATTCAAATATACAAACCTTGTTCTAGCTTCAGTAACTTATAACCTAGGCGTATATCCTAAGATGAAAGATTTCATCAATGATATGTCAGCTCTTAATATCCAAAATAGAGCTGTAACAATTATAGGAAACGGTTCATGGGCACCACAAGCTGCTGAAAAGATGGAAGAAATGTTAGACAATGATATGAAACTAATGGATGTTCTTCCAGAAAGCCTAGAAATAGTATCATCACTTAGTGATATGAAAGAGCCAGAACTTCTTGATATTGTTTCTGGTATCAAAGATTCTCTGAAGAAGAGAAGAGAAGATAAAGAAAAATCTGCTTCTCAAAATAAAGGTAAAAAGAAATAAAAACAGTAAATTAGGGTCTCCTTTCGGAGGCTCTTTTTTCTTTTGAGATTTTTCGTATTTTAGGTTAAAATAATGTATAAATTAGTATAGTATTAAATGAGGTAATTATGAGAAAAAATATAAAAATTAAATCAGTAAGTTTTAAGACCAAGCTTGGTAATGTTTATGAGAACTTAAAAAGTATTAAAAAGGAAATAGAAAGGGCTGAACAAGAAAAGGTAAATATACTTTCTTTTCCAGAGCTTAGCCTAACTGGGGCATCTCTCTACCATGGTTACTTGGATAAAAATATAATAAAGGATAGCAAAAATGCCCTTTATGAATTAAAAGATTTTTCAGAAAAATATGATTTACTCTTTACAGTAGGTTTACCCTTCAAGGCCAGCGGTAAATTAGTTAATGCAGTAATGCTAATAAATAATGGTAGAATTCTTGGTGGTTATGCTAAAGAGAATTTAAAAGATTATGAAAAAGAAATATTTTCTGATGATTATGAAAAATATTCTTTTATAGACGAGGATATTTATCAACTTAATGATGAATTTATAGAAGCAAATGGCATAAAAATAGCAGTATCTATAGGAGAAGATGAAGAAAAAATAATTCCTAACTCCTTAAAATTTAAAGAAAAAGGAGTAGATATAATTTTAAATCCACAAGCATCAACTAGATATGCCCTAAGTGGAAAGGAGATTGAAGAAAAAATAAAATATCTATCAAAAGGTATAACCTATGTATATACATCTACAGGTTTCGGAGAATCTTCAACTGACTTTGTTTATGAAGGTTTAAATATAATAGCAAATGATGGAAAAATAGAAGAAAGTGAAAAATTTGGGCCAGCCTATTATATCAAAGATTATGAATTTAAAAAATATGCAAATGATAGCTACATTGATGACTTTATATATATTAATTTCAATAACCTAACAGAAAAAAAGATAAAAGTACATCCTTTCCCATATCTTCCACCTTATGAAGATAGGGCCAAGTTTTGCACAGATGTATTAGAAATTCAAGCTCTAGGTCTTTTAAATAGGATGAATAATATAAACATCGAAAAAGTTTGCCTGGGAGTTTCTGGAGGACTTGACTCAACGATGGCACTTTTATCAATAGTAGAGGCATTTAAAATAGGAAAACTTGATAAAAATAACATCTTAGCCTATACTATGCCAGCCTTTGCTACTAGTGATAGGACAAAATCCAATGCATACAAATTATGCCAAGCCCTAAATATAGACTTAAAAGAAATTGATATAACAAAATCTGTTACCCAACATTTAATAGACATAGGTCATGATATAGAAAACAAGGATACTGCCTACGAAAATGCACAAGCTAGAGAAAGAACCCAAGTTTTGCTAGATATTGCCAATATGTATGGGGCTATAGTTATTGGAACAGGGGATTTATCAGAAATAGCTCAAGGTTTTGCAACATATAATGGGGACCATATGTCAAATTACTCTTTAAATTCAAGTCTTACAAAAACTGAAATCAGATATATAATTAGATACTTGGCAGAAACAAGCTCAAATAAAAAACTATCTGAAGTTCTAACAGAAATTTTAGATACGCCTATATCTCCAGAGCTTGTAAAGGAAAAAGATGGAGAAATTAGTCAAAAAACTGAAGATATCTTAGGACCTTATGAGCTTATAGACTTCTTTATCTATGAAACTTTGGATAAGGGTTATGAAGTAGAAAAAGTTTATTCTGATGCAAAAATTGCCTTTGGTGAAAAATATGATGACAAAACAATAAAAAAATGGTTGAAATCTTTTTATAAAAGATTTATATCTAGCCAATTCAAAAGATCAACTTCAGTTGATAGTCCTGCAGTAAGAAAAAAGACTCTATCACCAAGAACTGGCTATAGGCTTCCATCAGATATGGAAAGTACACTTTATATAAGAAAACTAAATGAATTATAAAATAATATTGGGCCTAATTTTTATTGGGCTCTTGTGTCTGTATAAGTATCTAGACTATCAGTGCTTTTATGTCAAAGAAAATAAGGTCACGATGAGCTCAACAAAAATAAAAAATAAAATAAAAATCACACAAATATCGGATCTTCACTCAAATACAATAAAAAATATGGACTTTTTTATGGAAAAAATCAAGGATTTTGATCCAGATTTTCTTATATTGACAGGCGATATTAATGACTATGGAGAAAAAGTAAAAATAGCTAAGACAATCTCCTTTATAGAAAAATTAAAAGATATAGATAAAAAAATCTATTATATCTTGGGAAATCATGAAGAAAGAGGGCCACTTCTAAATGAGTTTTTACAAAGATTAAGAGCAAATAAGGTAATAATCTTGAGAAATTCAGATGATTTGATAGAAGTTAATGGAAATCTAGTATATATATTTGGGAGTGAATATTTTGGTTTTGACTATTCAACCTTTAAAGCAAGACCAGAATATGTTAATATAGTCTTAGCCCACCACTCTAAGTGTATTAGAGATAATTATAATGGCAAGGAAGACTTTGTATTTTCTGGCCATACCCATGGTGGGCAAGTAAGACTTCCTTTTATAGGGGCACTTTGGGCTCCTGGAGAAGGATTCTTTCCCAAATATGACAAGGGAGTATTTGCTTATAAAAACTTCAAAATCTATATAGACTCAGGTATGGGAAACACTAAATACAACTTGAGGTTTTTAAATAGGATTCAATTTTCAAATATTACCCTAAAAGGCGCCAATAGTTTAAAGGTAGAATAGAAGTGTCCGAAGCTTAAGGTAGAGGTTCAAGTCCTCTTTGGCGTGCCAAGATTAAGTCTCTCAGTAACTATATATGTGATAGTGCTAATTTTATATAAGATATTATGAAATCAAATACTAGATAAAAAACTGAGTTTTTGCGAGTATTTATTAACTTGCAAAAGCTCAGTTTTATTTATATTATAAATTCTTCATACAGTCAGGGCATATGCCTGTAAATTCGAAATTGTGGCTTCTTACTGTAAAACCAGTTTCTTCTTCTACTTGGTGAGAAAATTCATCTATTGGGCAATTTTCTATGGTTACTTTTTTTCCACATTTTATGCAAGTGATAAAGTGCTTGTGGGCTTGAATATTTAATTGGAAATAGGAAACTCCATCAAGATCTGTATTTTTTAAGAGGACATTTTTGTCAACCAAAGTTTTTAGATTTCTATATACTGTTGAAAGATTTAGATATTGGTTATTCTCTCCTATTATCTTATATATTTCTTCAGCTGATATTGGTCTTTTTAGCTTATATATTGTCTCAAGTATAATGGACCTTGGTTTTGTAACTCTAAGGCCCTTATCTTTTAGTATTTCTTCTGTATGCATTAAAACCACACTCCTTATTAAATATTATTATACTTTAGTTGACAGGATAATAAAATAGAATATAATACTAATTGCAAACGGTTTGCAATAGGAGGAAATATGAATAAAAAATATTTAGCTTTATTACTTGCAGGAACAATAGTTTTTTCAGCTTGCGGTAAGCAAAATAATAATGAAAATACAGATCAAGGATCACAAGTATCAACTTCCGATACTACTTCTGATACTACATCAGATACTAAAGCAGAAACAAAAAAAGAAAATAGTAAAAAGTTAGTTTATACATCATTTTATCCAATTTATGACCTTACAAAACAAATTGCAGGTGATAAAATGGATGTAGAGAATTTAGGTAGTCTAGAAACTGAAGCTCATGATTGGGAAGCATCAGCTAAAGATTTGGCAAATTTGAACGAAGCAAATCTTCTAATCATTAACGGAGCTGGTATGGAAAGTTGGAAAGATTCTGTTTCTGGATCATCAGATGTAGAAATTCTTGATACAACTAAGGGCTTGGATTTAATAAAAGCTGACGCAGACGACCATGATCACGAAGATGAACATGAAGAAGACTTAGATGACCATGAAGATAAAAAAGATGAAGATCAAGATGACCACGAAGATCAAGATCATGAAGAAGACCATGACCATGAACACAATGGAGAGTTTGATCCTCACACTTGGATATCACCTGTAATGGGAAAAGAACAAGCAAAAGTTATTAGTGATAAACTTTCAGAGATAGACCCAGACAATAAGGATTATTATAAGGCAAATTATGAAAAAATTGCCAAAGAACTTGATAGTCTTGTAAGTGAATATAAGAAAAAATTTGAATCTAAAAAATCCAATGAATTTGTAGTTCCTCATGAGGCTTTTGCTTACTTGTGCAGAGACTTTGATTTGGAACAAATTCCATTAACGGGAATTACATCTACAAAAGAACCAGATGCAAAAACTATGCAAGAAGTAACCGATAAGGTAAAGAAGGAAAATATCAATACAATTTTCTATGAAAGAGGTGGCTCTGACAAGGCAGCACAAGCTATAGCTAATGAAATTTCTGGAAGTGCTAAGCCATTGGCAACACTTGAATTTGCTTCAAAAGAAGATTTGAAAAATGAGGTTCATTACCAAGATTTGATTAAAGAAAACTTAGAGGCAATTTATCAATCTTTGGAAAAATAGGTAAAAATGAATTTAATTGAAATTAACAATTTAAAATTTGCTTATACAACTGAATATGTTTTAAAGGATATAAGCTTAAATGTAGAAGAAGGAGACTTTCTAGCTATCGTTGGAGAAAACGGTAGCGGAAAGTCTACTTTATTAAAGCTTATTTTGGGAAGTTTAAAAAAAGATGGTGGCTCTATCAAACTTTTAGGTAAGGATATAGAAGATTTTAATGCCTTTGAGAGATTGGGCTATGTTCCCCAAGTAAATGACCTAACGAAAATATCATTTCCTGTAACTTGCAAGGAATATGTAGTGATGAATCTTTTTAAGGAATTTAATTTTCTTAATAGACCAGGCCCTAAACAGTGGGAAAAAGTTGATATAGCTTTTAAGACACTGGGTATTAGTAAACTTGAAAATCTTATCTTTAAAGATTTATCAGGCGGTCAAAAACAAAAGGTAATGATAGCAAGAGCTATAGTAGCAAATCCAGATATTTTGATTTTGGATGAGCCTACTGTTGGAATTGATCTTACAAGTAAGACTGAATTTTTAAGACTTCTCTATCATTTAAATACTCACCACAAAAAAACTATAGTTATTATTACTCATGAGATGAATATTGTAAAAGATTATGTAAATAAGATTGTTAAAATAGAAAATGGAAGGATAATATGCTAGCTTATGATTTTATGAGAAGGGCCTTTATAGTAGGAACCCTACTTGCCATAATTATTCCTATGATAGGAGTTATTATGATAAATAGAAAAACTTCCATGATTGGAGATGCCCTTAGCCATACTTCCTTGGCAGGTATTGGCATTGGTCTTATTTTGGGTCAAAACCCAGTCAGGTGGTCATTAATAATATGTGTTATTGCAGCCTTTGCCACAGAGATAATTAGAAAAAAATTTAAAGAGTATGGAGATATGGCAACAGCTATTATCATGTCTACCGGTATAGGTCTTGCTGCTATACTGTCGGATTTTTCTCCAGGCGGAACTTCTTTTGAATCCTATCTTTTTGGCTCAATTACAACCCTAACTAAAGTTGATTTATATATGGCAATAGCCGTATCTCTTGCGGTAATTTTTATTTCTCTTTATCTTTATTGGGCACTTTTATATATATCTATTGACCCAGATATGGCAAGACTTGTAGGAGTTAAGGTTGATCTTATTAGTGGGATTTTTACATTTTTAACAGCAATAACGGTAGCTATTTCTGCCAAAATGGTTGGGGCTTTGATGGTTACAAGTTTAATGGTTATACCCGTTGCAACTTCTTTACTTATAGGCAGATCTTATAAACAAACTTATTTCTTATCGATAATTTTTGCTATAATTTCTCTACTTTCGGGGATTATCTTATCGTACAATTACGGAATAAAGACAGGAGGAGCAACAGTTGTACTTGCAGTAATAGGCCTAGTTTTAGTTTCGGCTCTTTCTTACTTTTATAAGAAAATAATAAAAAACAAAAAAGATGCTAAATAAAGAAAAATCTGTGTTCTTTATTTAGCATTTTTTTATAGAAAATCTTTTCTTGCCAACCTAGGCAAAGGAATTTTTTATCTTTTTTTCCTAGTATTTTATAAAGCTGTGTTTTTCTATTATCAAGTTTTCATTTTCTTTCTTATGTTATAATTACTATAAAGAGAGGACACAATGAAAATAATAATTTCACCAGCTAAAAATTTTAAACAAATAGATCATATTAAGACAAGTCCACTTATTTTTAAAGAAGAAAGCAAATATTTGGTTAACTTTTTTAAAGATAAATCTATGTCAGAGATTGGCAATATTTTTAAATTAAATGATGATTTGACAGAAAAAGTTTATTATGCTTACCAAGATTTTGATTTTAAAGAAATGAATTCTCCTGCTATATTTACCTATGATGGCTTAGTTTACAAGCAATTTTCTATAGATGATTTTGAAGATTTGGAGTATTTAAATCAAAAAGTATACATACTTTCTGCTCTTTATGGGGCTCTTAAGCCCTTGACTGGTATCAGACCTTATAGGCTAGATATGATGATAAAAGAAATAAATATGTATGATTTTTGGGAGGATAAGGTAAAAAATGAAGTTTTTAAGGAAGATAAACTGGTATTAAACCTAGCCTCAAAAGAATATGCCAAGCTTCTTTGGCCTTTTTTGAATAAAGACCAAAGCATGGTTACGGTAGATTTTAAAGATTATAAAAATGGCAAATTAAGAACAGTAGTTGCTTGGGCCAAGCAAATGAGAGGATTGATGCTTAAATATATAGTGCAAAATAAAATTGAAGCCATAGATAAAATTAAACAAATAGAGCTAGAGGGTTACTCCTATGATTCTAAGCTATCAAAAGATGATAATATTGTTTTTGTTAGGAGGGAATCATGAAAATACTCCATCTTTCAGACTTACATATAGGAAAGATGATAGGCTCTTATTCGCTTTTGGAAGATCAAGCTTATTGTTTAAATCAGATTTTAACCATTTCAAAAGAAGAAAAAATAGATCTTGTTTTAATAGCAGGTGATATTTTTGATACAGCTATTCCTTCAGCAGAAGCTATGCAACTTTACAGTTCTTTTATAGAAGCTTTGGTATTTAAATTAAAAGTAAAGGTTGTGGCAATATCTGGTAACCATGATTCTTACAAAAGGCTTGATGTAAATAGGGAATTTTTCAAAAAATCGTCTTATTATATCATTGGGGATTATAAGGGAGAAGTTTTAAGTTTTGAAGATAAGTATGGAAAAGTTAACATTTATCCCATACCCTATCTTTCCCTTTCTAAAGCAAGAGTAAGTTTTGATAAAGATTTTCAGTCTTTTACAGATCTTTATTCCTATCTCTTAAAAGATATTGATTATAGTGGAAGAAATATACTTTTAACTCATTGTTATGCTTCAGAAAACACATATGAGGATAAGGAGGAAGAAACAGAGGGAGAAAAACCGCTCAGCATAGGTGGAAATGATGCTATGGATGCAAGTTTATTTAAAAATTTTGACTATGTAGCTTTGGGACATTTGCACAGAAAACATTTTGTGCTTGAACCAAAAATCAGGTATTCCGGTACTTTTATGAAATATAGTTTTTCTGAAAAAGGTAAAAAGTCTGTAAGCCTTATAGATTTTACAGATAAGGTTGAAATATCTGAGATAGAGATTTCTCCTTTGCGTGATTTTGTAACCATAGAGGATTATTTTGATAATATACTGGCTATGGATAAAAGACTTGATTACGTGCAAGTCATTCTTCTTGATGATTATCCAATAGAAAATGCTATGGCAAAATTAAAAGTAGTATTTCCGAACGCAGTAAATATTAGATATAAGGATTTTTCTGTTTTTAATAAGGACCATGATTTTGATTTGGATATAGAAAATTTATCGACCCTCGAACTTTTTAAGGAATTCTACAAGTTTAAGATGAAAAATCCTATGAGCGAAAAGGAAATTGAGATATTTAAAAAGGTGATAGAATGAAGCCTATAAAATTAAGCATGTACGGTTTTATGACCTATAAGAAAAAAACAGAAATAGATTTCACAAAACTTTATCCATCAAGAATCTTTGTTATTTCTGGAGATACAGGTTCAGGAAAGACTAGTATTTTTGATGCTATTAGTTTTGCTCTTTTTGGGCAAATATCAAGACCTGATGTTGACCAAATTAATTTAAGGAGTGATTTTCTTTCTAAAGAAGATCCCCCAACCTATGTCAATTATATTTTTGAAGTAGATGGAAGAGTCTACCAAATAGAAAGAAAACCAAGCCAATTTGCAAAAAAGAAAGTTAGATCAGGAGTAAAAATAAATCATGAAGTAGAGCTTTTTCAGATTAAAAACGATAAAAAAATCCTACTTTCAGATAAAGTTGGGGAAACTAACAATTTAATAAAAGAGATAGTTGGTCTTGATCAAAATCAATTAAAAAAGGTTATGCTTTTGGCCCAAGGCCAATTTTCAGAGTTTTTATCAGCTGACTCTTCAACTAAGGCTGATCTTTTGTCGGATATTTTTCAAACAAGCCAATATGGTAAAATTCAGGAAGATTTAAAAACTTTAGATTCTACCTATAATAAAGATTTGGAAAATCTGGACAATAGGCTTGAAGAGATCTTAAAAAAGGATGAGTCTATTTATTCTAGCCTTGATAAGGCTAGGAAGTATGGCCATGATTATGTAAATATTAAAAAATTAATTGAAGCAAATCTTGCAAATAAAAATCATGAAATAGAAGACTTAAGTATTAAATATAAAAATGAAACAGCGAAAAAAGATTTGCTTGTTGATAAGATTTCCAAGGCTGAAGCAGAAAATGAACAAATTAACCTATATCAAAAAATAAAAGAAGAGAAAGAAGAACTAGAAAATAGGCTTGATTACTATGTAGCATTAAAAGAGTCATTAGAAAGAGCCAAAAATGCAAATACCATTAGGCCCTACTATGACAGACTTGGACAAATACAAAAGGATAAGGATATTGTAGCAAAGGCTATAGAAAAAAAGAAGCTTGAAAAAAAGAAGCTTGAATTGCTTTTTTATGATTTAAAGAAAAAAAAAGCTGGCTTAAAAGATATAGCCAAGGACCTTGATGAGCTTAAAATAGAAATAAATACTTATAAAGATAAAGAAAAATCTTTGGATAAGTTTTTAACTATAAAAGACTCATATCTTAACTTGAAATCATATAAGGATGAGCTTAATAAGATAAAAGAAGATCAAGAAAAGGCAGATCATAGTTACAAAGAAGTATCTGAAAAACTAATAGAAAAATCAAATAAATTATTAGAAATTAAAGACTATAAGACAAAACTTGTACTTGAAAAAACAGAACTAGATAAGAAAGAAGAAAAAAATTCTGATTTTATTGGTAAGGTCAACAAAAATTTAGAAGTAGAAGAAAAAATAAAATCCAAAAATGAAGAAAAGAGTCTTATAGAAAAAGACCTACATAAGGCAAAATTTGACTTAGACCAAGCCCTTCTTAACCAGGAAAATATAGATAAACAAAAATATATTAAAATCTTAAATCAAAGTCATATTTGTCCTATTTGCTCTACTTATCATGAAGAAAAGATAGAAGAAAAGGAAGTCTTTGACCTAGATTTAGAAGCTATAAGAAATAACTACCACAAGCTTATTAATAAAAAAAGTTTAGCAGAAAATGAAATAAAAAATTTAAAAGAAAAACTTATCAAGGATTTGCCAAAGCTTGATGATTTAAATAATGAGAAAAAATCACTGGATAGGGAAATAATCGATTTAGATCATAAATTAAAAGCTAATGAAAAAGAACTTACAGATATTGATAAGTCTATAAGAGAATTGGAAAATAGAAAAAATAAGTTATCAATTGCAACAAAAGCATATGATGAAAAAATTACCTTACTTTCACAAAAGCTAGGAGAATTTGATAGCTTAGAAAGAGCTTATTTGTTAATGAAAGATCAGGTTGGTAATTTAGACCAAAGCCTTATAAAAAATAAAATAAAAGATATTTCTACTAAAATTGAAGAAAAAACTGCTTATATTGAAGCAATTAATAGTGATTTTAATGAGACCGATAAAAAACTAAGTGAGATAAATTCTTTTCTTACAAGTAGTATGGATAATCTTTTATCCTACAGCAAATCTTTAAAGGAAAATACGGAAATTTTCCAAGAAAAAATGAAGCCTTATTTTGATTCAAACCAAGAATTTTTAGAAAATCTTAAATCTTTTGACCAACTAAATAATAAGCAAAAAGAAATAGAAGATTTCTTTGATGCTTATAAAACAGTAGATATAAGGCTATCTTCTTTAAGCTCCTACAAAGATTTGAAGGTTCATGATATTAACCAATTAGATGAGAAACTAAAAGTTATAAATGAAAATATCTTAAAGTTTACAGAGACTCTTGCTAAGGAAAAAATAAATCAGTTAAATCTTAATTCTACACTAAGTGAAGTTATAGATATAGAAAAGTCCTACAAGGAAAAAGCTTGGGTTGGTCAAATTATAGGAAGACTTGCAAAGATTGCATCAGGTGGATATGGGTCAATTAAGGGTCGCGAAAAGCTTGATTTTGAAACTTTTGTTCTTATATATTATTTTGAAAAAATCCTTGCCTATTCCAACAAAAGACTTTTTGCTATGTCAAATGGCCAGTATAGGATGATAAGAAAGACTAGCGGAGGGGATATGAGGTCAAAACAGGGCTTGGATATTGAAATAATTGATGCAAATACTGGAAAGTCAAGACCTGCTTCAACTCTTTCTGGTGGAGAAACCTTTTTGACTTCCTTGTCTTTGGCTTTGGGACTTTCGGATGAAATTTCTGCTGAAAACGGAGGAATAAAGATAGATACTCTCTTTATAGACGAAGGCTTTGGGTCTTTATCTGATAATTATTTGGAAAATGCAATTAATACTATAGAAAAGCTTTCTTATGAAAATAAATTTATAGGCCTTATTAGCCATGTAAAAGAAGTAAAAGATTCTATAGATGCAAAAATTCTAGTAAAATATGACAAATCACAGGGAAGTGAGGTTGAGATAATCATATGATAAATATAGCTATATCAAGATATACAAAAGATACATCAAAGTATATCTATAGGCAAATAGAAGAAGATGTGGATAAAAGGGAAAAATCTTTTCTAATAGTACCTGAGCAGTATACTCTTCAGTCAGATGTAGATTTTATAGATCATGTAAAATATACAACAGTTATGGATGCCAAAGTCCTATCTTTTAATTCATTATCTCAATTTATTATAGATAAAATTGGCAAAAGTCCTTATGAGCCTTTGACCAATACTGGTAAAATTATGCTACTTACAAAGGTTTTATCAGATATAAATGATGATTTAGAACTTTTTAAAAATGCTTATAAAAACATAGATTTTGTTGAAAATATTGCCCAACTTATATCAAACATCAAAGACTATAACTTTGATCAAGAGTTTTTTTTATCAATAGATAAACAAGATTTTGATCCTGTCCTAAAAATCAAATTTAAAGAGATAGAAAAAATATATAAGGCCTATACTAAGGAAAGTTCAAATCTTTATGAAGACTCAGAAGATAAATTAGCCTATGTTATTTCAAGACTAAAAGAGTGTGATTTTTTAAAGGAAAGTAACTTTTATTTTGATAAATTCGATAGCTTATCAGATTTAAGGCTTGAATTTATTAGCTCCCTTTTAAAATTAGGAGCTAAGGTTAGCTTTGGCTTAACTTTTGATGGTAGATACTTTAATAATCCCCAAGAATATAATTTATCAATATATGATGAAACAAAAAGATTTATAAGAAGATTAAGGGATATTGCTCCTGTAAATATAATAGATTTAGAAAAGGATTTAAAAAGAAGTGGAGATATTAATTATCTCTTGGATAACTTTGAATCCTATAATCCAAAAGTATATAAGGAAGATGTAAAAAATATCTATGTTTTGAAGTCAACATCAACTACATCTGAGGTTGAAAATATTGCTTTGATGATAAAAAATTCAGTTGCAAAAGGCAAAAGGTATAGAGATTTTTCAATAGTAATGACTAATAAGGATGAATATGAAAATCAAATAATTAGGATTTTCGATAGATATGATTTGCCATATTTTTTAGATCAAAGTAGAAAGATGATTGACAATCATATAATAAAAAGTTTTATGGCAGGTCTAAGAATTGTCCTTTTTAACTTTAAAAAAGAAGATATCCTAACTTTTGTAAGGTCTGGAATTTATGATTTTGGAGAAAATTCTTATCAAAAGATTATAAGTTTTCAAAATTATTTGGAAAATAGAAAAATTAAAAATGTCATGATTCTAAATGATAAATATTTTAGCTTGGATAAGGACTTCTATAAAAATGATGTAGATCTTTTAAAAGAAAAAGAAAAAGAACTTTTTGAGGTTAATACCATTAGAAACAAATTAATTGACTTGGTAAAACCTCTTTACGAGCTTTCAAAAGAAAATAATACTGCCTTAGCTTTTGCTAGAGAGATTTTTAACTTATTTGACAAAGAAGGCTTTAAAATAGCCATAGAAGCTTATCAAGAAAATTTGGAGGAAAATGGAGATCTTGCCCATGTAGAAGAAAATAAGCAAATGTGGGATAAGTTTATGAATATACTTGATCAGTTAGTAAAAGTATTAGCAGAAAGCTATACAAGTTTTGATCGTGTTTATAGGCTAATAAAAGCTGCTGTAGAAAATACAAATATTGGTATAATTCCACCAAGCAAGGACCATCTTTTAGTTACTGATTTTTCTAGAGACAGAGTAAGCGATACAAAGTATAAGATAATTTTGGGAATGAATGATGTATTCTTTCCTTCAAATTCAAAAGAAGAATTTTTGATCAACAAGATAGAAAAAGATAAGCTAAAAGAAAAGGGTATAGACCTTAAAATTTACCAGATTAACAAGGATGATAGACAACTTCTTAATTTGCAAAGGATGATAGGATCTAGTGAAAAAATTTATTTTTCATATAGCCTCTCAAATAAGGAAAATGTTGCAATAAATATGTCAACAAGCCTAATAGATATTATAAAGCTATTTGAAAAACTAAAAGTAAAAGACCTATCTATTTTAAGTTATGAAAAAAAGAAATACTCCAAAGATATGATCACTAGATTATTTATGGATAAAATATGGAAAATGATTAGAAGAGAGCCAATATCGGATGAAGATAAGAAGCTTACCAAAAACTTTATAGAATACACAAAACTAGATAATACTTTTAATATTTTTAAAAGAGGTCTTTTTTATAGTAATGACAAAGAAAATCTTTCTAAATCAAATCGCTTGGGTCTTTATTCTAAAAATAGATGGAATGTTTCAGAAATGGAAACATACTCCAAATGTCCTTACAAATATTTTATGACCTATGGTATAAAGCCAAATGTTATAGATCCCTATGATGTTGCTTATATAGAAATAGGAAATATAGTCCACTCAAATATAGAAAACTTTAGCAAAAGAATCAAAGAAATGGATAAAATAGATTTACCTGATCAACTTATGGAAAAGTTAATTTATGAGGACTACAAAAAAGCTATTGAGAAAAATTTGGACAAGTTAAGAAGAAATGATGCCAAAAATAAGTATATCTTGGCTAAGATTTTTGACAATACAAAACAAAATTCCAAGCAAATTTTAAGGCAACTCGCCTTAGGTAAATTTAAAATTGATGGACTTGAAGAAAAATTTGCCAAAGATGGTCTTTATCCAGAAGTTTATGTGGATGAAAATAATTACTTGGAAGGAAGAATTGATAGGCTTGATAGATATGAGAATTATGTAAGGATTATTGACTATAAGACTGGAGCTAAGGAGATTAGAATTTATAATATACTAAATGGTCTTGATCTTCAACTTGTGGTTTATATGCTTAGTGTAAAAAAGAAAAGAACTGAAGAAGGATTGGAAGAGCTTATACCTGTAGGGGCATTTTACTTACCACTAAAAGATGAACTTGTAAATATCAAAGAACAATATAGCAAAGAATTGGTACTAGCATCTTTTGAAGATAAGTTTAAAATGGAAGGATTTATAGTAAAAATTAACGAACATATATTACAAATGATGGATAAGGATTTTGATAAGAAGTCTGCTGTCTTTGCTTTAAGAAAGGCAGATGAAAATATTTTTACAGAAGAAGAAAACCTGCTTCTTGAAAAATTTGTAATAGACCTAATAGCAAATCATATAAAAGAAATTAAAAATGGGAAAATAGACCTAAGACCAATAAAATATGCAGAATCAACTTATGAATGTTCTGCTTGTATCTATAGGGGGATTTGCAAAATAGATTATACTATTGATCAGGCTAGGTTTATTGAACTTGATAAAAATAAAAAAATCGATGATTTAAAAGGAAAAGAAAATGACTGATTTTGAGTATACCAAAGCCCAAAAAGAAGCTATCTTTACTAGAGATAAAAATATAATAATATCTGCAGCTGCAGGTTCTGGAAAGACTCGTGTTTTGGTTGATAGGGTAATATCTCTTGTTATAAATGAGAAAGTTGATATAGACAAGATGATTATAGTTACCTTTACCAATAAGGCGTCTGTTGAAATGAAAGATAGAATAAGACAAGCGTTTGAAGATGAAATGATAAAAGATGGATCTGATAAGATTTTTTTGAGAAAACAAATCAAACTTCTTAAAAATTCGCAAATCAAAACACTCCATTCTTTTTGTTCTGACATGCTAAGAGAATATTTTTATCTGACAGATGATCTTTCACCTTCTTTCAAAGTAATGAATGAAAATCAAGGGGCCATATTAAAAAGGGATGCTATAGATGAAGTATTTACTGATTCTTATGAAAATATGACCGATGATTTTAGGACCTTCCTTAACAATTTTTCATCATCTAGAGAAGACTCTGTGGCAAGAGATGTTATTTATAAAACTTATGATTTTATTAATTCTCAAGTAAGACCCCTACAATGGCTTGATAAAAAGACAGAAGAAGACTTATCTTTGGCTTATTTTATAGCATATGTAAAAGAAAAGTTAAAAGATTTGGAAGAAAAGGCCTTAGACTTAATAAAGTATAGTAAAGAAAAAAATATGAGACCTAATTACCAAGAAACTTTTGAGTCAGATTATAAGGCTTTCAAAAATCTTTCAAATATGTTAAAAGAAGATGATTCAAGTAGTCTAGAAGATTTTTTAAAAAGATCAAATATAAGCTTTAGTAGAATGCCTGGACGCTCTAAAGTTGATGATCCAGCCCAAAAAGATTATGTGAAAGCCCAAAGAGATGCCTACAAGAAAGCCTATAAGGAAATATGTAGCCTATGTTTAAATACAGACCAAAAGACCTTACAAGTCTTTAATCCTATAGAAAAAACAGTATTAAAAGAGATAAATAGGCTAACTAAGGCCTTTATTAAGACTTATCAAAGAAAAAAACAAGAAAATAACTACTTGGATTTTACCGATATGGAGCATAAATTTATTAAACTTCTTGATAAAAAAGAAGCTGTTGATAAATTAAAAGAGTCTTACCAGTATATCTTTTTTGATGAGTATCAAGACTCCAACGAAATCCAAAACTATATTATAGAAAAATTGAAAAGGGATAATAATCTGTTTTTTGTTGGTGATGTTAAACAGTCTATCTATGGCTTTAGACTTGCACAACCAGATCTTTTTTTAGAAAAATTAGAAAGTTATCAAAAAGATCCCTTATCAAAAAGAATAGATTTAAATGAAAATTTTAGAACAGATAGAGATATAATTAGGTTTAATAACTACATTTTTGACAATTTGATGACCAAAGAAGCATCAGATATAGACTACAAAAATGGAGGCCATAGGTTAAATCCACAAAAAGTCTTTGACAAAATAGAAAATCCAAAAGTTGAAATTTCAATTCTAAAAAAAGATTTGAATGCAGAAGAATATATGGTAAAGCTCATAGAAAGAATAAAAAGCCAAGGCTTTGCCTACAAGGATATAGCTATTCTTTTTAGGTCATCAAGTAAGGTATACAAATATGAACAAGCCTTCAAAGCAGCAAATATTCCATTTTTCTCAGACATTTCCAAGGTTTCTTTTGATGCGGTGGAAGTAGAATTTTTCATTAACATATTAAAATATATAGAAAATCCTAGAGATGATTTAACTTTACTTGCTGTGATTAGATCCAACTTGTTCGATTTTACAGAAGATGATATAGCAGAAATTAGACTTTCTTCAGATGAAAAAAATTTCTTCGCTGCATTTGATGCCTATGATAAAGAAGGAGAGATATTAGAAAAAAAGATAAATTTCCAGACCATATTTTTGGATTTTTATCATAAGTTGCAAACCATGTCTCTTTATGAATTTGGCAATTATATTTTTGAAAAAACTTCCTATTATAAGTTTCTCTTAGCTAGAGATAGGGGCGAAGAAAGGATAAAAAATATAGAAGCCTTTATAGATATGATGGCTGATTATGACCAAAATAACGACAATGGCCTGTTTGGATTTTTGGCTTATGTTACAAGTCTAAGGTCAGGTCAGGCTGATAACATCCAGGCTGCAAGAGATTTATCTGAAAATGAAAATCTAGTAAGGCTTATGACTATTCATAAATCTAAGGGACTACAATTTCCTGTTGTAATCCTTGCGGAAGCCGAAAGAGCCTTTAGCAAGCAAAATACAAGAAGTCCCATACTATTTGATAAGGATTTGGGAATAGGTATAAATGTTTCTGATTATGAAAATAAACTTAGGCTATCATCGATTAAAAGAAGTCTTATCCTAGAAAAATCTATTATTAATGATACAAAAGAAGAAATGAGAGTCTTATATGTAGCCCTAACCCGAGCAATTTATAAGATGTATATAGTAGGAAAGGATGACTTAAGTGATAAACAAATTAAAAAACTTCAAACTACAACAGACTATCTAGGACTTAAATCTTATATGGAATGGCTTATTTCAATACTTATGAAAGATAAGATCTTTGAAGATATAACAGAAACATATACAAGTGATTGCTTTTCAGATGGAACATTAGAGTTAAAAATTATAGATAAAATGGATGCAAATAAGCAATCAGATTTTACAAATATTTATGATTTTTTAAATTCCAAAGACTATGATAAAAAAGAAGTCGAAAAGCTTAGCTCTATTTTAGACAAGCCTTATCCCTACCAAGAAGATACCTTGCTTTCTGTAAAAAAATCTGTAACTGAGCTTAGTAAAAATTTCAAAAGTGAAGAAGAGGGCTATGAAAAATCAGACTATGATCAAGTCTATCGCAGTCTTGACTATAATAAACCAGATTTTTTAACAGAAAAAAAGACCTATAAAGCTGTGGACAAGGGCTCTATAATCCACAAAGTTTTCCAAAATCTGCCACTAAAATCTTACACAAAAGATTCTATAAAAAATGAGATAGAAAACTTAATAAGTCAAAGAAAAATTGGCAAAGATGAAATAGAAATAATTGAAAATGACAAATTAATTGATTTCTATAACAATCCTATAATTAAAGACCTAAGTGCTGAGTCAATCAATATTAGAAAAGAAGAATCTTTCCTAATGAAATACCAAGGCATATATGTAAATGGTCAGATAGATTTGGTTTTTGAAAAGAAAAATGATTTAGTTTTGATAGATTTTAAAACAGATCAAATAAAAAGAGAAGGCTTCTATGATAGTCAATTACTACTATATAAAAAGGCCTTAGAAGAAGCTTTAGGGAAAAAAGTTATAGAATCTTATATTTACTGGTACAATTTTAGAGAATTTAGTAAAATAAAAACAAAATAAGACTGTGAAGTTATTTCACTTGCAAGTATCTTTCATAAATTTAATAAAATCGATAAAAATATAAAGATAAGATTTAACCGGAGATAGGAAAATTTTCTAATTACGGTTAAATCTTTTTGTATGGTAAAAATTATTCTATAAAAATCCACCATTGATATGGATAATATCTCCTGTAATGTAGCTTGCATCATCACTAATCAAGTATTCAACAAGACTTGCTATTTCTTCAGGTTGTGCAAATCTACCAGTCAAAACCTCTTCTTTTAATTGGTCAAGTTCTTCTTCTGAAAAATCATTTTTCATCATATCTGTTTCTACAATACCTGGAGCTATGGCATTTACTCTAATTTTTGAAGGAGCAAGTTCTTTAGCCAAAGCCTTGGTAAAGGTATTTATGGCACCCTTGGATGCAGAATAACATGCTTCCATAGAAGCACCAAAATCACCCCGGATAGATGACATATTTATGATAACCCCATATTTTCTTGAAACCATATTTGGAATGGCTCTCTTAGAATTTAGAAAAACAGAATTTAGATTTGTATTAATTACCTTAAGCCGCTCCATAAAATCCATATCTTGGACAAGAGCAAAATAAGATATCCCTGCATTATTGATGAGTATATCGACATGGCCAAAATTATCTTCAGCTATCTTAAAGAGTTTTTCTACATCTTTTTCCTTGGATACATCAGCTTCTACAGCGATTACATAAGGATTAACTTTTCTTAAATCTTCCATAAGATCTAAGGCTTGTTTTTTGGATTTGTTGTAATTAATCACAAGCTTATATTTACTATTTAATTTTTTTGCTATGGCAGCACCAATGCCTCTTGATGCTCCAGTTATTAAAACAGTCTTCATATGTTTGATTATAACACACTTTAATAGGGTAGATAAAAAATAGATTTATGAGGAGGTCAAATGATTTATTTTAAATTAAATGATGGAAATAAAGTTCCGGCTCTTGGACTTGGAACTTATAAAATAACAGATAGAAAAGATATGGAAGAAGCAGTACAAGCTGCTTTTGAAAATGGCTATACTTATTTTGACACAGCAGCTTTCTACGAAAATGAAGACTTACTAGGTCTTTCTTTGAAAAATTCACCCAAAAAAAGAGAAGATTATCAAATAGCTACTAAGGTTTGGCCAACAATGTTTGGAGAAAGCCTTACTAAAAAATCTATAGATAATTCCTTAAAAGCCTTGCAAACTGATTATATTGATATAATCCATCTTCATTGGTATGGCAAATACTTTGATCAGGCTTGGAAAGTTTTTGAAGATTATAAAAGACAAGGCATAGTAAAATCAATAGCTGTCTGCAATTTTAATCAAGAACAATTGAATGAATTAAGTAAAATAGGACAAAAGCCCGTTATGGATCAATTAGAATCAAATCCGTATTTGCAAAACAATGATCTTGTTTCCTATTTAAATGATAATAAAATAATTCATCAAGCTTGGTCACCATTGGCTAGGGGTAAGGATGGAATATTTAATGATCCAATCTTAGTTAAAATAAGTAAGAAATATAATAAAAGTCCAGCCCAGCTTGCCCTAAGATGGAATATCCAAAGACAAACTATGGTTATACCAAAATCTCTCCACAAAAATAGGATAAAAGAAAATATATCTATCTTTGATTTTACGCTCACAAATGAAGAAATGGAACAAATAAAGTCTTTAGATAAAAATCTAAGCCATTCTCATAGGCCAGATGATGAAGCTTGGCTAAAAGAGATAGGTAGATCCTAGATGCGATATTATCTTTTCTCCAATAAACTTACTGATTTTCAAAAAGAAAAGCTTGCTCTTCTTTTCCATGATCAAGTCTATGAAAATTACATTATAGTGAGGGATATTGATGATGAAAAAATATTAGCTAATTTTTTCTATGAAGAAAATATTAAACTTTTGATTGCGACAAATATGACTTATTTAGAGAAGTATTTATTGGAAAAGCTTAATAATTACAAAAATTTAATTTACACTTCTTATGATCTAGCAATTCTTAGGCTTATGAAAAAAGATAAAATGCTTATTAATAGATTGGTTGATAATTTTTCTATTTTGCCTGATTATATACAATACGACTTATATAAATTATATAATAATTCTTTAAATAAGCTAAAGACTTCACAAGTTAATTTCCTACACAGGAATACATTGAACTATAGGCTAAAGCAAGCCTATAATTTAACAGGTTATGATTTCTCTGACCTAATTTCTTTAGGGCTTTTTCATTTATACTATATTGTGCAAAGTGAACAAGACATCCTAAAAGACTTTTGATATGATTGTACTAGATTTTATCAAAGTTAGCTAGGAGGAAGTAATGACTACTATAAAGTTAGAAAATATGAATAAAATATATGATAATAACGTTCAAGCTGTTTTTGATTTTAATCTTGATATAGAAGATCAGGAGTTTATAGTTTTTGTAGGTCCATCAGGTTGTGGCAAATCAACAACTTTGAGAATGATTGCAGGTCTTGAAGAAATATCATCTGGAAATTTATTTATAAATGACAAATTGATGAACGAGGTTAGTCCTAAAGACAGAAATATAGCCATGGTGTTTCAATCCTATGCTTTGTATCCACATATGACAGTTTATGAAAATATGGCTTTTGGACTAAAATTAAGAAAATTAGAAAAAGATGAAATAGATCTTAGGGTTAGAAAAGCAGCAGAAATGCTTCAACTTACTGACTATCTTGATCGTAAACCAAAAGCCTTATCGGGAGGTCAAAGACAAAGGGTTGCTTTAGGAAGAGCTATAGTAAGACAAGCAGATATATTTTTGATGGATGAGCCATTAAGTAACCTAGATGCCAAGTTAAGAGTTCAGATGAGAACTGAAATTACTCTTTTACATGAGAAATTACATACTACAACCATCTATGTTACCCATGATCAGGTTGAAGCTATGTCTATGGCAGATAGGATAGTTGTAATGAAAGATGGATATATACAACAAGTAGGAACTCCTGATGAGATTTATTATTCTCCTACCAATATCTTTGTGGCAAGTTTCATTGGTACACCGGCCATGAACTTTATAGATGGAGATTTAGAGGATGGCTATATAAGTTTTAATAAGTATAAGATGGATATATCACATTTTCCTGAAAAAATTAAATTGCAAGAAGGAACAAAGAAAATTGTTTTAGGAATTAGACCAGAAGATATAAAGTTATATCCTGGCCAAGGCTATGATTTTGAAATTGAAGGAAAAATTATAAATATTGAAAAATTGGGTGATGAAACTATTATCCACTTGGAATTTTCTGGTAATAAAAATCTACAAATTAAAACAAGTGGTAAGGAAAGAGATATTGATATCGGAGAAGTAAAGAAGCTTTATATAAATCCTTATTTTATTCATATCTTTGAAGCTAAGACAGGAAATAGATTATTTTAATAGATAAAGTAGAATAATATTAATCTTTTTATAAAAGGCCTATAGGACTAGCTAATACTACTATATATGCTTGTAGTAAAACTACCTATAGGCTCTTGATATTAGGGATATTATATTATGGAGGAAGATTAATAATGGAGAAAATTGCTAAATTAATTAATAAAATCGGCATATTCTTATTAAGCATTTTTATAAATAACATATTCGCTAGTTTCTTAATTTTACCTATATTTTTGATTTCTATTTTACTTAATAACCAAATTATTAACTATTTTTTGATTTTTTCATTGCTAATGCCATTCTTAGGCCTAGGAGTAGAAGGTTTAAGTTTTTCCTACCATGAAATATTTGTAAAAGATAAAAAATATTTCAAAAATCACTTCTATAAAGAACTTAAAAGAAATCTAGGAAAAAAATACTTGTTTTACCTAGTTGTCTTTTTTGTGGCTTTCTATGGGCCATATTCCCTTTATAAAATAAGAAATATAAGTCATTTTCTAGGCTTTTTATTTTATTTGCTTATTTTCATTTGGACAAATGTAATTTTTTTTACTATTTTGCAAATTAGCTTAAGAGAGGATATAGGCATAAAACAAGTATTACTTAATTCTTTAATTTTAAGCATTAAGTATTTTTATATGTCATTAATAAACTTTGTAATTATATTTATTTATATCAATTTTATAGGCTTTAATATTATTAGCTTATTTTTTTTGATAAATCTATTTGCCTTAGCAATGGTATTTATAAATAAGATTATATGAAACTAGTTGCATAAAATAGCTTATAAATTGAAATATGGTGCATTAAAAATCTAAAGTAATGAAAACGTTGACAAAAAAATAATAAATATCTATTATTTTATTGAGAAGGGAGGCTGGAAGTTGGAAAAGAATAAGAAAAAAATCAGAAAGAAACCGTTTAAGAAAAAACTAAAAAATAACTGGCAATTGCTTTTATTTTGTATACCAGGTTTTATATGGTTTATTTGCCTGTGCTACTTGCCAATGTTTGGTGCTCTAATAGCCTTTAAGGACTACAGGGTATATTCAAAAAACTTTTTTGTAAATCTATATAAAAGTCAATGGGTAGGTTTTAAGAATTTTGAATTTTTCTTCAAATCAAATGATGCTTTTAGAATAATTAGAAATACCTTAGTCTACAATACTATATTTATTATTTTAAATATAGTTGTAGGAATGTTTGTAGCCATAGCCCTATTTGAGCTTTTAAATAGAAAATCTGCAAAGTTTTACCAAACCTCCATGTTTTTACCATACTTTTTATCATGGGTAGTTATTTCTTATGCTGTTTATGCATTTTTGTCACCTGATAAAGGTGTTTTAAACAAGATATTGGTGGCTTTAAATCTTGATAAGAGGAATTGGTATATGGATTCAAAGTTTTGGCCTATATTTTTAATATTGACCAATACTTGGAAGGGCTTAGGTTATAATACTGTTATTTACTTATCCGCCTTATCTGGTATAGATAGAACCTATTATGAGGCAGCAAGTATGGATGGAGCTACAAAGTGGCAACAGATAAAAAATATTACCATACCTATGTTAAAACCAGTTATTACTGTCGTATTTATCATGGCCTTGGCTAATATTTTCAGAGCAGACTTTGGTTTGTTCTATCAAGTACCTAGAAACTCAGGACCTCTATATAATGTTACTGATGTTATGGATACTTATGTATTTAGAGCTTTGACTAAAACGGGAGATATAGGTCTTTCATCTGCTGTAAGTTTATTACAATCTGTTGTGGGGGCTATTTTAATAATTCTTGCTAATAAATTAGTAAGAATATATGATAGCGAAAGAGCTTTATTTTAGAGGTAGTCTTATGAAGAAAAATAAATATGACCCACTTGCCATAAGTAAAAAATCAAATGTTATATTTAATATAATATTAGCTTTAATAGCCATTTCATCATTAATTCCCTTTATCTTTGTTGTAATAATATCTTTTACAGATGAGAGAAGTTTGATTGAAAATGGTTACCAACTTATACCGGAAAAATTGAGTTTAGATGCTTATAGGTATATTTTTACTGGGGCAGGACAAATACTAATTTCTTATAAAAATTCTATAATAATAACTGTTATAGGAGTTGTGCTTGGTTTATTCTTAACATCAACTTATGCCTATGCTTTAGCTAGAAAAGACTTTGAATTTAGGAATTTTTTTACAAAAGTAGCTGTAATTCCAATGCTATTCTCAGGAGGACTAGTAAGTACTTACTTGGTTATAACTTCATTTTTAAATTTAAAGGATTCAATCTGGGCTCTTATAGTTCCGCTACTTCTTAATACTTTTAACATTATAGTAATGAGAACATTCTTTATGACAACTATACCAGATGCCTTAATAGAGGCGGCAAAGATTGATGGAGCCAATGAATTTCAAATATTCTTTAAAGTTGTTCTACCAATTTCGCTTCCTGGACTTGCAACCATAGGTTTATTTTTAACTATTACTTTTTGGAATGACTGGCAAAATGCAATGTTATACATAACTAGTGATAGTAAAATGCCTATTCAATATTTATTGATAAGAATACAAAACTCAACTACCTTCTTATCAACAAGGGCAGGTGATATAGGTGCTATATCTAATGTTGCCTTTCAAACTTTACCAAAAGAAACTTTGAGAATGGCAATAGTCGTATTGACAACAGCACCTATAGCTATGGCTTACCCTTTTTTCCAAAGATACTTTATACAAGGATTGACTTTAGGAGCAGTCAAAGAATAATGAGGAGATTTTATGAATATAATTAAAAAATTTTCAATTCTTGCAGCTGGATGCGCACTTTCTTTAACTCTTGCATCTTGCAACAATAACAATGACAAGGCAAGTGAAAGTACAAGTACAGATACAAGTACAGAAACAGTTCAAAAAAGTACCGACAAAGATTCTATGAAGGTATTAAAATATGTCGATATAGGTACACCACCAAAGGATTTAGCAAAAGTTAATGAAAAAATTAACGAGTATCTTGATAGCCAAAAAGCTGGTTACCATATGGAACTAATATTCTGGGATTGGGGTGATTATGAGCAAAAAATTCAGTTAGCTTCCAATACAGGAGAAGACTGGGATTTAGCATTTTCAGCTTCATGGGCAGGACCTTATGCAACAATGGCAGAAAAAGGGGCTTTCCTAGACATAACAGACTTAATTAAAGATAAGCCTAATATTACAAAGCAATTAACAGATGATGTTATAAAAGGTGCCTCTATTGACGGAAAATTATATGGTGTTCCAGGAGCAGCTGAAAATGTAGTGGCTGGTGATTATTTTGTATGGAACAAACAATATGTAGATAAGTATAAAATACCTTATGATAAGGTAAAATCACTTAAAGACTTAGAACCATATTTAAAAGAAGTTAAGGAAAAAGAAGCAAGTGTAGAATATCCACTAGCAGTTGCCAATGACTGGGGTATAGTAACTACTCCTGTACCACAAAATGTAGTTGTAAGTGGTATTTCTGTTGTAGAAAAAGATGGCAAACTAACAGTTGAAAATCAATTCGCAGATCCTGAATATAGAGAAGAAGTAGATGTAATGAAAGATTACATGGATAAAGGCTATATTACTCCTGATGCTCCCCAAGCAGAAGCAGGTCAAAAATATGCTGGAGATTCATGGCTAGTAACCAAGGCAGAAGGAGATCCTGGTTCAAATGGAATTTGGAAGGGTAGCTTTGGTACAGATGTTGTAAGTTATCCAATTGGCGAAAATGTCCTAATTTCTAATGATAAGGTTCAAGGAAAACTTGTTTGTATTAATTCACAAACAGAAAATCAAAAAGAAGCTTTAGATTTCATAGATAAGATGTTCTCAAGTAAAGAACTTCAAAATATTCTTTGCTATGGTATTGAAGGTGAACACTATAACATAGAAAATGGAAAAGTTTCTAGAACAGATAAATATATGAACTACGATGTTCCAGCATTCACTTTTATATCAGCTTATACACAAACACCATTGAAAGATCAAATAGCTAAAGGGGATGCTGAATATGATAAGGCTATAGAAGATTACAAACAAAAATTAAAACCATCACCACTCCTAGGCTTTACCCTTGATAGAAAAGATATAGATTCTGAAATAATCAATATTGAGCAAATTTATTCTGAATACAAGAAAAATATCCAAACAGGGGCTTTTGATGATGATTATTATAAAGAATTCCTAAAGAGACTTGATGATGCAGGAATAGAAAAGGTAATAAAAGAGACGCAAAAACAAATAGATCAATGGAATAAGTAAAATATATAGCCCCTTAATTGGGGCTTATTTTAACATTTTAAGAGGAGATGATAATGAAAAAAGTTCATATAGTAACTCATACCCACTGGGATAGAGAATGGTATGAGCCCTTGTACGTTCACAAGTTAAGGTTAAATAAGTTGATCAAAGATGTTATAGAAGAAAGTAAAAATGAAAATTTCAAACATTTTTGGCTAGATGGTCACTTTATTGCTGTAGAAGATTATCTAGAAATAAACAAGGATGATGAAAAAATACTCAAAGACTTGGTTAAAAGAGAAAAATTATTGATTGGACCTTGGTATGTACTTCAAGATGAATTTTTAACTGGAAATTCTTCACAAGTCAATAATTTGATAATTGGAATAGAAGAAAGTGAGAAATTTGGAAAAGCTTCAATGATAGGCTACTTTCCCGATTCCTTTGGCAATGCAGGACAAATGCCACAATTTATGAAAAAATCAGGAATAGACATAATATATTTTGGCAGGGGAGTAAATACGACTGGCTTTAATAATGAAGTTTCAGATAATTATTCCTCAAAAAATTCAGAAATTTTATGGCAAGCACCAGATGGTTCAAAACTTGTTTCTGTAATATTTTCTAATTGGTATTCCAACGGTAATGAAATTCCTTTGGATGATGATAAACTAAAAAGCTATATGGACAAAAGATTAGAAGATGCAAATATTTTTGCTTCAACTGACCATCTTCTGCTTATGAATGGATGTGACCACCAACCTGTTCAAAAAAACATACCTGAAATTATAGATAAGCTAAATTCTATGTATGACAACTATGAATTTATTCATTCTAGTCTTAATCAATATTCAAAGGATATTTTAGAAGCTGTTGATAAAGATAAACTTCAAGTGATAAAAGGTGAGCTTACTAGCCAGATGACAGATGGGAGAACTACTCTAATAAATACTGCATCAAATAGGGTAGATATAAAAATTTTAAATAAAATAGCAGAAAGAAATCTCGATAATCTCACTAGCCTTGCAAGTATGATTTATGAAAAAAAAGCCTATCCTCATGAAGAGTTTAGATATATTTACAAACATTTGTTGACAACTCATCCTCATGATTCAATATGCGCATGTGGAATAGATTCAATAAACAGGGGAATAGTAAATAGGTTAAAAGAAGTTATAGAAATGGTTGATTTTGAGATTAAAAAAGTTCTAGATTACTACAAAAATAAGGCTGATTTTGATATCGATGGACAAGGCTACTTTACTGTCTTTAATCCAAGTGCTTATGATTCTACAAACTATGTTGATCTTGAGATGGAGTTTGGCAAAACATATTTTAATGATTTTAATAACAAAAAGCTCATAGAAAGACTTGAAAATATAGATATTAATTATCATGTAGAAGATATAAATACAGAAATAATAGATAAGGGCGTAGAGTTTTCTTACGATATACCAGATGATGCTTTTAGAAAGCCTTATTTTTCTAGAAAAGTTATCTACAGATTTAAGTTAAGGCTAAAGGGTTTTGAAAGAAAAACGTTAAAGCTAAACAAAGGTCTTCTCTATACTAAAGAAATAATAGAAGGAAACTATATTGAGAATGCCTGGGCTAAAATTAAAATTAACGATAATGCTAGTATTGACATCTACAACAAGAATCAAGATAAGACATATAAGAATTTTGGCTTAGTAGAAGATGGGCTTGATTATGGAACTGAGTATATCTTTATGGGAAGTGAAGATAGGATTTATTCTACCAAGCTTTTGGATTCAAAGATAGAAAAAATAGATCAAGATTATGTAATTAGTCTGTTTGAAGAAATTGAAATTCCCAAAGAGGCAAATGGAGATCTTATAGACTTACAAAAACAAATAATTCCTCTTTTTGATAGGAAAGCTAGTAGAAGTGAGGAAAAGACAAAGATTTCTATAGAAAAAATTTTCACCATAGGAGAGGATGAAGATATCCATCTAAAAGTAAAAGTTAAAAATACTGCCAAAGACCACAGAATGAGACTAATCTTTGCTAATGAAATAAAAACAGACAAAGTCTATGCAGAAAGTTTCTTTGAAGCAGCAAAAAGAGATAGATATAGGCCTAGGACTTGGAAAAATCCTGACTTTTCAAATAGGTTAAATAGATATGTAAGTATAAGTGATGATTTGGATAAATCAACATTTACCATAGCAACTTTGGGACTAGGTGAATATGAAAGCCTTGAAGATGATAAAATTGCCATAACGCTATTTAGGTCTGTTAGAGAAATGGGAGATTGGGGTTATTTTGAAACTAAAGATTCACAAATGATAAAGGATATGACTTTTGACCTATGGTTTAATTTCATAAATGATCGTGAAAAATCATACAAAAAGGCCCTTAGTCAAAGAAATATTTTTTATGCTAAACAAATAAGTAAAAATGTTGGCCAGATAAAAACTGATGATGTTTTTATAAAAACAGGTGCTTTTTTGGATGAAATTCATAGAAATAAACAAGGTCATATGATCTTTAGATTCTATAATCCAAGTGATTTTAAACTTGATAGTTTAAACAAAGGTATAGAACTTGCTGCTATAGAGAGTAAGGAAATAGGTCCTGTAAAAGATGAAAAACTTAGCAATTATGAAATAAGAACGGTTAAATTATGAAATTTGAATTTTTAGAAGATTTAGTTAAAAAAGTATATGCTAGTGACTTGACAGATAAGCAAAAAAAGATTTTTGAAAAGATTCTTTATAATACCTTTACAAAAACAATAAAAGAAGATGAAAATGGATTATATATAATTACTGGAGACATAGAAGCCATGTGGCTTAGAGATTCTTCACTTCAAGTTCTACCATTAATTTATGTAGATCATAAAGAGGCTAATTATATATTAAAAAAGACACTAGAAAGACAATTTTTTTATTTAAGGATTGATTCTTATGCCAATTCCTTTAATCAAGAAGCTAATGGTAGGCACTGGTCTGATTCTGACAATTGCTTAAGTGATTGGGTCTGGGAAAGAAAATATGAAATAGACTCTATAGCTTTTGTTTTCTTTCTATTAAATAAATATATAGAAAAAACTTCTGATAGATCAATTTTAAATAATAATTTAGATTTGATAGATAAGCTTTTGAATCAAATCATCCTAGAACAAGACCATTCCAAGTCTTCATATTATTTTATTAGAAAAAATAATTGGCCCAATGACCAATTAGAAAATAAGGGATTTGGTAGAGAAACCAAAGAAATTGGGCTTACATGGTCAGCTTTTAGACCTTCAGATGATGCTTGCTACTATAACTATAATATACCAGGAAATATTTTACTATTTCTAGAGCTTGAAGAGCTTGGCAAGTATTTAGAAGATGAAAGAATAAAAAATAAAAGCTTAAATTTGTCAAAAACTATAAGAAAGGCTGTTTATGAAAAGGCGGTATTTGAAGATGAAGAATTTGGAAAAATATTTGCCTATGAAATAGATGGTTTAGGAAATAAGCTTTTGATTGATGATGCAAATTTACCTAATCTACTGTCTTTAAAATATTTTGGCTTGGATGATCAGATAGCAAAAAACACTAGAGCTTTTGTCTTGTCTGAAAAAAATCCATATTTCTATCAAGGCACTTATGCCAAAGGCCTTGGTAGCAGTCATACAAAAGAGGGCCATGTATGGCATATAGCCCTCTTAACTGAAGTTTTGATAACAGATGATATAGACAAAAAGAAAGAACTATTAAACATAATAGAAAAAACTGATGGTGGTAGCTATCTAATGCATGAAGGCTTTGATGTAAATAATCCAAATGATTTTACCAGAGAGTTCTTTTCCTGGGCAAATTCAATGTATGTCTTGGCTATTTTGCAAATAGTAGCAAATTAAATCTAGAAGATAGATAAGTGGAATTATTTTTGATATAGATTTGGTTGGATATGGGACTTGTAGGAAATAATCTGATAGTTTTTCAAGCTTAGATTTTCTTTTAGCAGAAATCCCCCAAATACAAGCTCCCTTATCTATGGCGAGCTTTACATTATCTATTAAGTTGTCATTTTCTCCAGAGATTGATAAGGCCAAAACTAGGTCTTTTTCATTTAGCTTATTGGATTCTATAAACAAATTATAAGGCTCATCTGCAAAATGAACATTGCTTAGCCCACTTTCATTTAGTCTATAGTTATATTCTTTTGCAGCTATACCACTTGAACCAATACCAAAAACACAGACTTTCCTGTAAGAATCTAGCCTATAAATTAAATTTATTATCTCTTCTGGTAAAGAGTTTAGATTGTCAATCACTTGCTTGTAGCTTAAATCAACTAGACTATGCCTAGTATTGATTTCTTCTGATTTTAGCTTATATTTAAAGTCAGAAAAACCATTAAAGCCAAGTTTTTGAGCAAACCTTGTTATAGCTGATTTGGATAAGAACAAAGCTTTGGAGATATCGTTGGTTGTAGAATTAAGAATGTCAATTTTTTCGTTTTTTATAGCAGCCAAAATCAGCAAATCTATTTCAGAAAGTTTAACATTTTTGCTTTGGATTAAGAAATTTATATATTCATAAATAAAATTATTCATAGTTTACCTCAAAATAATTTTATCATAGAAAGGAAGAAGAGTGTATTTGATTTTTGATATAGGCGGTTCTAGTACAAAACTCGCCTTGTTTGATAAAGAAGGAAATATTTTAATTAAGAAAAAAAGTCAGTCCAAAAAAACTTATCAGGAATTTTTGTCAAATCTAGAACATTGGTACGATTATTTTTCTAAAGCTTATCCTATAGAAAAAATATCTTTTTCATCTCCTGGAATTATAGATACCATAAATAAAAAATCATCAGGCTTAACAGCATTAGGATATTTGGATAGAGATTTTATTGGGGATATGTCTAAGTATTGTAAGCTTGATAGAGATAATTTTTTTATAGAAAATGATGCAAATTGTGGGGCCTTGGCTGAGCTGTTTTTTGATAAAAAAATCAGAGATTTTGCCTATTTTGCCGTAGGAACTGGTTTGGGTGGTGCTGTAGTTATAGATAGAAAAATTCATAGAGGAATTTCTAATAAGGCTGGAGAATTTGGCTATGCTTACTCTATTAATACCTCAGATAATTTGTCAAAGCTTGCAACTCTACCTAATGTAAAAGCTAGGCTACTAAAAGATAAGAATATAGATATAAGCACATACAAGATCTTTGATTATTATTTAGAAGGCAAAGATCCTTATTACACTTATGTAAAAAAAGCTAATACAGAGCTTGTTAAGGCTATGTATAACATAAAATACATTTTAGACCCAGAATATTTTATAATTGGCGGGGCTATTAGCAGTGACCAAAGATATATAGCTAGCTTACAAAAGATAAGCAAAAATGTTTGTTTCAAAGGTGCAGAAATTAAAATAAAAGCATCTACTAACAAAAATGACAACAATTTATACGGTGCATTTTACAATATAGACGGAGTAAAAAAGTGATAAAAGAAATAAAAGTTTTAGGAAAAAAAGCCTCACTAGACAGGAAAATATCTTATAAAAAGATAGAATCTAATAAGTTTGATTATTTTAAAATTTCTTCAAAGGTCGATTATATAGATATTTTTTATACAAGCCAAAGATCAAAGTTTTATGCCTTAAAAAGACTTGAACAAGTTGGTAAAAATAAGGTATTTGAACTTACTGACTATGCTGATATAAAAACAAGAGGAGTAATAGAGGGTTTTTATTCCATACCTTGGACTTATGAGCAAAGAATGGATATGCTAAAATTTATGGATCAGGTATTTTTAAATACATATATTTACGCTCCAAAAGATGATCCCTATCACAATAAAAAATGGAGAGAAAAATATGACCTTGATTCTTTGAATAATTTAAAAAAACTTGTAGATTTGGCAAGAAAACTTGATATAGATTTTGTTTGGGCCATACATCCTGGTATGAATAAGTTTGACTTTAATAAGTATGATAAAGAATTAGAAACTCTTTTAGAAAAGTATGAGTCCTTAATTGACATTGGTATAAAACATTTTGCTTTATTTATGGATGATATAGACAGAGATGAAGCCTACCAAAATAAAAATAATCATAAAAAGCTTTATATGGATGTAGAAGAGTTTTTGGTAAAAAATAAGCTTGATAAGCTTATGGTGGTAATTCCATATTACAACCAAGCTTGGGTAGATGATAAGGCAAGAGAGTATTTTGCTTTGTTAAGAGATACAGATATAGAGATAATGTGGACAGGAAGAGATGTACTTTCTCCAATTGATGATAGGGCTAATGAATTTTTTGAAAAAATTTCAGGCAAAAAACCTAATATTTGGTTAAATTGGCCTGTAAACGACTATATGAGAGATTCTATTTTTATGGAGCCTTTTGAGTATTTTAACAAGTCTAGAAATAAAACTTTTAAAAGTTTGTTTACCAATCCTATGAATCAAGAAGAGCTAAGTAAAATATCTGTTTACCAGATTGCAGCTTATCTTTGGGATATGAAAAACTACAAGGTAAAAGATACCATAAAAAACGCCTTTGAGCTTGTAGAAAAAAATCCAGCTCTCTATAAGATATCAAATTCTTTCTATTCTTCACAACTTTATAAAGAAAATAAGAACCCTTTGATAAGTGAAAATGAAGAAATTTATGAGAGCTTTGTAAAAAAAGACTTTTCTTTATTAAAAGACAAAGTATCCTATAAAATTAAGCAAGTAAATTCATATTTAACTTATCATTCTAATGATAAACTCTACCAAGAAATTCATGTATTTGTAGAAAATTTGCTTCACTTACTAAAAGCCATAGACCTTTGCTTAAATAATCAATTCAAAGAAAGTGATGAAGAGTTTGAAAAGACCAAGGAAAAAAAGATTTGGATCTATAAAGAATACACAGATAATGAACTTGTAGAAAGAAAGGTAAAAAATCCAGACAGATTGATTGAAATATATGAATATTTAAGGAGCAACCAATGATAAGATTTCCAGATGATTTTGTTTTTGGTTCGGCAACATCTGCTACTCAAAGTGAGGGCAGCAGAAATGGGATAAGCGGAGAAACAACCTGGGATTATCTATTTCAAAGCCGACCAGAGCTTTTTTATAACAAGCTTGGACCATATAAAACTAGTAATTTTTTTAATGATTACAAAAAAGATTTAGAATTTCTCGATAAAACTGGACAAACAGCCTTTAGGACATCAATTTCTTGGGCAAGGTTACTACCAGAAGGAAGAGGAAAAGTTAATAAACAAGCAGTAGATTTTTATACTGATGTTTTTAAAAGGATCAAGGCTAAAGGCATTAAACTCTATATTAATCTTTTCCACTTTGATATGCCAATGAAATTTCAAGAAATTGGAGGCTGGGAAAATAGAGAAGTTGTAAAAGCCTATGTTAATTACGCAAAGACATGCTTTGAAGAATTTGGAGAATTTGTTGATATATGGTTTACCTTTAATGAACCAGTAGTTCACACAGAATGTGGATATCTAAAACAATTTCATTATCCTATGCTAGTTGACAGTAAAAAATATGTCCAAGTTGGTTATAATACACAACTTGCAAGCTCTAAGGCAGTAGAAATTTTTAGAAAAAGTAAACTTAAATCTAAAATAGGCATCATACTTAATTTATCCTTGGCCTATCCAAGATCTTGTGACGAATTAGACTTAAAAGCTAGTAGGATAGCTCAACTTTTCCAAAATAGGTCTTTCCTCGATCCTTCTATTAAAGGTCATTTTAACCAAGAATTAGTTGACCTTGTAAGGGATAATGGGATGGAGCCATACTATGAATTAGATGACTTAAAAATCATAGAAGAAAATACAGTTGACCTACTTGGGGTAAATTATTATCAACCTATGAGAGTCAAAAAAAAGGAAAAAGATGACATAAAGATCTTTAGGCCAGAAAAGTATTATGATGATTACAAAAAAGAAGGTATAAGAATAAATCCATATAGGGGCTGGGAAATATATCCACAAGGCTTATATGATATAGCTATGGATATAAAAAACAACTACGGCAATATTGACTGGCTTGTAACAGAAAATGGCATCGGTGTAGAGAATGAAGAAAAATTCAAGGCTAATGGAATGATAGAAGATGATTATAGGATAGATTTTTTCAAAGAACACCTAACATATCTTCACAAGGCTATAGAAGAAGGAGCCAACTGTCATGGTTATATGGTATGGACCTTTATAGATTGCTGGTCTTGGCTAAATGAGTACAAAAACAGGTACGGACTTGTTGAGCTTGATTTAAAGACTGGAGAAAAGAAATTGAAAAAATCAGGCTACTGGTTTAAAAAATTAGCAGAAAATAAAGGCTTCTAAAATTTTAAAATCCTTATAGAAAGACTTGTAAGTTTTTTCTAGCTTACAAGTCTTTCGTTTTTTTATTATTTGCTAAGAAATTGATCTATATTTTTTGCGGCTTCTTTTCCTGCTCCCATGGCAAGAATTACTGTAGCAGCTCCACTTACAGCATCTCCTCCAGCAAAGACGCTTTTTTTTGTTGTCATGGTTTTTTCATCAATGATGATTCCGCCCCAAGATTCGGTATCTATATCTTGGTTAGTTTGTTTGATAAGAGGGTTTGGTGATTGACCTATAGCTATAATTACAGAATCAAAGTCAACTAGCTCATATTCTCCTGTAGCAAGTGGCTTTCTTCTTCCAGACTCATCAGGTTGACCCAGTTCCATTTTTTCAAGTTTTACTTGTTTTACCCATCCGTCTTCTCCCAATATTTCTACTGGATTGTGAAGGTTCATAAAGTTTATTCCTTCTTCTTTAGCGTGATGGCTTTCTTCGACTCTAGCTGGCATTTCATCAAAGCTTCTTCTGTAAACTATAGTTACATCACAACCTAGTCTTTTTGCACTTCTAGCAGCATCCATAGCTACGTTTCCACCGCCTACAACACAAACTTTATTGCCAACTGCAACTGGTGTGTCATATTCAGGATATTTGTAAGCTTTCATTAGGTTCATTCTGGTTAAGAATTCATTAGCAGAATATACGCCGTTTAGGTTTTCTCCTTTTATATTTAAAAATCTTGGAAGGCCTGCACCGGTTGAAACATAGATTGCTTCAAAGCCTTCTTCAAAGAGTTCATCAAGGCTTATGGTTCTTCCTATTACTGTGTTTGCTTGTAATTTTACTCCAAGACCTATAACATTTTTTAATTCTTTTTGGACTAATTTTTTTGGAAGTCTAAATTCTGGTATGCCATACATCAAAACTCCACCTGCTGTGTGGAAGGCTTCAAAGATGGTTACTTGATAACCAAGTTTGGCAAGATCTGCAGCACATGTCAAACCAGAAGGACCAGCTCCAATAACAGCTACTTTTTTGTTTTTGCTAATAACTTCTACTGGTTTGTTGTAGTCTTTGTTCATGTGGTAGTCTGCAACAAATCTTTCTAATCTTCCAATTCCTACAGCTTCTCCATTTTTAGCTCTGGTGCATACGCCTTCGCATTGGCTTTCTTGTGGGCATACTCTGCCACAGATTGCAGGTAAGTTGTTGGTAGAAGAGATTATATCGTAGGCTTTGTCTAAGTTATTTTCTACAATTTGATGGATAAATTCTGGAATCCTAACTGAAACTGGGCAGCCATCCATACAAGGTTTGTTTTTGCATTGAATACACCTACTTGCTTCTTCTTGGGCCATTTGGAAAGTGTAGCCTGTAGCTACTTCATCAAAGTTTTTATTTCTTACATTAGGATCTTGTTCAGGCATTGAAACTTTTTCTTTTGCCATGTTATATTTTGCCATTTCTAATCTCTCCTGTTATCTTACAAATATGATCTTGTTCTTCTTTTTTATAGTTTCTTGACCTGTTCATTGCTTCATCAAAGTCAACTTCGAAGCCATCAAAGTCAGGTCCATCTACGCAGGCAAATTTCATTTGACCGCCTACTGTTAATCTACAACATCCGCACATACCTGTTCCATCTACCATAATTGAGTTCATGGATACTATAGTTTTAATATTGTATTTTTTGGTAAGAAGGGCAACATTTTTCATCATAATCACAGGGCCTATAGCTAAAACTAGGTCGTAATTTTTCCCATCTTCTATATTCTTTTTTAAAACGTCTGTAACAAAACCATGATATCCATAGGATCCATCATCAGTTGCTATGTAAAGATTTTCAGAGTTTTCTTTTAACTCATCTTCTAAAATAACTATGTCTTTATTTCTAAAACCCATAATAACATCAGTATGGGCGCCTATACTATTTAGGTATTTGGCTTGGGGATAGGCTATAGCAGTCCCTAGTCCACCACCTATTACACAGACATTTTTTCCTTGGTAGCTATCAAGCTCTGTTGGCTTTCCTAAGGGTCCAACAAAATCTAAAAATCCATCGCCTGCTTTTAGACTATTCATTCTTATGGTTGTTCCGCCAACAATTTGAACTATAATAGTTACATTTTCTTGGTCTGTTTCTGAGATGGTAAAAGGAACTCTTTCCCCTTTTTCATCAAGTCTTAATATTACAAATTGTCCAGGCTTAGCCCTTTTGGCTATAGCTGGTGCATTTACTACAAATTTTATAGTATCATCGTTTAAGTTAGTCTTTTCTATAATTCTAGCCATAAATTCCTCCTTCGTTATTATTTTATCAATTTTTCTGATTATTGCAAGTTATTAGTTGTTATAAGGCGCAAACTTATAAGAGATGAAAAATATTAGTAAAATAGTAAAGTATGATAAGATTTAATAAGAAGGAGGACTTATGAAGGAAGAAAAAACTTACACAAATATACAATTAATAAAAAAATTTACACCATATTATATACCATATAAAAAAGACTTTTTCCTAGATTTGTTTTCTGCATCAATGACAACAATCTGTGAGTTAGTCTTGCCAATTATCCTTGCTAAGCTTACAGATGCAGCAGAAGATGGGTCTTTGACTATAAAACTTATAGTAATACTAGGATTTATTTTTGCTATAACAAAGGTAGTAGAAATTGCTGGCAAATTTTTTATGCAATCTATAGGTCATATAATGGGAGCCAAGATAGAAAGGGATATGAGAAGAGATGTTTTTCACCATCTTTTGACCATGTCAGATGCTTTCTTTAGTGAAACAAAGATTGGTCAGCTTATGTCAAGAGTTACAACAGATTTGTTTGATATAACTGAATTTTCTCATCATTGTCCAGAAGAATTTTTTATTGGAGCAGTAAAACTAATCATTGCCTTTGTTGTTCTGCTTAATATAAATATAGAATTATCTCTTGTAATTTATATTTTGATGCCGATTATGTTTTTTGCAGCAAAAGAAAAAAGACAAGCTTTTAAGACTACTCAAAAGAATGAAAAAATCCAAATTGGAAATATCAATTCTAATATTGAAGATGTTTTGCTTGGAATAAATGTAGTAAAATCTTTTGCCAATGAAGATGTAGAAAAAAATAAATTCAAAAAAAGTAATGATAGATTTGTAGATATAAAGAAAAAAACTTATTACTATATGGCATCCTATAACATGATAAATCAAACCTTTGCTGGTCTTATGTATGCAGTTTTAATTTTTATGGGTGGAACAATGGTATTAAAAGGGAAACTATCATCTGGAGATCTAGTTGCCTTTACTTTGTATCTAAATACCCTTATAACTACCGTTAATAGGCTAGTAGAATTTACTGATCAGTTCCAAAGAGGTCTAACAGGCATTGAAAGATTTACAGAAGTTATGGGTCTAAAAACAGATATATATGATATAAAAGGGGCACAAGAGTTAAAGGCTGTATATGGTAGAATAAAGTTTGATCATGTTTACTTCAAATATCCAGATCAAAGTGAAAGTGATGAGTGGATATTGAATGATATAAATTTTGACATCAAAAAGGGAGAAAATGTGGCCTTGGTTGGACCATCAGGTGCTGGAAAAACAACTATCACAAAACTTATACCTAGGTTTTACGAAGCAAGCTTGGGCGAGGTTATGATTGATGATAAAAATATAAGGGACTTAACTTTGGAAAGCTTGAGAGATCACATAGGCATAGTACAACAAGATGTTTATTTATTTTCAGGAAGTGTAAGAGAAAATATCGAGTACGGTGACCAAAGGGCAACAGAAGAAGATGTTATTAGAGCAGCAAAACTTGCTGGTGCTTATGATTTTATCATGGATCTACCTTACGGTTTTGATACCTATATAGGAGAAAGAGGCATTAAACTTTCTGGAGGTCAAAAGCAAAGAATATCAATAGCCAGAGCTTTTCTAAAAAATCCGCCTATCTTAATTTTGGATGAAGCTACATCGGCCCTTGATAATAAATCAGAAAAAATTGTTCAAGATTCATTAGAAAAGTTAACTAAGGGAAGAACTACTCTAACCATCGCCCACAGACTTTCTACTATTATTGATGCAGACGAAATTTTGGTCTTAACAGAAGATGGAATAGTTGAAAAAGGAACTCATAAAGAGCTTCTTGATAAAAAAGGAATTTATTATAATCTTTATAATTCAAATAATAAAGAATTATTTGGCTAGGAAGGAGAAGGTATGGAGAAATTTTTTACAAATAAGAAAAATTCTATCTTAGTTAGTATTTTTGCCATGGTTTTGTGGGGATCGGCTATTCCTCTTATTAAGTTAACTTATCAGCATATAGATACTGGCATAGGAGATACAGGTTCAAAGATACTGCTTGCAGGTCTTAGATTTTTTCTAGCAGGTCTACTTTCATTTATTTATTATTATATTATTGAGAATAAAGCAAAAACTAAAGAAATTAACGAAAAACTAAATATAAAAACTATTCTTATTTTAGCTCTGTTACAAACTTTTCTTCAATATTTATTTTACTACATTGGCTTATCTAACACAGAAGGGTCAAAAGCATCTGTAATTCAAGCTTCAAATGCTTTTTTCTCAGTAATTATAGCAGTCTTATTCATAGCTGATGAATTTCTCACAAAAAGAAAAGTTCTTGCCCTTATTTTAGGTACTGTAGGAATATTGATAGTAAATTTTAATGGACTTGGAGAATTTTCTTTTAGCTTAAGGGGAGAGGGTTTTGTTATCATGTCTACACTTTTTGGAGCCTTGGCCAATGCATTTTTAAGAAAGTATGGTAAAAACTATAATTCCTTTAGCCTAACAGCTAGTCAGTTTGTTTTAGGATCTATTCCTTTAATTATTATAGGAAAGATTACAGCTAAACAAGAATTTGCTATAGACGGCATAATTATACTTTATTTATTATATGGAGCTTTTATCTCAGCCACTGCTTTTTCTTTGTGGTCTTTGGTTTTGAAATATAACCAGGCTAGTGAGTTTTCTATATATAAACTTTTCATTCCAATATTTGGAACTATATTTTCTATAATATTTTTGAAAGAAGCTCTAACTCTTAGACTTATTTTGGGTCTTATCTTTGTCCTTCTTGGTTCTAGGATTTTAAATAAAAAATAAAAATAATCTTGATCTCTTTTTATAGAGGTCGGGATATTTTTTATCTAGACAACTTTATGCTAGGTAGGTATAATCCATATAGATTGGAGAAAAGATTTGAAGATAATATTTGGAAAAATCCTGCATGCTTTTGCTACAGGTTTATCATACATAATAAACTTTCTTATAAATTTAATAAGTTTGATAGTGACTATTTTTGAGGGGATAAAACAAATTTTGTTTCTTATTGGATGCTCGTTTGTATTTGTTTTCCCTATATTTTTCTTTGCTCTACCAAATGAGCTGATAGTTTTGATATTTTTAACAGTAGCTATTCCTTTTTTAGGAACTAGGTTTGTATCGCTTTTAAGATATGCATCCTATACTTTGACAGAGTGGATGTATGATAGGGCTGATAGCCTAATAACAGGTAAAAAGAAAGGCTATGACAACCTATCAGATTATTCCAACAGGTACAAAGAAGAACAAGAAAGACAAAGACGTAGAAGAGAAGAAGCAGAAAGGCAAAGACAACAAGATGAATTTAACAAAAGATTTGAAGATTTTGCCAGAGGCTTTAGATTCTATGACTTTTCAGATGGTTCATACGGAGATTTTGGAAGTTTTGGCCAAGGAGGATATTCTACAGGAGAAAATAAGGCTTATGGCCAAAGAAATATTGGCTTTAAAGAAGAGTATGAAAAGGCCTGTGATACCTTGGAAGTTTCCTATGATGCCGATGAGTATCAAATAAAATTAAACTACAGAAAACTTGCCAAGATGTATCACCCAGATATAAACAAGAGTCCAGATGCTACAGAAAAATTCCAAAAAATAAACGAAGCCTATGAATTCTTGTCCAAAGAAAACATAAACAAATATAAACAAATGTATAAATGAGAGAGGCTGTTTGAGAATAAATATCATATCTTTTTCACAAATGCTTATTTATCCCTATTTAAATTTTATTGACTATCAAAATAAATAATTATTTAGGTGACTTAGCTTAATTTTTGTATGGAAAATGAGAATAATATCTTATTCTACAACAGCTCTTTTTATTCAAGAGGAGGAATATGGACCAATTAAAAATAAACAATGACATGGATGCCATGTTGCTACTTGAGATAGCATCTAATGCTGGAGAATTATTGCTTGAAAATGGAGCAGAAGTATATAGGGCAGAAGAAACTGTAGAAAGAATAGTTTCTTATGTAGGAAATGTAAAAGATGTTGACGTATATTCTACCTTTAATGGGATAATGATTTCTTATCAGGTTGGTTCAAATATCAAATCAAGCATAAGAAAAATAAAAACTAGGAAATACAACCTTTCAAAAATAAACAAATTAAATAATTTTTCCAGAAATTTTTGTAAGGGTCAATACAGTTTTGAACAAGCCTTGGAAATTCTCGATAAGATAAATAAAGAACAATCAATACCCAAATCTCATGAAATTATGGGAGTTGCTATAGCAACAGCGGCTTTTACTGCTGTTATTAATAAGAATCTTTTGGAAATATTTGTGGCTTTTTTTGTTGGCTTAATGGCAGTAATTATAACTACAAAAACAGAAAAAAAGCAGCTTGGATTTTTTGTAAATAATTTTTTTACAGGAAATTTAATATCACTTTTTACCTTGGGCTTTAAATATTTTCTACCAAATATAATCATAGATAACATAATCATTGGTGCAATGATGCCTTTTTTGGCTGGGGCTTTACTTACAACAGGAGTAAGAGATTTGATGAGTGGGAATGTGACTAGTGGTTTAACAGCAGCCCTTACTGCTATACTAACCACAATAGCCCTTGCCTTGGGAGTAGCTCTTCCAATGCAATTGATGGCTTTAGTAGGAGCTTAACATGGATTTATTTTTAGAATTTATTACAAGCCTTATAGCTGTCATGGGTTTTGCCTATTCCTTTTCTGCCCCAAAAGTAGCGGTTGTTTTTTCTGGTATTTCTGGTGCTATAGGCTGGGTAATTTACTATATTTTGATAAATAAAACTGGCAACTTATACATATGTAATACAATAGCGGCTTTTATTATAGGGATTTTGGGTGAAATTTTTGCCAGAAAATTTAGGATGCCATCTTCTTGCTTTACTATACCAAGTATCCTAGCACTAGCTCCTGGTACGTCTATTTTCTATATGATTACCTATTTAATAAGCAATCATAGGAGCCTTGCAATAGAAAAGATGCTTGATGCTATTGTGATTAGTGGATCAATTTCTTTTGGAATATTACTTGCTTCTGTTTGGTCAAGATCTTTAAAAAGATTTAAAAAATCAAAGCCTTATAGGACAAAAGATAAGCTGATAAGTTAAGAGGAGGGCTTTTATTTGGAAATAGCGGAAAAAAATCTATATATAAATACAGAAGAAGAAATAATGATGCTATTAGAAATTTGTACAGCATCTGGAGCTATTCTATTAAAAAATGGAGCAGAAATATATAGGGTAGAAGATACTGTGGAAAGAATTATTAGATCTAGAAAAAATGTCAGAGATGCAGATGTATACTCAACTTTTAATGTTGTTATGATTTCCTTCAATGTAAATGGCCATGTTTATTCCAATGTAAGAAGGGTCAAAGATAGGGGCAATAACCTTATTTTTGTGGATAAGGTAAATACTTTTTCCAGAGATTTTTGTGATGGAAAATACTCCTTAAAAGAAGCCTTATTAGAATTAGAAAGAATAAAATCTTTTGCTGGGACTGACAAATACCTTATAACTATTGGATCTGCTGTTGCAGCTGCTGCCTTTACTTGTCTAATAGGAGGTAAAATATCACAAGCTCTTATATCTTTTCTTGTAGGACTTTGTTCTTGGTTGATTCATCAAAGAGTTGAAAAAAGAAAATTTGGCTACTTTATAGATAATTTTATCAATGGGATTTTGGTAGGGCTATTGTCAATATTATTTACAATAATATTTGATGTTGATAATAGAGATTTAATTATAATAGGCTCAATCATGCCATATTTGCCTGGAGTCATATTAACAAATTCCATAAGGGACTTGCTTACAGGAGATACTACTACTGGTCTTACTGGAGTGACTCAAGCAATATTGATATCCACGGCCTTAGCCTTGGGAGTAGCTTTTACAATAGGGTTAATAAGATAGGAGAATAAATGTCATACTTAAGAGAATTTATAGTTGCCTATATATCATCTGTAGGCTTTGCTTATCTTTTTGGATGTCCTAACAAGTCGGCTTTAAGTTCGGGAATAGTTGGAGCAATTGGCCGGATGGTATATAAAATTTCTTACACTAAATTTCTTGGTCTATACCTAAGCGTTGTAATAGGTTCTTATGTTATAGCAATCCTTGGCGAAATTTTTGCCAGAAAATTTCACATGCCTTCATCAATGTTTATAACTCCTGGTATAGCAAATCTTGCTCCAGGAGCTGGAATTTACTATACCCTCTCATACTTTGTTCAAGAACAAAATGATTTGGCATCAAATAAACTAGTAGAAACTTTGCTAATAGCTGGATCAATAGCTTTTGGAATAACTCTTGCTTCAGCAGGATCAAAATCCCTAAAAGGATTTAAATTTAGACGAGCAGATAGAATAAAATATGTAGACAATAACTTAGTCGATAAGGAAGAAAAAAAGTGAAAGAAAAAACAATATATTTAGCAGGCGGATGTTTTTGGGGAATAGAAGCCTACTTTAAAACAATAGATGGAGTAATTGATACAATAGTTGGCTATGCCAACGGAAATAGAAACAATACTTTCTATGAGCTAGTAAAAATAACCGGCCATGCAGAAACGGTCAAAATAAAATACGATGAAGAAACAATATCTTTAGAAAAACTACTTGAATATTTCTATTATATAATAGATCCATTTTCTATAAACAAACAAGGAAACGATAAGGGAAGTCAATATAGGACTGGCATATATTCCAAAGACCAAGAAGATTTAGAAATAGCTAGGACTTTTTTAGAAAAAAAGCAAAAAAATGAAAAAAATAAGATACAAGTTCAAGTCGAAAAACTAAAAAACTTTGTAATTGCAGAAGACTACCACCAAGACTATTTAGACAAAAATCCTAATGGCTACTGCCATATAAATATATCTGATAAACCAAACTTAAATTAATATAAATAGCTTGTTAAAGATTTAATGTCTACTTTAATATCAATGTTTGAGTAAAAATCAAAAAAATTATTAAAAAAAGGTCTATAACAAGCAGCTTTATGATTTAAGCTTTCATAAGTGGCTATTTTCCAAGCAAATAAAAATTTTAAAAAATATTTGACATCTATGAAAAAACATCGTATAATTATATTCGTTGGTGACAAACAGTTGTCATAACAATTGAACTTTGGAAATCAAATAAAAATTAAACAAAGCAATGACTTTGAGTAACCTAAAACGAAAAGAAAATGACAAAAGTCAAGATCAAACTATAATTGAGAGTTTGATCCTGGCTCAGGATTAACGCTGGCGGCGTGCATAACACATGCAAGTCGAACGATGAAATTTAATTTAACTCTTCGGAGTAAAATCAAATGGATTAGTGGCGGACGGGTGAGTAACACGTGAGTAACCTGCCTTACACAAGGGGATAGCCGTTGGAAACGACGAATAATACCCTATAAAGTAAGACTCTCGCATGAGAGCCTTACCAAAGTGCTTAGTGGTGTAAGATGGACTTGCGTCTGATTAGCTAGTTGGTGAGATAAAGGCCCACCAAGGCTGCGATCAGTAGCCGGCTTGAGAGAGTGTACGGCCACATTGGGACTGAGACACGGCCCAAACTCCTACGGGAGGCAGCAGTGGG
>JAQYEZ010000044.1 GCA_028723425.1 Peptoniphilaceae bacterium | reverse complement strand
ATTCAAAATACTCATTCATAGTCAAATCCACCTTTTTCATTTTCAATTACCTCCTAAGAGATAATTTTACAATATTTTTAATTGAATTACTGACAAATTTATTTGTGTTTCTACTATGACAATATCACTTGCGTTCTACACCTCCTTGATTTTTTTATAATGGGTGCCAAGAAACATTATTTTTACATTATATCACAATTCTCATATTTTTAAAGTAAAATCTCTTTAATTGTTAAATAGAAACCTTTGTAGTAAGATCGTGATAGGAAAATAGATAGCATTATAGAAAGTTAGGTAAAATATGAAAAAATTCATAAAAAGACTCTTACTAATTTCAATACTCTTTGTAGGTCTTATTTCTTTTTTTAAAATTAGAGAAACTTTTAATTTAGCTAGCATTTTTGATTTATCTTACAGACAAGAAAAAACTGCTGATTATAGTAAGCTAAAAAATAATCTCGAAAAAGAAGCTAATAATAATCCTATGGTTCTATGGCTTTGGGAAAATTTTGATTCTTTAAGTGACATTGAACAAAAACTCATTGGCAATGATTCAGATACAATAGAATTCGTATATAACTATGAAAATAATATTACAGATTTTCCTTATCAAGAAGGAGTAAGCAAAGACTATAATAGACTAACACCTTACTATATCCAACGGGACAAAAGATGGGCTTATAAATCATTATCTTCCTCTAATATTGGTTTTGCCGGATGTGGACCTACATCAATGGCTATGGTCTTAGCAAGATTAGAAAATGATTCTTCCATCACTCCCCTAACCATTGCAGAAGATGCAAATTCTTATATGAGTGAAAATGGCATATCATGGCAATTTTTTACAGATGAAGCTAATAAATATCAAAGGTCTATAGAAAATATATCTATAGATGAAGAAAGTATGATAAATGCTTTAGAAAAAGGGCCTTTAATTGTTTCTGTTGGACCTGGTAATTTTACTTTATCAGGACATATCTTGGTTATAGATACTTATGAAAATGGAAAGTTTATTATTAACGATCCAAACTCCCTAAAAAATACTGAAAATTCGCGGAGCTTTGACCAACTAAAAGATCAAATAGTGAGTATTTGGTTAATTTATTAAAAAATTTGACAAAGCAAGAAGTTAATGGTATTATATATAAGTACTTGTTAAGTGCCATTAGCTCAGTTGGTAGAGCACCTGACTCTTAATCAGGGTGTCCAGGGTTCGAATCCCTGATGGCGCACCAAAAAAAATCAATTAGAACATTTTATATTTCAGTAAATATCAATACTTTAATATAAGGTATAAAATTTAGCTACTCATTAAGGGTAGTTTTTTTTAATTTAAATCAAAAAAATATTAGCCTCTTTAGAATTTTTTTGAATTATTCAATTTATGTTATATAATTTAATCGAGCGATATCATTTTTGAATCGCATCAGGAGGTAAATATGAATAATAAAAAAAAGACAAGACAATTAGTAATTACAGCGATGCTTGGAGCTATCACTATAGTATTAGGATTGACTCCATTAGGTTTTATACCACTAGGTTTTATTAACATTACGACCATGCATATACCAGTAATAATAGCAGCGATTGTAGAAGGCCCTCTTGTTGGAGGTATTGTTGGACTTTTATTCGGTCTTTCTAGTATGGCAAATGCGGTTCTTAGACCAGGTCCAATTTCATTTGTTTTTTATAATCCACTAATAGCTGTGGTTCCTAGAATTTTAATTGGCCTTGTTAGTGCTTATGTATATAAGGCTTTAAAAAATAAAGATAATGCCTTAATTAGGAAGTTTACTATGGCTATATGGATAATAGTATCTGCATTCTTAATTTCACTTTTATATAAAAATATAAATGGAAAAAAAGAAGCTTATCAGCTAATTTTATCAGTAGTATTTTTGCTAATATCGCTTATAATGTTGTATTTAACAGCAAAATACAAAGATAATAATTTTGCCATTGCTATTTCTTCATTCTTAGGAACTATGACAAATAGCATCTTAGTATTAGGACTTATATATCTATTATATGCAGAAAAATATGTAGCTCGCCTCTCTATCCCAGTAGAAGCTGCTAGGTCTACCATATTTGGTGCAATAATCACCAACGGTATCCCAGAAGCAATACTTTCAATAGTATTAGTTTCAGCTGTTGTTAAATCTTTAAAAAGAAAAAGATAAAATATAGGGTTGTTGTACACTTTTCTACAACAACCCCTTTTCTAATGATTTTTTATTATTTTTGTAGCGACTTCAAGCATGTGAATAGCCGTTTGGTAGTTATCTCCTATCAAATTAAAGACTTCATCTTCACTTAATACCCCACATTTTAAATCTTTAGGAAATTCTTCTTTGTTTAATCTATCTAAATCTTCATTAATTTGATCACTTAGATAGTAATCTTTTAGTTTTTGATAATCTTCTTGACTTTTTTCAAATTCGTCTAAAAGCCTATTAAAGTTCTTTATAATTTCACTATGCTTATCAAGTACTGCTTCCATTTTGATAATATGCTCATAATTTTTCATGAAAACCTCATTAATCTATAGTATCATTTATAAGGGATTTTAAAATTTTTGCTGATTTTTGCATCCTTTCATTCTCAGTTTCGGTTAATGGAACTTCTATAACCCATTTTATTCCATCTTTATTTATAACCGCAGGTGAACTAATATATAGATTATTTAGACCGTATTCTCCATCCATATATACAGAAACAGGATATATAGAATTCTCATCATTTAGGATAGCTTGCGTAAGTTTGGCAAGTGCCATACCAATGCCATAAAAAGTTGCTCCCTTTTTTTCAATAATAACATAGCCTGCATTTTTAACCTTATCAAATGCATCAAGTAAAGCTAGTTCATCCGTTTTATTATTTTTAACCCATTCATATAAGGGCAGTCCACCTATATTTGTATGGGACCAAACTGGAAATTCTGTATCACCATGTTCTCCCAAAATATAAGCTTCAACAGATCTTGGGTCAACTCCTACAAGTTTAGCAATTTCTTTTTTAAATCTTGATGAGTCTAAAGTTGTTCCTGATCCTATTACCTTATTGGCATGAAAACCTGAGTATTTCCATGTTGCATAAGTTAATATATCTACAGGATTTGAAGCTACTAAAAATATTCCATCAAAACCACTTTCTACAATTTTACCTATCATATCTTTAAATATTTTTAAATTTTTATAAACTAAATCAAGTCTAGTTTCTCCCTTTTTTTGAGCAGCACCAGCTGTTATCACAACAACCTTTGCATCTTTACAATCATCATAAGATGCTTTATATATATTCTTAGGATTTGAAAAACTCAATATATCTGATAAGTCCATGGCATCACCACTAGCCTTATCTTCATTTATATCTATAATTCCAAATTCCCTACCTATTCCTAGAATTGTACATGCATAAGCAAAAGATGAGCCTACTGCCCCATCACCTACTAAAATCACTTTATAATCTTTCATAAACTCCTCCTCTAACAAGAAATATTTAATTGAAAATGATTATTACTATATAATTATACCTATAAATTTTGAATTTGTAAGTCAAATAATTAGAAATTATTTTACGATTTTTTATGCTTAAGATCTTATAAACTTTGATTCTAGTTTTAAAGATTTATGTCTTATAAAAATCTTCTCTAAATTTTTAGCTAAAATAAAAAACACCCCACATTAAGCAAGGTGTTTTAGGCGATATTTTAACTATTTATTTTTCTTTTACTGCATCTACAATTAATTGTAGGTAGTTAGCTGTATCTACTAAAGTAGCTTCAGAAACAGCATCTACTGGTTTTCCTTTTTCACTTTCGTCAATTACTGATTGAATTTCATCAGTAGTTTTACCAACAGCAAAGTTTTCAATAGCCTTATAGTTATCAGCTAGGCTATGTTTTGAACCAGCTTTTTCTGCCATAAGTTTAGAATATTCTTCATTTGACATTAGTTTTGATGCTAATTGATTCTTTTGGTCAGCATAACCTTCTGTGAATCCTGTGCCTTCTTTAGCGATACCATTTTCACCAAAATATTGTAATTCATCAATATTTGCAGCAACTATAACTCCATCTTCAACAGCTACAACAACATCAGCAAAGGATTGATCTCCATGAGGAGCACCGTATTTTTGGTATAAGCTTACTTTGTTAATGTCTTTTGCTTTAACAGGTGAAACCATTTTATCATCTTTGGCTGTAGCAACTATAGCTTTGATATAATTAGCTGTATCAGCAAGTGTTGCTCCTGTAACTCCGTCAATTGTTCCATCTTCATTGGCATTTGCTAAAACATCTTCGAGTTCAGAGATTGTTTTACCCTTTGCAAAGTCAATTATTGCTTTGTAATTGTCAGCTAAGCTAACTTTTGAACCAGCTTTTTCTGCCATATTTTTAGAATATGCATCGCTATTTTCAACTTTTGAACCTAGGATTTTACCCTCTGCTGCACCTTTTCCAAATGCTCCATCTGAGCTTGGTAAGCCTACAAAGTCAGAATCTTTATCAAAATATTGCATTTCATCTAAAGATACATCTACAATCTTATCTCCAGAAGTTAAGACAACTACTCTAGCAATAGATTTATCTCCGTGTGGAGTTTGATAAGATCTATGTAGAAGCGCATCAGACATTTCTACTTTTTCAGCTGATCCCTTTTCCACACTTGTAGGTGCCAATACTTTTTGATCTGTGCTTGCGTTTGTTTCTACGCTTGATGTAGAACTAGCATTTTCTTTTTTATCTTTATTATTTGAGCATGCTGCAAATGTAAGTGATAAAGCTAATGCTAATCCTGTTACTTTTAGTTTGTTATTCATTTTTTCCCTCTCTATTAATTTCTTCATCGCCTATGTTTATTAAAACATTAATACTTTTCTATTATAAATTATATAGAACAAAAGTCAACTTTATATGTCTTTTATATTTAATATGATAATCTTTAATATATTCATATTTATTATATATAGCTAAATTGTTAATAAAATACCAAATACTAGCATTTTTTTCTTATTTTTAAATCACATATTATAATAAATATTTTAAACTTTCATTATCAATTAGAATTCGGTATATTATATAAGATTGATAATTTAGGAGGAAATTTGATGACTAGTGTTCAAATATTTATTTTAATTGTATTATTGGTTAGTGGTATATCTTTCTTTTTTCATACTTATGTAAAGAAAGAAAAACTTTTAAAAACATATACTTGGTACAATAGCTTAGGAAAAGATAGAAAAAATTATGATTGGGACAAAACAATAGAAAGGACAAAAATTGGTTATTTACTATGCTTCTTGATTAGCACAGTTTCTCTTCTTCTTTCTTATCTAACAAAAATTGACTCAAAATTTTACATGCTTATAGTGGTATTGTCCTTATTGATTTTTGTTTTTATTAGTAGACCAGTTAAAAAATAATAACTAGTATAAATGTCGAAAAAATACCTATGAGCTTATTAGTATTTCCGCTTTTGTAGGGTCAATTGTAAAATTGTGTTTGAAATATAATTATTTACTTAAAAATTGAAAGATAACTAAAAAATATAATAAAAATTTATCTAGTATAGAAATTTCTATACCAGATAAATAAGATTGTTAATAGTGGTTAACGAATATGCTTTATTGAAGAGTTCAAATTTTTGACACAAGCTATTACATCTAACTTTTTAATTTTCTTCTTTTAGCTTTCTATCCTTGACCATCTTTGTTTTTGAAAACTCTTCTCTTTCTCTTTCTTCTATTTGAGAAGAAATTTCTTTGATTAAATCGTTGTATTTTGGAATTTGTACCTTATCTAAAGAGTTTACTTTCTTAGAGGTTTTTTTCATTTCCTTATTCAAGTTATTTATTGTTGTATCAAGTTCTGCTAACCTGTAAACTTTTTTCTTTAAGTCATTTAAGGCTATGAGGGCTTGGTCAAATAATACATTTGTAGAATAGAATGAGTAAGAAAGGCTAAGTTTTTTTTCTTTCATGCTAATTTTGTATAGGGTTGTTTGCATAAAACTTATTTGTTCAAGACTTAGAGAGTCATCTTCTGGAATAGATCCTGCTACTTCTTTTAAGCTTTCTTCTCCAACTGAAATAATGGCTTTTTTTATAACCTTATAAACAGATTTTATAGTTTTGTTTACTTCTTCGTTAACCTTGTTTCTTTCATCTATTTTTAGGTTATATTGTTGCAACAACGCTTTTCTTTTTTTATCAAGTATATCATAGCCTTGATTCATAAGGCCCAATTGATCTTGAGCTTTTATTAGATTAGCCTTGGTTGCAGGTAGCTTAATTTGTGCCATAATTTTCCCCTAAATACTTAGTCTTATTTTCATTTGAAACTCTGTGAATTTCTGTAATTGGAAGAATTTTTAAAATATCCCAGCCCATATCCAGGGTTTTTTCTAACTCCCTATTTTCGTATTGATCTTGAGATAAAAACTTTTCTTCAAATACTTTTCCAAATTCCAAGTATTTTTTATCTACATCTGAAAGGTCATCTTCTCCAACAATTTGAGAAATACTTCTAACATCTTGTACTTTAGAATAGGATTCATATAGTTGGTTCATCAAATCTTCATGGTCAGCTCTTGTATAGCCTTCACCAATACCATCTTTCATAAGCCTTGATAGAGATGGCAATACATTGATAGGTGGATATACACCTTTTTGATAAAGATTTCTATCTATTACTATTTGTCCTTCTGTAATATAACCTGTAAGATCAGGAACAGGATGGGTTATGTCATCATTTGGCATAGTTAATATTGGTATCAGCGTTACAGAGCCTTTTACACCTTCTATCATGCCAGCTCTTTCATATAAACTTGCAAGATCAGAATATAGATATCCTGGATAGCCTTTACGAGATGGAACTTCTTGTCTGATTGAAGAAACTTCCCTTAAAGCTTCGGCATAGGAAGTCATATCAGTTATTATTACCAAAACATGCTTATGTCTTTCAAAAGCAAGGTATTCTGCTGCTGTTAGGGCACATTTTGGGGTAATTATCCTTTCCATAATAGGATCATCTGCCAAATTTTCATACATAACTACTTTATTTTTTACACCAGCTTTTTTGAAAGCATCATCAAAGAACATGGCTTCATCTTTTTTGATTCCCATAGCTGCGAATACAAAGCAGAAATCTTCATTGGTTTTTAACTTGGCTTGTCTAACTATTTGGGCAGCTATTTCATTGTGTGGTAGACCAGATCCAGAAAATATAGGTAATTTTTGCCCACGAATTAGAGTTGTTAGTGAATCTATGGCAGAAATGCCTGTTTGTATGAAGTCTCTTGGATAAAGTCTTGATACAGGGTTTAAAGGTTGACCTTCTACAGTATAGAAATTGTCACTATAGATTTCCCCACCACCATCTATTGGTCTTGCTATACCATTAAAAGTTCTACCTAGGATTTTTTCTGATAAAGGAATTTCAAGTGGCTTTTCTTCAAATCTAACCACAATGTCATTTAAGGAGAAGTCTTGTGTATCGGCAAATACTTCTACAGTTATTGTATCATCATCTATTTTTACTACTTGACCTATAAAATCCATATTTAAAGCATGAATTTCTACAACAGCTTTATAGGCTACATCAACAACTCTCTCTAATTCTATGATTGAAGATTCAATTTTTTTAATTTTTGTATATTGTTTTTTCATATATTTTCACCCTCTTCAATGCTTTGGAAATAAGAATCAATTTTTGTGTTTATGTCTACAAATTTGTCTAATTGGTCATTTTCTATATTATATTTAATGTTGGTTAGCTCTGCGATTAAATTTGGATTGTATACTTTATCGTAGTATATACCCTTGTCTATAGCTTCTTTTGATCTAGTATAGTAATGTTTTATTAGTTTTAACATTTGTATTTGTTTTTCAAGGGGTACATATTTATCTACATCATTAAAGGCATTTTGTTGTAAATAACCAACTCTAAGTAAGCTTGCTGTATCCATAACATTTTTTTGTGAGGCAGAAAGAGCATCTCTACCTACTAGCATTACTATGGATTGAAGTTTTTCTTCTTCAGTTAATATTTCCATCATTTCATTTCTCAAAGAAATTACATCTTCACCTGTCAAATCTTCATAGAAATCTCTCATTTGATTTAAGTAATTTGAATATGAGGATAACCAGTTTATAGCTGGATAATGTCTTGAGTATGCCAAGTTCTTATCAAGTCCCAAAAATACATTTACACATCTTCTGGTGTTTTCTGTAACAGGTTCTGAAAAATCACCACCTGTAGGACTTACAGCTCCAATCAAAGTTACAGAGCCTTTTGTCCCATTTAGGTTTTCTACAGATCCTGCTCTTTCATAGAATTGAGAAAGTCTTGATCCTAAATATGCTGGATAGCCTTCTTCTGCTGGTATTTCTTCAAGCCTTGCTGAGATTTCTCTTAGAGCTTCTGCCCAACGTGATGAAGAATCTGCCATTAAGGCAACATCATATCCCATATCTCTAAAATATTCTGCTATTGTTATACCAGTATAAATTGAGGCTTCTCTTGCTGCTACAGGCATATTTGAAGTATTTGCTATAAGTATTGTTCTTTCCATTAGACCTCTTCCTGTATTAGGATCTATAAGGTTAGGGAAATCTTCCAATACTTGAGTCATCTCATTGCCACGTTCTCCACAGCCAATATAAACGATAATATCTGCATCAGCGTATTGAGCAAGTTGGTGTTGGAGCATAGTTTTACCAGTACCAAATCCTCCAGGGATAGCTACAGTACCTCCCTTAGCTATTGGAAAGAAAATATCAAGTACTCTTTGTCCAGTAACTAAAACTTCTGATAAAGGTAAATTTTTCTTTACTGGTCTAGGATTTCTAACAGGCCAATATTGATAAAGTTTTAAATCTTCTTCTCCTTGTTCAGTTTTTACTTTTACTATAGTATCTTCAAGTCTATAGTTTCCAGATTCTTTAACAGAAACAACTTGGCCTTCAAGATTAGAAAGAAGCTTATGCTCTATGGTTTCGGTTTCTTTTATAGTAGCATAGATATCCCCAAATTTTAACTTGTCCCCTTCTTTTACCTTAATATTGACTTGCCAGATTTTTTCATCATCCAAGCTTTTAAGCCCTACTCCAGAAGGTATGAAAGATCCATTTTCTTGCTTTATCAGATTTAGAGGCCTTTGGATACCATCGAACATATTTCCAACCATACCTGGTCCAAGCTTTACAGACAAAGCTCTTCCTGTAGTTTCTATCTCTTCTCCTACTTTTAGACCTGCTGTATCTTCATAAACTTGTATAGTAGCCAAGTCTTTTTCGATAGAAACTACCTCTCCTATTAATTTTAAACTACCTACTGTAACCATTTCTCTAATTTTTAGGCCGCTAGCATTTCTAGCTGTAACTACAGGTCCATTAATTACTTTAATTGTTGGTGTCATTGTTTAAGTCACCGCCTTCCATTAGAGAATATAGTTTTTTACCTATTTCGTATTTTTCATTATCTAGCTTTCTTTTTAAAGTGTAGTCGTATTGGTAAGTTTTGTTTGTATCCTCTATTATAAAACCACCTAGATTAGCATCACTCATTATTTCTGTATCATATTTTTCAAAAAGATTTAAATCTTCTTCTTTTACCAGAAGGATGTAAGCTTGGTCTGAATTTTTCTTTAATTTATTAAATGTTTCTTCGACTTCTTCTTTCAATTTTGTCTTATACTCACTAGTTTTACTATAGGCCAAAAGTTCTTTTTTAATTTCATCTATAGTTGTTTTTAAAAGTTCTTCCTTATATAAATTGTAGGTTGATTTTTCTTCTTCAGTTTTTCTAGCAACAATTTCATTTTTTCTTGTAGTGGCAAAAACTTTTCTCTTTTCTAGATAAGTTTTCATATATTTTTCTAGTTCAGATTTTTTATTTTCAATAATATCCGTTGATATATTAATAGAATCATAGAGTTGTTTTTCGCTCTTTTTTTTCTCAACATCCCAAACTAATCTTCTAAAGCTTGAGAGTTTAGAACTAATATCTATCATAAGTCCTCCATTTCAATCTAATACTACTATAAGTGGAGTAGTATGATGTTCTCTGAAATCTTCTACAAGCTCACTAATAGGATTATAGGAAGACTTGGTAAAAATAATCAAGGCTAGATCCTTTTCTTTTGAGAATTTATAGAAGGTTTCAGCAAGCAAAGTCTTATCAGTAATTAACTCTCCTGTTATGCCGCCCAGTCTGAATCCAAGTAGCAAACTGTTATTATCTGTAATGATTTTTGCTTTCATTTTATGCGTAAAGGATTAAGATAGAAATAATTACACCAAAGATAGCAATACCTTCTGCAAGTCCTACGAAGATTATAGTTCTACCTAAGATAGATGCATCTTCTGAAATAGCACCAAGAGCTGCAGAACCTACTGTACCTACCGCATAACCTGTACCAATTGTTGCAAGTCCTGTTGATAAAGCTGCGCCTATGAATTTTAGCCCATCTGCACCAGCACTTGTAGCCATCATACCAGCTGCATCAGTAGATGCTGCCTTTGAAGAGAAAGGTAAGATTAATACAATAATCATAATCATTAAAGGTAAAAAGGTAGATAAATTAATTTTTAAGGCTTTTTTAATTTTTGCTTTTGATGAATCTTCATTGTTTTTTAATAGGTATAAACCTGAATAAATTGTAATTGTTACTACTGCTAAAGCTAGTAAAGCTATATATAATATCATTATTTAAACTCCTTATTTTTCATTTATTTGGCTGATTGGGCTAAATTTATAGCCATCGCCCTTATAATATTTACTAAACATTTCATAAAACTCTAGTCTCAATCCTTGAATGAAGACTATCATTCCTTCAAGTCCAATAATCAAAATATTTCCTAAAATCAAAATTATTAGACCAACAAATCCTCCCCCAACAAGTTTACTAATTACTTCAAAGGCCATATATAAGCCAACGTGGTTTATAGCAAAGGCCCCAACTCTGGTAAATGAAACTAGGTTAGAGAAAACTGATAACAAGGCTTCTATGATAGAAAAGGAACTTTCTACATAATAATCGCTCTTTTTAGTGCTGTAAAGTGGATAATTTCTTAATAAGCTATTAGAAAGTGGTTCTTTAAATACCATCATAATAATAGAAATAACTAAAAGTCCTATTGCTATTGGCATACCAACAATTTTTTTGCCTACCAAATTTAAAATAATAAATACAAAAGAAATCATCATCAAAAGACCAGCAAAGCCTTCTTTGCCAAAAAATCCTTCTTCCAAATCTTTTTGTTTTACTAATTTGTTATAAATTCCCAAACAATAAGATGTAATTAAAAGAATTATACCAAATCCTACTGCCGCTATTAAGACAGTCATTATATTATCAAATGGCTTAATTAATAGTGTTGGTATTAAAGTTTCTATACCAAATACTGATCCATATAAGAGACCAAATATGGAAGCTGATATTCCTATTCTTCTTATTAAGCTACCAAACACTTCATTCTTTTTGCCTATAAAATAGCTTAAAATAACAAAAATTAAGCCTTGCCCTAAATCTCCAAACATCATTCCATATAAAAGCAAATAGGTAAGTGCAAAAAATCCAGTTGGATCTATTTCGTTATAATTTGGAGCGCCATACATATTTACTAGAAATTCGAAGGGCTTTACAAGTTTGTTATTATTAAGTTTGGTTGGAGGTACCAGTCCTACCTCATGATCTTTTTTTTCCAAAACTAAAGTATCCTCATATTTATTTGCAAGCTTTCTTACTTGCTCAATTTTTGTTTCAGGAACCCATGATGATAAGTAGAAATATTTTTCTCCTTTTACCATCTTATCCTTTAGTTTTGAAGATTTTTTATAATAATCTAAGGTATATGAAACATTGTCCAAGGCTTCTTTATTCTTTTCTTTAATTTTTTCGAGATCTTGGTCTAAGACTTTAAGCTCTCTCTCGGTTTCATTTAGTTTTTCTACCAAACTATCATAGGATAGGTCCTTTGGTATTTCTTTATCAATAAAGCCCATAGAGTTTACAGAACGATTAACTTCATCTTCAACTGATTTTGGATAAATTAAAATATAATTTTCATTACCGAAGCTTTCATTAATCTCATTTTTCTTAGTTTTTTTGCCATTACCTACCTTAAAACCAAGTTTTTCTAAAAACTTCAATCTTTCCTCCTTTCTCTTACTTTGTAATCTTTCTTAGGAATTTTTTCACTAATTTATCTTTGTTAGCATCAAATATTTCCTTAGTCTTTTTACTTTCATCCTTATATTGATTTTCTATATCCTTAACTTCTTGATCTACCTCTGAAATAATTGAATCATAAAGTTCTTGAGCTCTATCTTTCGTTGACTTATAAAATTCTTTTTCCATATGAACAGATACATTATTAACATTTTCTTTTTCATTTGCAAGAATTTTATCTGTTTGTTCTCTAAGCTCTACAGTAGATTCGTCTATAGATATAATCTCATCGATATATTCCTTATAGGCATTTGCAGCTATTTCACTGTTGTTTAAGTGAATAATAGTAGAAGGAATATTTTCGTAATTATTCTTTAGGATAAATCTACCTTCCTTACTTATTTCACCAAACCTATAGGAAAAATATTTAAGCTTTTGAATCTTGTCTATGTCAATTGATTCTCTATTTAAGATTTCATAATTTTTGACATATGTTTCAAGTTCTTCTTTTTGCTCTTCTAATTCTTTTTTCTTTGCTATTAGGTCTGAAAGCTTAGAATACATCTTATCTATTTCATCTGTGCTTATTCTATGGCCTTCTTTTTTATCAGCAATAGCAAAATTTTCTTTAATATCTTCTAACTTGTCTATAATTTCTTGGTCGTTATCTAAAAAAGATTCAATATCGTTAAAATCTTCAATTCTATCAATGTTTTCCTCGGTTGCTTTAATTGAAAAATCCCTATTTTGAATTTCCGTTAAAGCTCCGACCTGATCAAGCTCGTCAATTTTTATGACATCTTCCAAGAAATCATCTATATATTTGAGTCGACCCATAATATTTACAAGTCTCATTTTTTCAACTGCCATAATATTACCCCGTTACAATTAAACTTTCTTGTTCTTCCTTAGTAAAGCTATCGTCCATATTTAGGATTGATATAATATTATTATTTGAAATTACTAATAAATTTACTGCATAAATCAAATATAAAACATTATCTTCTTTACTTAAATCTTTGTAAATTTTATGTTTTTCTTCCATAAGAGCCTTATTAATATCGAAAATTCCAGAAAAAATATGACCATAAGGAGTTTCTTTCATCTCCTTTTTGAATTTATCAATGGTCATATTTGATAATTTCTTTAACTTATAAGCCTTTAACTTGTAACCACCTTCTATCAGATAGTTAAAAATTTCATAGGCTGGTAGGTCAAAATATGAAATTAATCTATATAGCATCTCGATATTATATAAGTCTATCTCCTTACCTATAAATATTCGTATTTTTTTGGCTAAATCTTTTGGAAATTTGGAAGAATAGTCTAATAAATCTCTAAAATAAAATTTTGTCAAAGAATTTGAAATTAAAAAAATCATAGAATCTTTTGACATATTTTCATTTAAAAACGGTACTAAAGTTCTATGATATCGAGTGTTTTTTAAACTAGCCACGAAATCTTCAAATTTCATATCTTTTTTAATAACAAGATTCTTAGAAAATGGATTATTTGTAAATAAGTATAAACTATTGTTTAAAGACTTATTCAATATGCCTTGAATGACATTTTGAATAAGCCTTATCTCAAATGCAGAAACATACTTTTCAAAAAATTCTTCTTCATAACCATTTAGAAAATATGATAAAGATTTGATATTTCTACTAATTTCAAAATCTAATTCATGTTCAACCTGATCTATATCTTTAATCTTTTGCAAAGATGGATGCAGTTGTTTGACCTTATCAAATTTTCTATATAAATCTTGTTCACCTATTAAATTTTTATAATTTATTAGATTAGGCAAATTCCCAAGTTTAGCTCTAGCTTTTACAACATAAGCTTTCATCCTAACTCCTTATTTTGCTCTTAAACTACATTAGTAATAATACTCTAAATTTAATTTCATTTCAATTTAAATTGAAATATTTTTATTATATTCTTTCAATTTGCAATATATAATAACTAATATATTTTAACTAAATCTCCAGTAATTGTAAAGGAAGTATTTTCTTTAATATCTACTTCAACAATTTTTCCAACCAAAGATTTGCTAGCCTTAACATGAACTAATTTATTGGTATCTGTCCTTCCTGTTAATACATCAGGATCATTTTTACTTACTGATTCCAATAAGACCTTATGCCTTGTTCCTATATAGGCCTTATTTTTTTCATAGAAGGTAGGATATAATTCATCCAATAGTCTTTGGAACCTATCCTGAACTATATCTTTATCTATAGTAGCAAGCTTGTAAGCCTTGGTTTTAGGTCTTGGTGAATAGATAAAGGTAAAAGCATAATCAAAACCAACTTTTCTACAAACATTTAAAGTTTCTAGGAAATCTTCTTCCGTTTCTGTTGGAAAACCAACAATAATATCTGTAGATATGGCAATTTCTGGGATTTCTTCTCTAAGCATCTTTACCTTTTCTATATAATCTTTTTGGGTATAACGTCTATTCATATCTTTGAGCACCTTATCAGAGCCGCTTTGAAGTGGAAGATGGAAGTACTTACATATATTGTCGTGGTTTTTCATTACCTTAATTAAGTCTTTGGATAAATCCTTAGGATGACTTGTAGTAAATCTAAGTCTTTCAAGACCATCTATAGATGCTATTTTATCTAAAAGTTGTGGGAAAGTAACATTAAAATCGGATTTATTACCATAGGAGTTTACATTTTGTCCCAAAAGAGTTATTTCTTTATAACCATTTGCCACCAAATATTCAACCTCTTCTATTATATTTGAAGGTCTTCTGGATTCTTCTCTTCCCCTTGCTTGAGGGACAATACAATAGGAACAGAAATTATCGCAACCTCTCATAATATTTACATAGGCTTGAAAATTATTTTTGCTATTATATTTTACAAAATCATCTTTTACAAGGTCTGTTGAAACATCAACAACTCTTTCCCCAGTTTCTAGATATTTAAAGATAAGATTTTGAAGTGAATTTATATTTTTTGTTCCAAAAATTATATCTACTTCTTTATGATTTTTTTCTATCATTTCTCTAGCCGTAGATGTTTGCATCATACAACCAGAAACAGCAATTATTTTTTCTGGATGAGCTTGTTTAATTTTTTTGAGACTAGAAATTTGACCTACAAGTTTAAGCTCTGCATTCTCTCTTACTAAACATGTATTAAATAGAATAAAATCAGCTTCTTCTCTAATGTCAGTATGCTTATAGCCTAAATCCTCTAATAAGTACGAAATGCGCTCAGAATCATGCTCATTCATTTGACATCCAAAGGTTGTAACATTGTAAGTTTTACCTTTAAAATAATCTTTATATTTTTCTAAAGCTTTCAAATTCATATATATATACTCCTTGACAGAAAAAAAGGGTCTGCTGTAAAAAAATCTACAACAGTCCCCTCTATTAAAATATAAGCTTATTCTTCGCTTGAATCATCGTCATCTTCGATTTTAATACCAGATAACATTTCTTCTATAGCAAATCCTATATTATTATTTAGATCTTCATCTCCGAATGAATCATCCTTAGCTTTTCTTTCAGCTTTTCTATTAGCTCTATTAGCTTTTCTAGATTCATCATTATTTTGTTTTCTTACTTTTCTTTCTGGTCTTTCTGGTTGTTCAGTTAAAGCTTTAATACTTAAACCAATTTTCTCTTCATCTTTGTCGATAGAAATAATCTTAACATCAATTTCATCGCCAACATTGAGTTCATCAGATGGTTTTTCTACATGCTCCCAAGAAATTTCAGAAACGTGAACCAAGCCTTCTACCCCTTGGCTTACTTCAACAAAAGCACCAAAGTCTAATAGGTTAACAACTTTACCCTTAACAACATCTCCAACAGCGTGTTCTTTTGTAAAGCTATCAAATGGCTTATCTAAAAGTTGCTTTCTTCCAAGAGAGATTCTATTTCTTTCTTTGTTTAGTTTAAGGATTTTTACTTCAATTTCATCTCCAACATTTAAAACATCAGAAGGATGTTCAACTCTGTTCCATGAAATATCTGAAACGTGAAGTAAACCATCTAGATTACCGATTTCAATGAAAGCTCCAAAGTCAGTTAATCTTGCAACCTTACCTGTTACAACTTGACCTTCTTCTAGCCCTTCCCATTGTTCATCTAATAAGCTTTCAAGAATTTCTTTTCTAGATAAAACAAGTCTATTTTTTCTTTCATCAATACTGATGATTTTTAATTCCCAAGTTTCACCAACAAATTTTTTGAAATTTTTAACAAAATATGTTGCTATGTGGCTTGCAGGAATAAATCCATTGATTCCAAGAACTTTTGCAGTTAAACCACCTTTATTGAATCCTGTAATTTCACCTTCAACACTTTCTTCATTTTCAAATTTTTCTATAAGAACTTTCCAGTTTTTAACACCTTCAACTCTTCTTGTTGATAATGAAACATTACCTTCACCATCGTCCAACTTAATTACATAAACATCTACTTCATCACCTACATTAAAATGTTCTTTTGGATTTGAAGCTTCTTCTTCTGTCATTTCATCAAGTTTTACAATACCATCAAATCTGTATTGAATATCAACGAAAACTTCATCATCTTTCACATCAATAATAGTTCCTTTAACAACATCTCTAGGATAAATCTTTTTCATACTATCTTCAATGCTGTTCATAAATTCTTCGTTTGTTAAATCTTCCATCCTACTTACTACCTCCTCGATAACCAAATCTGGCGTGGACGCACCAGCGATTACCCCTATTATATTAAAATTAGTGAGCTTTTGCAAAGGTAGATCTTTAACAGTTTCAATTCTAAGAACATTATTACAATTCTTTTGTGCTATTTGATAAAGCTTATTGGTATTCGAACTATTAAAACCACCAACTACAACCATACAATCCACTTGTTTAGATAGACTTTGGCATGAGTCTTGTCTAATTTTTGTAGCCTTGCAGATTGTGTTTTCTATTACTACATCATCATTTTTCTTCTCTAATTCATGAGCAATATTCTCAAAAAAATCAATTCTGTTTGTTGTCTGACTTACAACATAAAGTTTTGACTGATTTGTAATATTTTTTGCTTCAGACTCATCTACTATTATTATACCATTTTTTATGTAAGATGCCATAGCTTTTATCTCAGGATGGTTCTTATCTCCAACAATTATTATCTTATAACCTTCTTTTTCTTTTTCTTGTATTTTTTTATATATATTTATGAGCACTGGACAAGTAGCATCTATTAATTGGTTATTATTTCTTACTATTTGATCTTTTGTTTTTTGATCTATACCATGGGCTCTTATTACAACTGTCGAATCATGTATTCTTTCTAGAGCATCTTTATCTATTGTGACCATGCCCATCTCTTCTAAAATTTTAACTTGACTAGGATTATGAACAATTTCTCCAAGACAATAGACCTTATCATTATTTTCTATAGCTTTCTCTGCAAGCTCTACAGATCTTCTTACTCCACCACAAAATCCTGAATTTTCTGCTACAATTACTTTCATTCTAATTGACCTATCTATAAAGATAGAAAATCCTCCTAATTTTATTTACTGTCTATTAAAGCTAATCTATTTTCATATATAGCTTTAAATGTATCATCCATTAAAAGCTCCATTGCTTCTTTTTTCTTATAACTAGTATAATCACTTATATAAAGTGGCTTTTTAAAATATATATAAGATTTTTTAAATGGTTTATATGTTGAAATAATCTCAACTGGTATAATATTAGCCTTGGCCCTTAGGGCTATATAGCCTGCACCATCCTTGATATTTTTTCTTTGAGCAAGTTTTACTCTAGTTCCTTCAGGGAAAATACACAAAATTTTACCTTGCTTTATCAAGTCAACAGCATATCTTAAGGATTTTAAATCCGTCTTATCCCTATCAACAGGAAAGGCATAAAGTTTTTTTAAAAGTCCCTTAATTATCTTTATTTCAAATAATTCTTTCTTTGCCATAAATGATATGGTTCTATCAATTGCTCCTGCAACCATAATTGGGTCCCAATTACTCCAATGATTACCACAAATAATATAGGCTCCATCAGCTGGCAAATTTTCCTTACCATGCACTTCAATCCTAAAAAGTGGAAAAATGATAATTTTTACTAATACTTTCAAAAACTTATAAAGCATCTTTTTCTTCCATTTTTTTTATAATCAAAGCAATAGTTTGATCTATTGTAAGCTTTGAACTGTCTATCTCTATAGCATCTTTTGCTTTTTTTAAAGGAGAATAAGCTCTGGTAGAGTCGTACTCATCTCTTTTTATTATATCTTTTTCTATTTCATCAATACTTTTATCAAGCTCTCCTTGATCAAATCTTCTTTGAGCCCTAACCCTAGGACTTGCCGTTAGATAAAATTTATACCTTGCATCAGGGAAAACTACTGTTGCTATATCTCTACCATCCAAAATAAAAGAAGAATCTTTAGCTATTTGTCTTTGACTGTCAACTAAAAACTCCCTAACTTCTCTAATAGAAGAAACCCAAGAAACATTTTTAGTTATCATATCATTTCTAATCTCATCTGTAATATCTTTATCATTTAAATATATTCTATTATTATCAAACTTAATTTTTATCTTACAAAATACCTTGGAAAAATCAATATGATCTGTTTTTTTTATATCATTATCCAAAAAATACTTGGTTACAGCCCTATACATTGAACCTGTATTTAGATATTCTATATTTAATTTTTCAGCCAATTTTTTTGAAATTGTCGATTTTCCAGAACCACTTGGTCCATCAATAGCTATTATATAATTATCTTTCATGTCCTCTCCTTTATAGAAATGCCACAAGCATATGCTGTTGTAAAAGCTATTTGTAAATTATAGCCACCAGTAAAACCATCAAGGTCCAAAACCTCACCCACAAAATAAAGACCCTCAATTAACTTAGATTCCATAGTTTTTGGATCTACATCTTTTAAGTCTATACCGCCAGATGTAATTACTGCCCTTGATATTTTTTCTAAGCCATTAAAATCAAGATAAAACTCTTTTATATTTTTGACCAAATTTTCTCTTTCTGCTTTAGTTATTTGATTAGATTTTTTATGAGCCCCTATTTTTGATCTAACTAATATTATAGGAATAAAGGCATTTAATAGTAATTTTTTCAAATTGTTTGCTATATCTAGATTTGGGTTTTGCTCTATATCTCTAAGTATTCTTTTCTCAAGCTTTTGGAAAGATAAGGCTGGCTTTAGGTCTATAAACATTTGAGATACTTTAAGTCTATTTATTCTAGATGACATGGTTAAAGTAACGGGGCCAGATATACCATCTTTTGTAAACAATAAATCGCCAAATTCATCCAAATCTTTATTTTTTGTCTTTACATGTAAATTTATATTTTTTAAACTAATACCTTCTAGGTTTTTAGTATCGTTGTTTTTTATCCTTATAGGACAAAGACCTGGAACAGGATCTATTATCTTATGACCAAATTTATAGGCGAATTTATATCCATCACCTGTAGATCCTGTAAGAGGATAAGATAGGCCTCCAGTAGCAATAACTACTTTATCAAACTTATAAGATGTCTTGGATGTTTTTATATAGAAGCATGAATTCTCTTTATAAACGCTCTTTACCTCTTCTCTATATTTTATCAAAACACCCTTTTCATTTAATCTATCTTCCAAAAATTTAATCACATCAGAAGATTTTTCACTTTTTGGAAAGACCCTTGCACCCCTTTGAATTTCAAGTTTTAGGCCATTATTTTGACAATAATCTATCATAGAAAAATTATCAAACTTATTAAAAGAGCTATAAAGAAATTTTTTATTTACTACTATATTTTCCAAAAATTCATCGTAAATTTTGGCATTTGTAAGATTACATCTACCTTTGCCAGTTATATATAGTTTTTTTCCCAATTTTTCGTTTTTTTCAAAAATTGTAACCCTATTATTAGCATTTTTTGACCAAATCGCTGCAAAAGCCCCTGAAGGTCCACCACCTATTACTGCTATATCTACCATTATTTCCTCTTAGATTTTAATTTATAGACTTGATAAAAATTCCATTTCTTTTTTGCTAAGTTTTTCATAAGAACCATCTTCCAAATTTCCTAGCTCTATTTGCCCTATTTTTATTCTTTTTAAATCAATTACTTGGGAAGAAAACATAGCAAACATTCTTCTAATCTGTCTCTTATAACCTTGACTTATAATAACCTTGTATATTTTATCTTTTTTGTTAATGATTTTCAATTCTTGCTTGTAAGCTATTTGACCATGGCCAAGCTTGAGTGGCTTTTCAAAAAGATATTCTTGTTTATTGTTAAGTAGTTTATCAACCTTAACTATGTATTCTTTTTTCACTTCAAACTTAGGGTGTATAAGTCTATTAACCATGTAGCCATCATTAGTTATTATCATTAGCCCATGACTATCCATATCAAGTCTTCCAGCACAAAAAAATCTTTGATCAATATCTAATAAAGTTTCCAAATTTTTATTATTATGCGGGTCATAGTTTGAACTGATATAACCAACAGGCTTATTTAATTTGTAATAAAATTTATTTTCTATATCTATTCGCTTCCCATCAACAAAGATTGTGTCATCTTTGTCAACCTTAAAGGATAAATCATCCACAATTATTCCATTGACCTCTACTCTTTTATCTTTTATAAGTTCTTCTGCTTTTCTTCTTGAACAGATGCCTGATTGAGCTATATACTTATTAATTCTCATCTTTATCATCTTCTTCTAGCAAATCCACATATTCAATTTCTGGCAATTGATCTAGGCTTTCTATATCAAAATATCTTAGAAACTGACTAGTTGTAACATATATTATTGGCTTTCCTATCTTATCAAGCCTACCATTTTCCTTGATAAGTCCCTTTGTTATAAGTGAATCTATAGTTGACTGAGAATTCATCCCTCTTATTTTGTCAATTTCTGCCCTAGTAATTGGTTGTTTATAGGCGATAATTGATAGGGTCTCCATGGCTGAGTTTGTAAGTTTTTTGGGAGATGATTTTACTAGCTTTTCCATATATTTTTCATGTTTTTTTCTAGTTACAAATTGAAATCTACCATCAAATACTTTTATCAATAATCCAGAATTTTTCTCTTTTCTTTCTTTTATCATCTCTTCCAAACATATCTTGATATCTTTTTTATCGAAATCATAGATAATTTTTGACAAATCATCCAAGTCTATGGGATCAGCCCAAATATATAAAATTTCTTCAATAATTCCTTTTAAATAGTCTTTATCCATACTTACCTCTTTACGATTGCAAAAGAATTATCTTTAATTTCATTAAGGAATATCTCTTTAGTTCTGACCAACTCTAAAAGAGCTAAAAAAGTAGCTATGCAAGCTTTTTTGTCTTTAATCTCTTTGGTGATATCAATAAGCTTGATTGATCTTGAAAAATTTAGAGTTTTTCTAATTTTTTCAACATAATCATTGACATCAAGCTCCTTTATTTGATTTATCACTTGATTCGTATAAGGCTTATCACCAATCTTTAACATTAGTTTTTGAAACTCTTTAGATAATAGTCCAACATCATGGATAATTAGCTCATCTTTCCCTGAGTATTTTGACAAGTCTTCTTGATATTTTGAAAAATATTTCAAACCTTCTTCTTCTAAATATTTAAATTCATCTTGTACAGACTTTATTTTTTTGTATTCTATTAAATACTTTATCAGGTCTTCTTCCAAGTCATTGTCTTCTTCTTTGGGTAAAAGTTTATTGGATTTTATAGCAAGCAAAATAGAAGATATGTAAATAAACTCACTTAACTCATCCAAAGGAATGTCAATCTTTTTTATTTCTTCAAGGTAAGGAGCAGTAATATCTTCTATCTTTATATCATAGATATCAAGTTTTTGTTTTTCTATTAGCCTTAATAAAACGTCAAAAGGACCTGTATAAGCCTCTATATCAATCTTTAAATTCATTTTACTTCATTTCTAACTTTCATGGCATACATTATGCCAATGATTGTTTTTGCATCAGTGATTTCCCCATTTTGAACCATATCAAATAAATCATCAATCTTATAAGATAGTTTTTCTACAAATTCATCTTCATCTTGTTCTAGTTTGGATTCTTTTAGGTCTTTAGCCATGAAAAATGACAATTTATCATTGGTAAATCCTGGAGAAGAATGCATATCAAAAAGATATTCTATATCTACAGGATAAAATCCAATTTCTTCTTGTAATTCTCTTTTTGCAGCTTCTATAGGCACCTCATTGGCATCAACTAAGCCTGCTGGAATTTCAAGAGTATATGTGTCTATAGCTTTTCTATATTGTCTTACTAGAAATAAAGAATCATCACCATCAAAGGCAATTATACCAACACCTTTTTTATGGTCAACAATTTCTCTTTTAGAATATTTTTTGTCAGGTAATTCTACAGTATCTACTCTAAGACTTAAAATTTTACCATCATAAATTTGTTCGGATTTTATAGTTGTTTCATAAGAATTAGTATTCTTATCCATTCTTTAACTCCTCTGCCATTTCTAACATTTCTTTAGCTGACTTAATGGTTGTAGGAGTAATATCTACTCCACCTATAAGCCTTGCTATTTCGTCTATTCTCTCTGATCCACTTATTGTTTTTTGTTGGCTAACAGTGTACTCATCTAGGTCAGTTTTTGATATCAAAATATGGTTATTGGACAAAGTTGCTATCTGAGGCAAGTGACTTATTGCAATGATTTGTCTTTTTTTAGATAAGTCTAAGATTTTTTCACCTACTATTTGGGCAGTCCTACCTGATATACCAGCATCTATTTCATCAAATATTAGGGTATCTATGTCATCAAAGTCTGCAAAAACTTTTTTGAAAGATAGCATAATTCTTGATATTTCTCCTCCTGAAGCTGTTTTAGACAAACTTTTTAAATCTTCTCCCTTGTTTGTTCTTATTAAAAAATCCAAATCGTCATTGCCTTTTGGTCCTATATTTGGACTTTGTTTAAATAAAATTTTAAATTTAGCATTTACAATATTTAATGACTTAATTTCATCTTTGATTTTTTCTTCTAGTATCTTACTTTTTTTTACTCTTATTTCATGTAAATTTTTGGCTTTACTTTGAAGTTTTCTATCAAGTTCTGAAATTTTATTATTGATATTTGCCTTTAAATCTGTTATTTCATCAAGCTCTTCTAGTCTTCTTATGATTGAATCATTATAAGTTTTAATCTCATCAATTGTGTTTCCATACTTTCTTTTCAAATCAAAAATCTTTTGTGTAAGAAGCTCAAGCTGATTAAGTCTTTCTGGATCTTGGTCAAGTCGATTTTTATAAGAATCTAAATCCATATACAGTTGATCAAGTTCATCGGCTATATTAGTTAATCTTGAGTAGAAATCTCTGGTTTCATTATCAAAATCTGCATATTTTGAAAGGTTGTAATCAACTTCTGATAAAAGAGTAGATATTGTAACAGAATCATAAGATATGCTTGAAATTAGATCAGAACTTTTTTCTATTGCCTCTTTTAAATCTGTAATATTGTTTAGCTTCTTATATTCTTCATCTAAAGCCTCTTCATCAAGGGTATCCAAATCAATTTCTCTAATATCATCTATCTGATAGTTTATTAGTTCTTTTTCTCTTTGAATTTCCTCTTCAGATAAATCAAAGTGCTCATATTTTTCTATTAACTTAATTTTTTCTTCATATAAATTTTTTAATTCTTTTCTTAAATCTATAGTTTCCTTATCTTTACTATAGGAATCAATTATATCTAAATAATTTTTCTTATCCATGAAGTTTGATGAGTCGCCTTGCTTATAGATATCGATAAGGCTATCAGTTATTTCTTTGACCAAAGAAAGATTAGCAGCTCTAGAATTTATTCTAACATATGAAGAGTTTTTCCTAATAGTCCTTGTTATGATAAGTTTATTATCATCAAAAGAAATATCTTTCTCCTCAAGATTTTTTATTTGCCTAGGCTTAAGTTCAAATACCCCTTCAATTATAGTTTTATCAGAAAACTTTCCAACGACATCCTTATCGCTTCTTTTGCCTAAAAGTAAGTTTATGGCATTTAATATTAAAGATTTACCACTACCAGTTTCTCCAGTAATTACATTAAAACCATTCTCAAAAAACATATGTTGTCTTTTTATTATCACAAAGTTATCGATAAAAAGTTCTGATAACATTGCTATTTCACCATATCCCTTAACTCTTCAACCACTTCTTCAATTCCTTCTAATCTGATTGGTGTTATAAATATTGTGTCAAGACCTGTGACTATACCACCAATATTGTCTAATTTAGCATTAGTGATAAATTGACCACAAACAGCTGCCGTATAGGCTATAGTTTTAACTACAATCAAAGAATGGTATTTTTCTACAGAAAGAACAGACTCCTTAAATATTTTTTCCATTCTTTCATTTAAAGAATCATAAACTGTATCTACAACTGTATATCTATAATCGTAATCATCTGTTTGTACTTTTGATATTCTTAATTCTTTTATATCCCTAGAAATAGTAGCTTGGGTTGCATCTACCCCATGGTCCCTAAGGATTTCTGATAATTGACTTTGAGTCTTAACTTCATTGTTTTGAATAATATCTAATATTAATCTCTGTCTAGTGTATTTTTTCATATAATCCTCTTAATTAGTTCTTGTTGACAAATAATCAATTAAAAAAACATGAAAATCATTTTTATCAAAATTCTTAACTGCTTCTTTAGCTTCTTGGTTAAACTTAGCTAAGTATTCTTTAGCCTTATCTTTTGATATGACATTTAAAATATTTAGCTCATCTTCAGTTTCAGTTTCTAACAAATCATCTTGTAATTGGAATGATAGGCCTAGATACTTGCCGTATGTTTTTAGTTTAAGAATAGTATCACAGTCCTTTCCCAAAGATAAACCAGCTGCTACTAAAGCTGCCATAAAAAGACCAGCAGTTTTTTTCTCATAGACCTTTAAAACATAAGAAAGATCATAAGATGTTTTTTTAAAGATATCATAATATTGACCATCTATCATGCCATTTTTTCCAGCACATTTAGCCATATAGTAACCAGCTTTTCCAATATTTAAATCATTAATAGCTTGTTTAAATATATTTTCATAAGCTGTATTTAGTAGATAATCTCCTGCCAAAAGGGCAATACTTTCTCCGTATTTTTTATGAACAGTTTCTTTACCTCTGCGAAAATCATCATTATCCATACTAGGCATATCATCATGTATCAAAGAATAAGCATGTATCATCTCTAAAGAAATAGCAAGATCTAAATCTATTAAGTTAAAATCTTGACCTCTTAACATCTTTATAGTTTCCAAAAAAACTATAGGTCTTATTCTTTTGCCGCCATCAATAGCATAATAAACAGCTTGATCAAGCCTATTTTCTTGTTTGGAGAAAAATTCTTCTATTCTTTTGTCAATTATTTTTTTATCATCTGCTAAAAGTTTTAAAAAATCTTCTTTAGTCAACTGATTTTTCCTCACTTATTATATCAACCTTAGCCTTGTAGTCCTCGAGTTGCTTCTCTAATTTCTGATACAATTCTTTGGCCTCAGAGTATATTTTAAAAGATTGATCTAGATTATCTTTTGTATTTTCTAAATCTTCTAAAAGTTTTTTTAACTTCTCGTAATTCTCTTCAAATGTTTCATTCATCTTTAACTATCGCTAATACTTCTCCATCACTAAAGATAATTTTAATATCTTGTCCTTTTTTAAGTGAAAACTTGGAGAAAATTTCCCTTCCTTCCATATCTTTAATTTGTATCTTATTTTTTTCTATATCAAGCATTTTTTTAATTGATTTAAGTCTATAAGCTAAGATATTAAGCTTATTTTTCTCAGTATTAAGCATATCTAAAATTTGTTTTTCAAAGGATTTGTTTAATTCATTTAAATCATCTATCCTTTTTTTTACTAAATTTTTAGGATCAAATTTATATAAATCTTTTTTCAAAAAAGAAAGTTTTATATCAGATAAGTACAACTTATCTCTATATGCCTTCAATATTTTAGTATAGATATTATCTATATCTCTTAATAAAAATGAATAGTTTCTTACTGTGACGCTTGCTGCCTCTGTGGGCGTTTGTAAACTTAAATCTGCTACCAAGTCTATCAAAGTCTGATCAATTTTATGTCCTATAGCTGATATTAAAGGAGTTTTCAAAGAAAACACTTTTTCAACAATTTCAGGACTATTAAAAACATTTAAATCTTCCTTTGAGCCGCCGCCCCTTGTTATTACTAGTAAATCTAAATTTTTCTTATCAAGGTAATCTAAAGCCTTTATTATTTCATAAATTGAATTCTTGCCTTGAACTTTTACTGGATAAAAGCTAACGGTGATATCGTTTGGAACTTGATTTATCACATTAAGATAGTCCTCAACAGCTGCCCCATCCTTGGAAGTAATGAGGCCGATGTTTTTAGGAAGTTTTGGTATTTCTTTTTTCTTATCAGAATCAAAATATCCTTTTTTTTGAAAATTTTCCCTTAATTTTATAAAAATCTTATAGTCTTCTGATATTCCAAATTCCTCAATTTTTGTTATATTTATTACAAGCCTTGATGAATAATTATTAAAAAGAAGATTTCCGTATATTTCAATTTCATCCCCTGTATCAAAGGATGTATTGATATCTTTATCTATGTAATAATAGATAACACAGTCAATAATATCATCCCCCTCTTTTAAGGAAAAGTATAGGTGCTCATGTGATATTCTGTAATTTGCGACCTGACCTTTTACATGGAGGTTTTGAAAGATAGGGTCATGTTTTAAAGATGACTTGATATATTCATTAAATTGCTTAACGCTTAAAGCTTTTCTCATTACATACCTTTTCTAACTATAGACCCTAAAACACTATTAATATATTTATAGCTATCTTGTGCTGCATATTTTTTTGAGATATTAACTGCTTCGTTTATAGAAACACTAGCAGGTATAGCCAAAAATTTAATTTCATTAATGCTCAAAGATAAGATTGACTTATCTATTTTATTTAATCGATTAAATGAGTTTTTACCAAGTTCTTCGATAAGTATTTGATTGATTATTTCTTTTTCATTTAAATAGGAAGACAAGGACTTGTAAATGAAACCATCCTTATTAAAATCTAAACCATAATTATCAAAAATTTCCTGTAAATCCATTTGGCTATCAAAGAGATTTCCAAAAATTATTTTAAAAACCCATTCTCTTTCTTCCACCCTAGTCATAAGATTATTAGTTTCTCAACAGAAACATTTACTCTTTTAACTGTTATACCAGTCATAACTTCAATTTGTTTCTTAACTCTTTCTTGAATTTTTTTGACAGTTTTTCTGACTTCTACATTTTTAAACAAAACTACAAATAAATTGACTTCAATTCCTTTTTCTGTAAAGACTAATTTTGCTTGTGTTTGTTTTTCTTTATTTAAAGAACCTCCCTCAGATGCATAAACACCATTAATTTCTTCCGCAGCTTCTTTAGCTATAAACTCAATAGTTTCATTGGCTATTTTCACACTTCCATTTTTAAATGAATTGCTCATTATATCTCCTTAAACTCTTGATAAGTACTCTCCACTTCTGGTATCAATTTTTATAACATCTCCCTCAGATACGAATACTGGAACATTAATAACCGCTCCTGTTTCTACTGTGGCAGGTTTTGTAACATTTGTAGCTGTATCTCCCTTAACAGCAGGCTCAGTTTCTACAACTTTTAACTCTACAAAGTTTGGTGCTTCAATTGAAAATGGTTTATCTTGGTAAAATTTCATTTGGACCATATCATTTTCTCTTACATATGGAATAGCTTCTGATACAGATTCTTTTTCTACAGGAATTTGTTCAAAGCTTTCTGGATCCATAAAGTAATATAAAGTTCCATCATTGTATAAATATTGCATATCTTTTGTAGAAATATGAGCTGGTTCAAATTTTTCGTTAGGGTTAAAAGTTACATCTTTGGTACCACCTTGCATTACAGATCTAATTTTTGCTCTTACAAATGCAGCACCTTTTCCTGGCTTAACATGTTGAAAATCCACCACTTGGTATACATCATTATTATATTCAAAGGTTACACCTTTTCTTAAATCATTTGCTGAAATCATAAGTCCTCCTAAGTTTTTGTTTTACATTATTATACCATATCATCTCATAAGTTTAAATAGATATAAATAATTTTAAATTATATTTTTAAATTGTAAAGTCGCCTAAAGCCTACAATCTAGGCAAAGAAGCTCATAAATTCCTATAATCATTTTAGATTTATAGGCATATTTTTTAATTATTTATTCCTGATTTATCAATAATTATTAAAGATTTTATTATTTGAAAAATGAAATTTTAAATCATCTCTTTAACTTTCAATGTTATTTTTTTATAGGAATTTATAATATTTTACCGCAGATATTTTAAGCTATAACTATAAGTACCCTATAAAGGAAAATTAATATATGGTAAACTTAATATATGAAAACTCTAGCAATAATTTCGGAATTTAACCCATTTCACAATGGCCATAAATATCTATTAGATAAATCAAAAGAAATAACAAAGGCAGACCTTGCTCTAACTATAATGAGCGGTGATTTTGTTCAAAGAGGAGAGCCAGCTATTATAGACAAATTTAGGAGGGCTCAAGCTGCCATATATGCTGGTTTTGACTTAGTTTTAGAGATGCCAAACTTTGTAAGCCTACAAGCAGCAAATTTTTTTGCTAAAAAAAATATAGAGCTACTAAATAAAATAGGAGTCGATTTCCTTTGCTTTGGTATAGAAAATATATCCGCTAAAGACTTTAAAGAACTAATAAATTATATATTGAATCACCAAGAAAATATAGAGCAAAATCTCAAAAAATACCTCAAGCAAGGTTACTCATATACCAAAAGTTCTTATCTAAGTGTAGGAGATATCCTAGAAGATAAAAAAGTTCTTACTTCAAATAATATCTTGGCTTTTGAGTATATAAAAGCGATTAAACAATTAAAGGCAGATATTAAATTTGTCCCAATAGAAAGAGTTTTATCAAAAAATAGCGATAGAGAAATTAACAATGAAACTTATGCATCTTCAACAGCAATAAGAAAAAATCTTTGTAGGAAAAACATGCAAAATCTCTTACCTAAGGCCTCTTATTATTATTTAAACAACTTTTATAATACTTATATGACCTATCCTAAGCTTAATGATTTCTACAATCTATTAAGGTATAAACTTTTGATAGAAAAAACAGAAATGACAGATATACTTTGTTTTGAAGACGGTATGGATAATTTGTTTTACAAAAATATTAAAACTTGTAATTCTTTTGATGAATTTGTTAATAAGTCCACTGCTACAAGATTTACTTCCTCTAGGATACGAAGACTTTCTCTAAACTATTTACTTGAAAACAAAAAATCTTTTAACCAGTTTGATATAGACTTTGTAAGAGTTCTTTGCTGCAAGAAAAGTGCTATGAAATTTTTGGCATCTAGACCTATAAAAAAAGTAATAAGTAAAAAAGATTTGAAAAACTTAAAGGATTATGAAAAAATAGCCTTAGAATCAAATATAAAAGCTTCCAACCTATATAATATGAATATTGGAAGACCTATTGACTTTGACTTTACTAGAAAATTTATTTTGCAGTAAATACAAGCCTAAATAAGCAAAAGCTCTTGCAGGGAAAAATTTATTCTACAAGAGCTTTCATTTCTTATTTATCTTCTAAAATATGTCTTCTGTTCTTATCTAGCGATTGTGCTAATTGGCTAAAGTTTTCGGCAGATGAAGAAAATAGCCTGTCAACATAATCATAAGATTGCTTTCTGATACTCAAAGCTTCTGTTTTAGCTTCTTGGATAATTCTATTTGCTTCTTGTTTAGCTTGCATTGTAATTTCATGTTCGCTAACCATTTGTTGGTATTGGTTTCTAGCTTGTTCTTTAAAAGTTGAAATGTCGTTATTTGCCTTATCAATTACAGATTTTGCTTCTGACTTTGCCTCTGACAAGATTCTATCTTTTTCAGATTCCACCCATTGAGCACTCTTAATTTCTTCTGGCAAAGATTCTCTCATTTCCTTAGTTATCTCATAAATCTCATCTGGATCTACAGATACCTTTCTTGAAAATGGGACAGAGCTTGCCTCATCCATTATGTCTTCAATCTCATTAATTAATTCATTAATATTTGCCATCGTTTCCTCCTCTTATGCTAATAAAATTTCTTCTTTATCTCTTGTTCCACATTTTGAGTAACATAAGGTGAAACATCGCCTTTAAAATGTGCAACTTCTCTAACACCACTAGAACTTATGTATGAATATCTAGGATCACTCAACAAAAACACTGTCTCAAGACCTGGATATAGGCTTGAGTTAAATTGTGCAATTTTGGTTTCATATTCATAATCAGTTACAGCTCTAAGCCCTCTAACAACAACTTTTGCTCCAACTTTTTTGGCAAAATTTACCAAAAGTCCATCAAAGATCATAACAGTAACCTTGTCTAAATTATAATTTTCTATTTCTTTTAGAATCATTTCTTTTCTTTCTTGCAAAGTAAAGAAATGTTTTTTTTCTTCATTAATTAATATAGCAACGATAACCTCATCGAACATTTCGTTCATTCTTGTAATTATATCTAAATGTCCAATAGTCAAGGGATCAAAGCTACCTGGATATATCGCTCTCATATTGTTTGTAAAACTTTATTACTTTCCTTCCATAAGATTTTTCTTTAATAATTTGTAAAGCAAATTCATCAGAAAAATCTAAATTTCTATCTGATTCGGTAATTATTATACCTTCTTTACTTAGTAAATCATATTTTAAAATTAATTTCAAGCTTGTATAAATATAATCATCCTTATAGGGAGGATCTAAAAAAATATAGTCAAAAGATTCACCAAGTTCATTTAGACTTTCTAAACATTTTCTAAAATCTTTCTTGTAGGTCTTAAAATTTAATGCCTTAATATTTGAAAGATTTTCTTTTAGTACATCATAGTTTTTAAAGTTTAATTCGTTAAAAACAACGTATTTTGCTCCCCTTGACAAAAACTCTATACCCATCTGACCAGTGCATGCGAATAGATCAAGAGCACATGCTTCATCTTTTATAGGATAGAGCATAGCAAAAATTGCCTCTTTTACCTTATTGTCAGTAGGCCTGGAATTTGTTGCTTTTGGTGATTTTATATTGTATCCTTTATATTTTCCTGCTACTACTCTCATTAGTTTAAAATAATCCCTCTATCTAAATTAAAATACTTCTTTATATAGTTAAAATTTACACCGCAAAAATTATTTTCCTTAGTATAGAAATAAATTTCAAAGGCCTTATCTATTTCTTCTTTGGTCATTGAGAGATAGTCGATGTTTTCCAAATTTTTACCATGTTGAATAGTTGATAGAATTTTTCCACCACCTCTCATTTCCAAATCATATTTTGCTATTTCAAAGCCATCATTGCTTTTCTTTAAAATTTCAAGCTTTTTGCTAGGGCTTTCTTTATTGCTAACAAGATAACAATAAGATTTGTATGGCCCCCTACCTACTCTACCTCTAAGTTGGTGAAGAGTTGATAAGCCAAACATACTAGCATTATAAATAACCATAACAGAAGCATTTTTTACATCTATGCCTACTTCTATAACGGTTGTAGTAATCAATATATCAATTATGCCTTTAGAAAAATCTTTTAAAATCTGTTCTTTTTCGTTAGGATTGAGCTTACCGTGGAGTTTTTCAATTCTATAGTCTCTAAAAACTTTTTTGTATTTTTTGTAAAGATTTTCAACTGAATATCGGTCTTCTCCATCTATATTATTTGAAACGACATAAATCTGTCTTTTATTTCTAAGATTTTCAAATAACTTTTCAAATAAAGTTTCTTCCATTGTATTAGAAATAATCTCAGTTTCTATTGGGAGTCTGTTTTTGGGTAATTCATCTATAATTGATATATCCAAAAGCTTGGCAATTTTTAAATAGAGAGTTCTGGGTATGGGAGTTGCTGTCATGGTTAAATAGTTAGGATTTATTCCTTTTTGGGCAAGTTTTTGCCTTTGCATAACACCAAACCTGTGTTGTTCATCATTAACAACAAGTTTTAGATTTTTAAAAGAAACATCTTCTTGTATCAAAGCATGAGTACCTATAATAATATCTATTTTCCCATCTGCTAAAAAATCTTTTAAAGTTTTTTTATCTTTACTTGATGATGTAATCAAAGAAACTTTAAGCCCAAAAGATTCTATAAAATCTTTATTTTTTTCAAATTGTTGTATAGCTAATACTTCAGTTGGAACCATCATAGCAGATTGATAGCCATTTATGGCAAATATTATCATAGTCAAAATAGCAACTATAGTCTTACCAGAGCCAACATCACCACACAAAAGCCTATTCATTGGCTTTTCTGACAAAGAATCCTTTAGTATTTCTAAAAGAGATCTTTTCTGCCCCCTAGTCAAAGCAAAATCAAGCTTATTCAAAATTTCTGGCAAATTATAAGATAGTTTTAGGCTTTGTTTTGTATACTTTTGATTTTTTACCAGATCCAAAAAGTATAAATCTTTTAATAAGTCATTTATCTTTATTTGACTTTTTGCTTTTTTTAAGTCTTTAATAGTTTTTGGAAAATGAATTTGATTTAGGTTTTCTTCTCTCTTATTTAACTTAAAATATTCTAAAGTTTCTTTATCTATAACTTCTTCATTTTTATCATAATATTTTAGGGATTCTTGTATAAGTTTCCTTAGGGTCTTTAAATTTAAACCCTTAGTCAGAGGATAAAGTGCAATTATTGACCCAATTGTTTTTTTATCATCAAGCTCTGAAAAAATCGGGTTATAGGCTTCATAAAAACCATTTTTTCTTACAATCTTACAATAAAAATTGTAAGTTTTGCCTATTAGGAGCTTTTGCGGAGTAAATTTATCATTAAAATATATAATTTTAATTTTTTCCTTTTTCTCACTTGCATATAAATAGCTTAATTGATATGATCCACTCCTATGATAATAAAGCTTACTTTCAATCTTCCACCTAAAAAAATACTTAATATCTTCTCTTGCTTTAGGTAGAATCATTTTTTTTGACCTATCTTCGTATTCACGAGGATAATAATTGTATAGATCACTTATTGTATAAATATCAAGCTTATTAAGTGCTTCTTCTCTTTTTTTTCCTATACCTTTTAGATCTTTTAGATCCATATTATCCCTATTCTATAGTGATTGTATAATAATATACTGGTTGACCACCGTATATTAAATCAACATCTACGCCCTTGAATTTTTTAGATATGAATTTATGGAATTTTTTTGCTTCCCTATCACTGATATCTTGACCATAGTAAATTGTTATCAAGGAAGTATTGTTATCTACAGTTTTTTCCAACGTTTTAAAGCCCGTATTAGAAATAGAATTCTCACTTGCTACAATTTTACCATCTGCTATACCAATATAATCATCCTTCTTGATTTTAAGACCACCTATTATAGTATCTCTTATGGAAATGCTTACTTCACAAACCTTTAAATCTTCTATTACTTCTTTCATATCTTCAAGATTTTCTTCAAGACTATTTGAATCATCAAAAGTCAATATAGCAGAAAATGACTCAGGTATAGAACGAGTTTCTACAACTACACAGTTTTTTTCTGAAAGAAGGCAAGCTTGTTTTGCAGCCATAATTATGTTTTTATTATTTGGAAAAATTATTATATTATCAGCATTTATTTCATCAATTGCCTTAAAAATATCTTCTGTAGATGGATTCATAGTCTGACCACCTGCAATAATTTTATCTACATTTAGACTTTCAAATACCTTGTCATATCCTTCTCCCCTAGAAACCGCTATAAAACCATATTTTTTCTTTGGCTTAGCCATTAGTTTTACCTTTTTATCTATGTCAGGATTTATATTTTTAATCTCAAATTTAATTAGACCAGCATTATTTGTAAAAATATCAGCTATATTATCAATTTCATCTATTTCAAAGTCTGATTTAAAAATACTCTTATTATAAGCGTACATCGGATTAGAAGAAAGTTGATCTATTGATTTTTTGATTTGTTGGCTACCTTGTTCATCTGTAAATACTTCCAAGCTTATGGCGAAATTTTTAGGTTTTTCTACTTCAATTTCAATATCTTCTGCTAAATTGAAATCTTCGTTTAAAGCTCTTAGAGCACCTTCTACAAGATACATTAGACCTTGACCACCAGAATCTACTACACCAGCTTCTTTTAGAACAGGAAGTTGATTTGGTGTATTTAAGAGAGCTTTTTGACCAGCAGAGATTATTAGATAAAGATATTCTTCTATATCCATATCAGTATTAAAAGCTTCACTAGCTTTTTCAGCCATCATCCTACAAACTGTAAGTATAGTTCCTTCTGTAGGTTTCATAACTGCCTTATAGGATGTCTTTTGTGCTTGTAGAAAAATAGCTTTAATTTCTTCATTGCCTATTCTTTCTTTTCCCTTTGTAGCTTTTGCCATACCTCTACAAAGTTGAGAAAGTATAACACCAGAGTTTCCCCTAGCTCCCATAAGAGTTCCTTGACTAAGAGCCTTACAAATATCTTCAATTGAAGACTTATCTGAAGATTTTACTTTTTCAACTCCAGATTTCATAGTCATAGTCATATTGGTACCTGTATCTCCATCTGGAACTGGGAATACATTTAATTTATCTACATGATCCTTATTCTCATTCAAAAATTCATAAGCCTTGTTTATCATAAAAACAAGTTCATTAGCATCAATTTCTCTCATCTTTCACCTATTTCCTGATTCCTTGAACTACAATATTAACTTCACTGACTCCAATATTAAGTGACTTTTCTATATTGTATTTAACATTATCAATAATATTTTCACATACAACGGCAATCCTGACCCCATATTCCAAAATTAAAGATATGTTTACATTTACGCTTCCATCGATATTTCTTTCTACATGAACACCTCTGTCCATGTTGTTTATTCCTAATAATTTATATATTCCATCTTTTGTACTTTTACTAGCTAGTCCTACTACTCCATAGCTTGACATAACAGATGCACATGCAATATTTGCAATTACAGAATCATCTATACTTACTTTTCCGTAATTGTTTACATACTTAATTGACATATACTCCTCCATTTTTTAATTTATACATATATTAAAAATTATACCATTTTTAGCATATAATTCATAATTTCTGACCTTTTTATAAAGTTTTTTCTACAAAAATAGAATCCCTTTATTCTAAGAGATTCTCACATTATTTATAATTAAGCATAAGATTATTAGTCAAAATTCTTTATTTTGTATTACTTTAATAGATATATAGACGCATAAGCTAATAATTAACAAACAAATAAAACAAACACTAAAGCCTATGGTAATAGCTGAATAAGAGTTCAAATATCTAACCATTTCTGTAATATGATCTTTTAATAAGGAAATACAAATAAAAATCAAAGCATATGTTACTATAAAGACAATTTTCCCTTTTTCTGTTCCAAATTTTAAGGAAAATGGTAATTGTATTGCTGATACTAAAAGACAAGTTATAAAACTAAGTAGAGAAAAAAGTGTAATATTTACAGTTTTTATGCTTGTTTTTATACTAAGGATAATAAATATACTAAAAGCAGCCAAAATTCCAAAGGCAAAGGCAATAAATAACTTAGAAAAAACATAGTCTTTCCTATCTATTGGCAGGCAAAATGCAAACTGTTCAAAATTTGCTTTGACATCATATCCTTGTGCTATAGATGTTAGAATTAAAGACATAACAATATAAATCGCTGGAATCATTATATAAATTTTTTGATTAAATGCATAAAATCCAATAACTATACATACTAATAAAACTAATATTAGAGTGTTTTTAATAGTTGCCAAGTCTTTTCTTATTAAAGCTTTCATTTTTCATTTTCTCCTTTAACATAATAAATCATTATATCTTCTATAGAGGGTTTTTGAATCTTAATATCTTTAGGTATGAGGGATTTTTTAACTAATAGTTCTTGACCAAAAGAGTGCGTTCTACGTCCAACTATAGCACTTTTATCTAATTTTTCTGCCTGTTGATTTGACAAGGAACACATCCCATATTCTTCTTCCAATTTATCCTTTCTTTCCATGAATAAAATTTTACCATTATTGATAAAAGCTATATAATCGGCGATTTTTTCAAGATCTGATAAAATATGGGAAGAAATTAATATAGTATGGTTCTCATCTAACATAAAATCAAGAAGTAAATCTAATATTTCCTCTCTAACAATAGGATCTAGTCCACTTGTCGCTTCATCCAAAATTAAGAGATCAGCATGATGTGATAAAGCTATTGCCATAGAAAGTTTCATTTTCATACCTCTTGAATAGGATTTTATTTTTTGTTTTATATTTAATTTAAAACTTTTTACCAGTGATAAGAAAACTTCTTTTTCCCGATTTTTATAGACGCCTGAAAAAAATTTTTCCACATCTAATAGATTTAACTCTTCAGGAAGAAGTAGATCGTCAAAAACTACACCTATTCTGTCTTTTATAAATACATCTTTTGGTTTGTAGTCGCCAAATAGCTTGATATCACCATTATCACAACTAAGTAAACCTAATATCAACTTAATAGTAGTAGATTTACCAGCACCATTTTGACCTATATACCCCACTATAGTTCCCTTAGGTATATCAAGATTTATTGGACCAAGTGTAAAACTATCAAATCTTTTCTCAAGATTTTTAATTTCAATAGTATTAGTCATAAATTTCCTCCAAGTAATTATTTAACATTTCTAATAGCTCATCATTACCAATATTTACAAACTTTGCTAATTTTATAGCTTCTTGTAGATTTTCTTCAATCTTTTTTAGATACTCTTCTTTGATAAGTTCTTTATTTTGTGGTGCAACAAAATTCCCCTTTCCCTGGACTGAATCAATAAATCCTTCTAACTCTAACTCATCAAAAGCTCTTTTTGCAGTAATCATAGAAATTCTAAGCTCTTTTGCCATATATCTAATTGATGGTAGTTGTTCTCCTACATTTAAATCTCCACTTATTATTTGTGCCTTTATCTGATTTTTGATTTGTAGATAAAGTGGATCATTACTTGAATTATCAATTTGAATATTCATATATAACTCCAACTGTTTATAGTGTATTAACTGTTATAATAGTACAATAACATATAGATTTTGTCAATATCTATATGTGCTACAAGTCAAAATATTTATTTTTAAAAAATTTCAACTACAAAAAAGGCGATGACCACAATAATTTTACTTATTGTGTACCATCACCTTTAAAATTTCTATTTTATTTTAAACTCTATTTACCAGCTAATCTCTTATATGTTTCATATCTATCTTTTGCAGCTTTTTCAGCTTCAGCATATAGAGCATCTGCTGTTTCTGGGAATGATCTCTTTAGTGAAGAGTATCTTACTTCTCCTTGTAAGAATTCTTGGAATGATTCTTTTGGTTCTTTAGAGTCTAATTGGAATGGATTCTTTCCTTGATCAGATAGTCTTGGATCGAATCTCCATAAGTGCCAGTAACCAGCTTCAACAGCTTGTTTTTCTCTAAATTGAGATTTACCCATTCCAATTCTAATACCATGGTTAATACATGGAGCATAAGCTATAATTAGGGAAGGTCCGTTATAGCTTTCAGCTTCTTTTATAGCCTTTAAGGTTTGGTTTTGGTTAGCACCCATAGCTACTTGGGCTACATATACATAACCATATGATGTCATCATTAAACCAAGATCTTTCTTTCTAACCTTTTTACCAGAAGCGGCAAATTGTGCTACTGCTGATAATGGGGTAGATTTAGAAGATTGTCCACCTGTATTTGAGTAAACTTCTGTATCAAATACTAGTACATTGATATTTTCACCAGATGCAAGTACATGATCTAGTCCACCAAATCCGATATCGTAACTCCAACCGTCACCACCGAAGATCCAGATTGATTTTTTGATTAGGAAGTCTTCTAGGTTATAAATCTTTCTTAATAAATCAGAAGCTTCTTCATTATCTATCTTTTTGTCTTTTAGGTTAAGAATTTTAGCTGCTGCTTCTTTTGATGAGTTTACTTCTTCTTTTCCTTCAATCCATTCTTGGAAGGCTTGGTTAAGTTCAGAATCTACATCAAGCTCTATAAATTGATTCATATATGTTTCAAGTTGAAGTCTGTTAGAATCGTTAGCAAGCTTCATACCATAGCCATATTCTGCAGCATCTTCAAATAATGAGTTACCCCAAGCTGGACCTTGACCACAAGCATTTGTTGTATATGGTATTGCTGGTGCACTTGCTCCCCAAATTGATGAACATCCTGTTGCATTAGCAATATACATTCTATCACCAAATAATTGAGTTACTAATTTAGCATATGGAGTTTCTCCACAACCTGCACAAGCTCCTGAGAACTCTAGTAATGGTTGTTTGAATTGAGAACCTTTAAGTGTTCCTGCATCCATAAGATTATCTTTATATCCAACTGTATGGTGAGCATATTCCCAATGATCTTTTTCTTTTTCTACTTGTTCTTCGAAAGGCTTCATTAGCAAAGCTTTTGTAGGAGCTGGACATACATCTGCACAGTTTCCACAGCCAGTACAATCTAATGGAGAAACTTGAATTCTAAATTCATATCCATCCATTCCTTTACCAATTGCTTTCTTTGTTTCAAATCCTTCAGGTGCATTTGCTTTTTCTTCTTCTGTTACTAAGAATGGTCTAATTACAGCATGAGGACATACATATGAACATTGGTTACATTGGATACAATTGTCTATTTGCCATTCAGGTACTGTTAAAGCAATACCTCTCTTTTCATATTGAGTTGTACCTGGTTCAAATGCTCCATCTTCTATTCCTACAAAGGCTGATACAGGAATATCATCTTCTTTTTGTTCAAGCATTGGTTTAACAATGTTTTTGATAAATTCTGGAAGTTCTTTTTCTTCTTTCTTTTCATCAACTGCATCTTTCCAGCTTTCAGGAATTTCTATTTTCTTAACAGCATCTTTGCCCATATCTACAGCTTTGTAGTTCATGTTTACAACATCATCACCCTTGTGACCGTAAGCCTTAACTATAGACTCTTTTAGATGTTTAACTGCTTCTTCTTGTGGAATTACATTTGCAAGATTGAAGAAGGCTGATTGCATAATCATGTTTGTTCTTGAACCAAGTCCAATTTCTACTGCTATATCAGATGCATCGATTATATAGAAGTTAATCTTATGATCATACATGTATCTTTTCATGCTTGCTGGTAAGTGTGAATCTAACTCATCTTCTGACCATTGGCAGTTTAATAAGAAAGTACCACCATCTTTTAAGCCTTTTAATAAATCATATTGGTGAACATAAGCAGGTTTTGAACATGACATAAAGTCAGCTTCGTCCAATAAGTAAGTTGATCTGATAGGTTTTTTACCAAATCTTAAGTGAGATATTGTTAAACCACCTGATTTTTTAGAATCATAGTCGAAGTAACCTTGGGCATACATATCTGTGTTATCACCGATGATTTTGATAGCTTGTTTGTTAGCACCAACTGTTCCGTCGGATCCAAAGCCCCAGAATTTACATCTTGTTGTTCCTTCTTGCCTAATTTTAAGGTCTGTTCTTTCAAGTGATTTGTGGGTAACATCATCTGTAATAGAAAGAGTGAAGTCTTCTTTTGGTTGATCTTGAGCAAGGTTGTTATATACTGCTTCTATATCAGCAGGAACTGTATCTTTTGATGAAAGTCCGTATCTACCACCAATAATTAATGGTCTATTTTCTTGGTCAAAGAAGCTAGCCTTTACATCTAGTAATAAAGGTTCTCCAATTGAGCCTTTTTCTTTTGTTCTATCTAAAACTGCAATTTTCTTTACTGTTTTTGGAATAGCTTTTAATAAGTGTTCTTGTGAGAATGGTCTGTATAGGTGAACTTCAACAAGACCTACTTTTTCGCCTCTTTCTAGTAAAACATCAATTGTTTCTCTAGCAGCTTGGCATACTGAACCCATAGCTATGATAATTCTATCTGCATCGTCTGCACCATAGTAGTTAAATAAATCATAGTTTGTTCCAATAAGTTCATTAATTTGGTGCATATAGTCTTCAACAACACCAACTATATTTGTATATGAGTTGTTTGAAGCTTCCATTCTTTGGAAGAAAATATTCTTTTCTGCAGTACCAACTGTTTTTGGTTTTTCTGGGTTTAGTGCATGAGCTTTAAATTCTTCAACTGCTTTTTGATCTAATAATGGAGCTAAGGTATCATAGTCCCAAACTTCGATTTTTTGGATTTCATGGCTTGTTCTAAATCCATCAAAGAAATGTAAGAATGGTACTCTACCTTTGATAGCTGATAAGTGAGCTATTGGGGCAAGATCCATTACTTCTTGTACAGAGTTAGAAGCTAGTAGGGCAAAGCCTGTTTGTCTTGTAGCCATAACGTCTGAATGATCTCCGTAAATTGATAAAGCGTGTGTAGCTAAAGTTCTAGCAGATACATGGAATACTGCTGGTAATCTTTCTCCAGCAATTTTGTACATGTTAGGAATCATTAATAATAATCCTTGACTTGCTGTATATGTAGTAGTTAATGCTCCAGCTGTTAGTGATCCGTGAACTGCTCCAGCTGCGCCAGCTTCAGATTGAAGTTCTTTAACTTGAACTGGTCTTCCGAATAAGTTTTTTCTTCCATTTGCTGCCCAAACGTCTACAGCTTCTGGCATTGGTGATGAAGGTGTTATGGGGTAAATTGTTGCAACATCAGTAAACGCATAGGATACGTGAGCTGCTGCGGTGTTACCGTCCATAGTCTTCATAGCTCTTTTGATTGTCATATAGACCTCCTGTAAAATTATATGAGTCAATTACCGTTAACACTATTTTCAGTATAGTGAAGTTTGTTATTTTAGTCAAGTATACTTATAAAAAATTATTTTTATTTTCTATATCCTACTTTATTAGTCTATTTTATCATTCCCAGAATTAATTGATTTAAACAAATTATCTGTCATAACCTTTGCTGCATTATAACCCATGGACTTCTCTCTTTGGTTCATAGCTGCTACTTCTACTATTAAAGCGATATTTCTGCCTGCTCTTACTGGTATAAGAATTTTTGGAATCTCTACACCTAAAATTGTAGTATAAGTATCATCAAGTCCTAACCTATCATACTCATAATCCTCTCTCCAGTGTTCAAGTTCTATTACCATATCTATATCTGTAGAAACTTTTACAGCTCCTGTTCCATATAGTCTTCTAACATCTATAATTCCAAGTCCCCTTATCTCTGTGTAATGTCTGATATTTTCTGGAGACTTACCACTTAGCCTATTATCATAGGCAATTATATCTACAACGTCATCTGCAACTAGCCTATGGCCTCTATTAACTAAATCTAATGCTGTTTCACTTTTACCTACTGAAGACTCTCCAATTATCAAAACTCCCACACCGAATACTTCCAAAAGCTCACCATGGACATTAGTTTTTTCTGCAAAGGCATATTCTAGCTCTTGAGAAATAATTGATGTTAGTTTTGTGGTAGCTTTTTCACTCCTTAAAAGAGTTGTGTCATAGTAATTAGCAAGATCCATTATATCCTTTGGTAAATCTACACCATAGGTAAAAATAATAGCAGGAATTTTGTAAGAAAGGATGCCCCTAAATCTTTCATATTGCATCCTATTGTCAAGACTTGTTAGGTAAGTATATTCTACCGAACCTATTATTTGTAATCTTTTATAGGGAAATTCTTCCAAATATCCTGCAAGTTGCAATCCTGGTCTGTTAATATCTGGACTAGTAAGCTCTATTTGATCATAATCAGATGACTTATTTACAATTTCTAAGCCGCAAGCTTCGACTACACGGCTAAGTTTTACGGTATTTTGATGTGTCATAAATACTCCTAATCTATTTGTTTAATCTAAAGTACTGGTATATCTCCAGTGCTTGCTTTTTGCCTACAAGAGGAACTTCCATTAATTCTTCCACACTTGCTTTTTTCATATTTGATATAGTCTTAAAATGTCTGTACAAATTAATCTTTGTTTTTTCCCCAACGCCCTTAATTTTATCAAGTTCTGACTCTTTCATAGATTTTTCCCTTAATTTTCTGTGATAATTTATGGCAAATCTATGAGCCTCTTCTTGAATTTGATAAATAAATTTATAAACTGGATCAGTTTTTTTGATTGGTATTTCTTTATTATTATAGATTATTGCTCTTGTTGTATGCTTATTATCTTTTACAAGGCCTGCAACTTCAATTGTAAATCCAGACTTTGCCACAACATCTTTGGCAACAGAAACTTGCCCTTTACCACCATCCATCAAAATAAGATTTGGCAAGTGTACAAAACCTGTTTTAGTTTTTCCCTTATCAGTCTTTGCCCTATTTAGTCTTCTACTTAGAACTTCCCTATGGGAAGCATAATCATCTGGACCTTTTACTGTTTGAATTCTAAATTTTCTATATTCTTTTGGATTGGGTTTGCCATTTTCAAATACGACCATAGATCCTACAGACATGACGCCAGCTGTATTTGATATATCATAACATTCTATTCTTGAAAGATTGTCAATATTTAAAATCTTTTGTAGACCCTTTAGGCCAGCATTTTTCTTTCTTTCTCTTTTATCAATCCTATCCTCATATTTTTCCACCATTTCTTTAGCATTTCTATAGGCCATATCTACAAGTTCTTTTTTCTTGCCTAATTTTGGTAGGGTGATTTTTACCTTAGCTTTCTTTTTTTGATCTAGAAAATCTCCAATAACTTTAAAGTCCCTTGGCTCTACCTGAAGTAAAATTTCCTTTGGTATATACATTATATCTAGATAAAATTGTTTTATGAAAGTAGCCATAATATCAGCCTTATCTTCCCTGTAGACATCTTTAATCATAAAATGTTGCCTATCAACAAGTTTACCATCTCTCATAAGAAAAACTTGAACGCATACATAAGATAAGCCCTTTGCAAGGGCAATGATGTCGTATTCTTCCGCCTTAAGATCTGTTACTTTTTGTTTGGCAGAAATAACACTAAGAGCCCTGTGAAAATCTCTGTATCTTGCAGCTTTTTCAAACTCCAAATTCTTTGATGCTTGATTCATAATGCTAATTACCTTATTTGAAATTTCATCTGACTTATTTTCTAAAAAATTCTTGACTTTTTTAATATTTCCCATATAAAGCGCTTCATCTTCCTTGTCAATACAAGGAGCCTTACATCTATGGATAAAATAATTCAGACAAGGTCTATCAAGTCTTTGGCCCTTATCAAAATTTAAATTGCAAGTTCTTATGGGATAAAGTATGTGAAATAATTCTATAGCGTCATTAACTGCGTATGCATCTGGATAGGGTCCATAGTAATAGGCCCTATCCTTGGCAACAGATCTAACTTTTTGTATTCTAGGATATTTTTCTCTAGTTATTTTTATATAGGGATATTGCTTGTCATCCCTCAAGACAATATTGTATCTTGGTCTATTTTTCTTAATTAAATTTGACTCTAAAACTAAGGCTTCCACTTCATTTTCTACAATTATATATTCAAAATCATCTATGTGGCTTACCATAGCCAGAACTTTTCTGCCCTTATTTTTGTTGTTATCAAAATATTGTCTTACTCTCTTTTTAAGATTGATAGCCTTACCCACATAGATAATTTGCCCCTGGTCATTTTTCATAATATAAACTCCAGGTAAATCGGGTAGGCCTTTTAGTTTCTCCTTTAATTGATTATTAATCAAATTTCTTTACAACTCTCTTTCAAATATTCCAAATCACTTCCATCAAGATATGGACTTAATAGCTCTTGACATTTTTTATTATATGAATTTAGCCATTCTATCTCCCACATATCTAGCATATCTATATTTATAGGAGCAGTATCTATAGGAAGATATGTTAAATTTTCAAATCTCATAAATCTACCAAATTCATTTACAAAATCTTCTTTTACATATACTTCATTTTCTATCCTTATTCCGTGCTTGCCAGCAATATAAAGACCAGGTTCTATAGATGTAGTCATGTTTTCAACAAATTCTACTTGATTTTTATCTCCTATTCTTTGTGGACCTTCATGAACAGATAAAACATAGCCAACTCCATGGCCTGTTGAGTGCAAGAAGTCTTTTCCAGCCTTCCATAGAGGATATCTTGCTATCATATCTAACCTTTCTCCGTTAGTCTTATTTTTAAATTTAGCAGTCATAATGGCAATAAAGCTTTTTAAAACTAAAGTATAGTCGTTTTTCTCTTCTTCTGTTAATTTTCCAAGTGCTATGGTTCTAGTAATATCTGTTGTCCCTTGCTTATAATGGGCCCCAGAATCTACCAAAAGCATTCCTTTTTCTCCTAAAGTTTTTGAGCCTAAATTTGAAGGAGCATAGTGAACTATGGCTGCATTTTCTGCAAAGCCTGCAATTGTTTCAAAAGAATCATCTATAAATGTTTCATTTTCAGCTCTAATATCATGGAGTTTTTTACTAGCTATAAGTTCAGTTAAAGCTCCAGTTCTTGTCCCGATTTTTACCCAGTTAAAGAATTTAACCAAACTTGCACAATCAATTAGGTAAGCCTCTTTTTGATTTTCAAGTTCTATTTCATTTTTTATAGCTTTCATAGAAGATGTTATATTTAAACCTAATTTAACACGTACATTGGAGTTAATTGAATCATAGATATTTACATTTGTTCTATCTGGATCAAGGTAAATCCAATTTTTTCCCTTAATTTGTTTCATAAGATCTGTAATATATGAATAGTTATGGATTTTTACCCTTTTCTCATCAAGATATTTTAAAACATCGCTAGTTAATTTATCCCTATCTATGCACAAATGAACACTTTCATGTGAAACTAATAGGTAAGAAAGAACAACAGGAGTATACTCTACATCGCCTCCCCTAATATTTAAAAGATAACAAATGTCTTCTGGTGCACCAATAAAAGTATAATCACAACCAAGATCATCCATTTTATCTCTTAATCTTTTTAGTTTTGATTCAAAACTTTCTCCTACATATTTCTCATCAAAAATCCAAACAGGATTTTTTGGAAGATCTGGTCTATCAGCCCAAATTTGTGATATATAGTCAATATCATATACTAAGGCTCTAGATCCCATTTTTTCACTTAAATTTTTATAATCACTTACAGAAAAACAATTACCATCAAAGCCAATTTTACCAAACTCTCTAACTTCTTCTAGTAAAAATTCTTCAAGGCTCATCTCACCTTCAATACCCATTTTATATAAATGAAATTCAGTATTTGCCAATTCTTTTTCTGCTTGTAAAAAATATCTTGCATCTGTCCAAAGGCCAGCCTTGTCCATAGTTACAACAGCAGTACCTGCAGAACCTGTAAATCCAGATATATATTCTCTAGTTTTATAATAATCGGAAATATATTCAGATTGGTGAGGATCAGAAGTCGGAATAATATAGGCATCAATATTTCTATCCTTCATCAATTTTCTTAACTTTTCTAGTCTGTTATGTATACTCATGAAAAACTCCTTTATTTGCTTATTAATATATTCATTATACCAATCTTTTAAGTTTTCTTAAATTGATTTTTTGGCCACAGACTAATATAATATAACGAGCAATACAAGTAAAAATATAAAAAAGAAAGAGTGATTAAATGAAATTAGGAATAGTAGGTTTACCCAATGTTGGAAAATCAACTTTATTTAATGCCATTACCAAGGCAGGAGCAGAAATAGCAAACTATCCCTTCTGTACTATAGACCCAAATATTGGTCTAGTTAATGTACCAGATGAAAGAGTTGATGTTCTTAGCAAAATGAATAATTCAAAAAAAACTGTCCCAGCAGCTATAGAATTTTATGACATAGCAGGTCTTGTAAGAGGAGCTTCTAAAGGAGAAGGCCTAGGCAATCAATTTTTATCAAACATTCGTGAGACTGATGCAATTGTAGAAGTATTAAGGTGTTTTGATGATGAAAATGTAAGCCATGTTGATGGTTCAGTAGATCCTTTAAGAGATATTGAAACTATAAACTTAGAGTTGATTTTTGCAGACCTTGACCTTGTAGAAAAGGTCCTACAAAAAAGAGAAAAAGTAGCAAGGTCAGATAAAACTGTTAGATCTGAAGTTTCTTTATTAAAAAAGATTAAAGAAGTTTTGGAAGATGGAAAATCTGCCAGAGTTTTAGACTTAAATGATGATGACCAAAAGCTTTTAAGAGCCTATCAACTTCTTTCAACCAAACCAATCATTTATGTTTGCAATGTAAACGAAGAAGACGTTAAGGATAATGGTAATTCTAATCCTTATGTTCAAAAAGTAAGAGACTTTGCCAAAGAAGAAAATGCGGAGGTAACTGTTGTTTCTGCAAAAATTGAAGAAGAGATATCAGAATTAGATAATGATCAAGAGAAAAAAGAATTTCTCCAAATGATAGGCCTAGAAAGTTCTGGCTGTGATGAAGTTATAAAAAACTCATATAAGACTTTAAACCTCATATCTTTTTTGACCACAGGTAGTGATGAAACTAGAGCATGGACTATAAAAAAAGGAACTAAGGCAGTTGAGGCTGCTGGAAAAATCCATACCGATATCCAAAGAGGTTTTATTAAGGCCGAAATAGTTTCATATGAAGACCTTATAGCCAATGGCAATATGAATGCCGTAAAAGAAAAAGGCCTTTTGAGGATGGAAGGCAAGGATTATATCATGCAAGATGGCGATGTTACCAACTTCAAATTTAACGTTTAATTGAGGTTTTTATGAAAAAACAAGGTAAATTGATAGTTCATACTGGTTCTATGTTTTCAGGCAAAACCACCTCACTTTGGAGAGAACTTTATAGGATGAAAATTGCCTCTTATAAGGTTGTTGCCTTCAAGCCTTCGGTAGATATAAGACATGACGATAAAAAAATAGTTTCACATGACAACCTAGAACTAGATGCTCACAAAATTGATGATTTGAATGAAATACTAGTATACACAAAAAATAATGAAGTTGATGGAATTGGTATAGATGAATTACAATTTTTCCCAAATTCACCGGAAGAGGTAATAAAAATCTTTAACGAGCTAATGAAAAAAGACATTACAATTGTTGTTTCTGGCCTAGATTTGGATTACAAGGCAAGGCCCTTTGAAATAATTAAAGAAATAATGCCTATAGCCGATGAATTAGTAAAGCATCACGCTATCTGTGCATCATGTGGTGAAGACGCTTGGGTGTCATTTAGAAAAAACGCTGACGAATCAAGAATTCAAATAGGTGCAGAAGATATCTATGAACCCTTATGTAGATCTTGCTATACTAAAAAAATGGAAGAAAGAGAAAAAATTAAAAATCAAATTTCTATAGACCAATTAAAAGAATAAAAATATGGGGTTCTTTGAGACTATAACTCTAAAAGAACCCCTTTAATTTTTAAATGTTAACAACCTAAAAAAGAAAGCCCTATACTTTCTGCTGACCCGCCTTGCAATCAGGGCAAATTCCTCTAATAATTACTTCTATATTATCTATTTGGTAACCCTCAAGCTCTTTAAATCTCAAATCTTTTTCATCTATATCTAAATCTATTATCTTTCCACATGATTCACACAAAAAATGAGAATGGTGGTAACTATAAAAATCATATCTCTTGCTTGGTTGGTTAAAATCCAACTCTGAAATTAAATTATGGTTTACAAGCAAATTTAGGGTGTTGTAAACTGTGGCTTGAGATAAAACAGGATCTTTTAATTTTAAGTTTTGAAATATTTCATCGGCTGTTGGATGTATGTCACTGCAAAGCAGATAATCTAAAATCATTAATCTTTGATGAGATACCCTTATCTTGTGTTCTTTTAAAACATCTTTTAATTTTTGGTATCTAATCTCTTTAGGTTCGTTAACCAAAGGTGCCAAACGATCTTTCATCTCTTCCTCTTTCCAACATTGAATCTTTCTATTTCTAAGATACAGTATTTTTAAACATTTGTCAATTCAATAAATCTATCATAAAATATGGGTAAAGTTTAAGTATAGGGGGATAAAATGAAAAATTTAGAAATTGGTATTAAAGGTTATAAAGAAAAAGAAGTACTTGAAAATGATTCTGCTGACAAATTAGGAAATAAAGGTGTTGACGTCCTATCTTCACCTTCAATGATAGCTTTCATGGAATATACTTGTAGAGATTCTGTAGCAAAATACCTTGAAAATGATCAAACAACTGTAGGTATAGCTTTTGATATAAAACATTTGGCAAGTGCCAAGATAGGTAGTCTTATAAAGTGTGAAAGTGAACTCATAGAAATAAAGAAAAAAAGGCTGATTTTTTCTGTTACATGCTTATGTGGCGATACAATCATAGGCAAAGGTATTCATCAAAGATATATAAAAAAACCAAATGAAATAGTTAAGCATTAAAAAGTGCTATAAAGTTAAAAAATTTTAAAAATGATAGGCTTTACCTAGAAAAGCCCTAGCTATACAGGGTCTTTCTAGGAAAGAAGATTAATTTTTTATTAAATATCTATAATAGGCACAAAATTCATTTTACTTGATTATCTTTCCACTATTCATTTCATAAAGATAGTCAGAAATTTCTTCTATAAAATCTTTTTCATGACTAGCTATTAATATTAACTTTTTCTTCTTTTTTTCTTCTAAAATTATATTTTTTAATAATTCTTTTCCAGCCTTGTCTATGGCGTTTGTCGGTTCATCTAATATAATAATCTTGGGATCTTCTAAAATTACATTGGCAATGGCTAGTCTTTGCTTCATACCTAAGGAATATTTTTTATAAAGTTTATCTTTTGCCTCATAAAGACCGACTTTCTTTAGCACTTCTATTATTCTCTTATCATCTGCCTTTTTTAAAATTGATGCTATCATTTTTAAATTCATAAATCCAGATAAACCGTTTATAAATGATGGATTTTCTAATAAAATTCCCAAATCATTGACAAAATCGTTATTATTTAATTTTTTGCCATCTATAACAATCTCTCCCCTATCTAAAGTAATAAAACCACATATGGCACGAAAAAGCATGGTTTTTCCACTTCCATTTTCTCCATAAAGGCCGTAGATATTACCATAGTCTAAGACAAGACTTATATCATTTAGAACTAAGTTACCGTCAATTTTTTTAGAAATATTTTTAATTTCAATCATCTTTACTCCCATAATAATTGTATTTAGGTGAAAAAATATATATAACTACTACATATATACAAATATAAGTTATAATTACAAGCAGATTAAAGCCAAAGCTAAATTCACCACCAAAAATATCTTGTTTCATAACCAAAGAGCCTTGACCTATCATGAATTTTAAATTTGTAAACATACAAAGGCATAGATTAATTAGAATAAGTACTAAAGATATTCTTTCAGATACTAAAATAGCAAATAATAAGCCTAGATGTAACAAAACTAGATCTTCAAGCATGTAGGTGATAAGTATCCTAATAAGGTTTGTAACATCTGTTGGCTTTATCCCTCCGACTATGGAATATACTAAGTTAAACATAATTATAAGGCTCACAAAAATACAAGAAATAAGTAGGCTAGAAGCTATTAATTTGCTAAAAAAGTATTCTCTTTTTCCTTTTGCTTTTAGCATTATATACATTCCATTATTGCTATGATCTTTATAGATGACATCTAGTAGGGCAAAAACTGGCAAAAGATGAAAGATAAGCCAAACAAATGGCAAAACAAAATCTCTCAAATCATAGACCATGCCCATATCTCTTGAAATAGCCAAAAGATAATATTCTATAGGATTTTTGTTATTAGTTATAGAGTCTAAGAGAAATATAGAAGATATAGAAAAAATAAATATCAGATACTTTTTTAAACTCTTAAACTCATATTTTAAATCTCTTATAAGCATTTATATAAAATCCCTCTGTTTAGAAAATCTAACAAAATAGATAATTGGTATAAAAATCATAATAAGCAAGTATAAGCTAGTAAAGATATTAAAATCCACATACATGATATCAGTAGTTAGTGACATTAAACCATCAAAGCTTATAAAGTTACCAGTTAAACTTGATATTATAGAAACTAGATATTGAACAATAATATCAATTATTAAAACTCCTATTACTCCTAGATATGAGCTCTTGTATTTTGTATTCATAAAAAGTGCAAAACTTGCAATGATTCCGCCCATCACAAAAATTTTTATAAATACTAAAAAATAAAATAAAAATATATTTTTAGAAAAAATACTGGAAAAAATCACATGATTATCAAGTCCAGAATTAATGAAATTTAAATGCCACATAGGTCTTATCATAAGCCAAAGCATTAAATTTATCACTATTGGCAAAAGAGTAAAAAATCCACCTATTACAAAATTATTGAGGTAGGCATCTCTTACATATTTACTTTTTTTCTTTTTTGTAAGTTCTATATTTATTAATTTAGTTTCCATATCTTCGCTGATAAGGTCGCTAAGGCATATTGAAGCCAAGATAAATAGTAAAAATGTATAAAGAAAATATCCAAGCAGTCCTCTGCCCCAAATTAGAATATTTTCATTAAAAGCCGACTGTAGGATTGTAACATCCTTTAATGGAGCTACTATAGATCTTTGGGAAAAATCAAAATAATTTATTACAAGAGTCAAAAATAAACATATCCATACTCTTTTTCTTTTAAAAACCCTAATCATATACTCTTTACTCATATATATCACCCAAATTTATAATCTCATAGAACAAGTACCCCTTATCAAAATAATCCATATATTGGTCTTTATATAGATTATTATTTATATAAAGAAAATTTTTCCTATTCATGTCATAATCTTCAACCATATACTTAAAAGTAAATTTTTTTTCTTCCTTTGCTTTTAAAACCATATCTTCTTTCTTATAGGATATTTTATAATCGCTTGGTATGCCTTCTTCTATTGTGTTTTGTATCACTGAATTAGAAAAATTTTGGTAAAGAACAAACGAATTTGGCACATCATAAAGACTTATTTCTTTATCAGTAAAGTTTTTTACATCAAAATAAACATCCAATATTCTTGGATCATCTTTTCCCCTTAAATCATTTAGCTTAAAACCACTTACTTTTATTTGAATATTTTTATAAGTTATAGGTTCATTTAATTGATATTCTTTTATTTTTTCATCTTTTGGATAAGTCTTATTTAGGCTATAAACTCTAAATATAAAGCCTAGTAAAAGAGCAACTATCAGAAATTTTATTATTTTTTTCATATCAACCCTTACCTGTCACTTGTGACATATCTTCTTCTTTTTTATATTTATCTCTAAGGTCAAGAAGTCCCTTATAGAACTTGTCAAAATCATAATCTTCATCAATAAGCTCTGTTTTTGTATTCATTCTTTCACTACTTTCAAAAGACTCAACCAGTTTATAAGAAGAATCATATTTTCTATATTGTCCATCATCTAACTTGATAAGTGTATAGCCATCTTCTTTTTCTACCCCATAGCCAGGATTATTAGATAAATACTCTTCGATTATTGATGGGGAGACTTCTTCTCTTTTAGTATTTCCTAAAATCTTATCAAAAATACTCCTATTATATGGACCTTCATAGTAATTTTCTTTTGTCTTATTTATAAATAGCCTAGAGTCCTCATAAAAAATATATACTATATCATCTTGGCCTTCTTCAATAGTTTCATCAATACTAATTTTATCTTTATTATTATGTGCGATGATTACTTTATTGACTAACTCATTATTTGCAGCTTTAGATGTTTGATATGTGAATACTCCATCAGGATTTTCATTTTCTTTTATTTTTTCTACTAAGTCCATATCTTCACTTGGTATATTTTGTTCAACAGAATTTTGCGAGTCCTTACAAGATGCAAGTAGAAATAAGCTTGCCATAACTATAAATAATTTTTTTAAAATTTTCATCCTTTTTCTCCACTTAAGGCTTCTACTATGGTTATGTTTTTGATAATTTTGAAAAGGTTACCACGAATATTAAACAGAATTCATATTTTCTTATTGCCTAGCTAATGTATGTAAGCTCCTCTTTATTAGAATTATATCTTATTTTTTTTTGTAAATATATAAAATAATAAAATGACCTTAAATATTGTAAATTATATCCAATATTTAAGGTCATTTCTAGCTAATATTTACTTTTTTCAAAATAACTAAGCTAATTCTACTTCTGCTCCAGCTTCTTCTAATTTTGCTTTAAGGTCTTCAGCTTCATCTGAAGAAACTCCTTCTTTAACAGCTTTTGGAGCTCCATCAACTAATGCCTTAGCATCTTTTAAGCCAAGTCCTGTTATGTCTTTAACAACTTTGATTACGTTGATTTTTGATGCTCCTGCTGATTTAAGAACTACATCAAATTCTGTCTTTTCAGCTGCTGCTTCTGCTCCTGCTGCTGGTGCTTGAGCTACTGCAACTGCCGCTTGAGCTGTTACGCCAAATTCTTCTTCTAATTCTTTAACTAATTCTGATAATTCTAATACTGTAAGTGTTTTGATTTCTTCTAATAAGTTTGTTACTTTTTCTGATGCCATTTTATGCCTCCATTAATTTTATTATTTTATTTTGTTTTTTATTATGCTGCTTCGTTTTCTTTTTTCTCTCTAATTGCATCAAGTGCATATACAAGTTTAGCGTTAACTTGGTTAAGATCGATAGCAAGATTTCTAATAGGTGCTTGCAATACATTAACAAGCATAGATAGTAATGCTTCTGTTGAAGGAAGTTTAGCTATTGCAGTCATTTGATCTGGATTTTGGTAATCTCCATCTACAATACCTGATTTGAATATTAGTTTTTCCTTGTTTTCATCTTTCTTATCTATATAATTGATAGCAACTTTTGGTCCGTCAACGACTTCTTCATTTGAAAAGATAAGGGCGTTTGATCCTTTAAGTTCCTTAGCAAATTGATCGTAGCCAAGTTCTTCAAATGCAAATCTCATCATTGTGTTTTTGTATACCTTGTATTCTGAATTTGCTTGTCTAAAATTATTACGTAAGTCTGTTACTTCAAGTACATCCATACCGTTAAATTCTACAAGTGTAACTGATTTTGCATTTTGAATCTTTTCTTTGATTTCGTTGATAACTTCTTTTTTAGCATTGATTGAACTTTCTGACATTATTTCACCTCCCATGGCTGTCCAAGTGAGTATTAAAAAACCCCACAAAAAGTAGACATAATTTTATGTCTACATCGGTGGGGATGTAGTTTCTTTCCCACCTATACGGAATTATTAAACCTTAAAGTCTCCGTAGTCTTTGGTAGCCTGTTTATTTGACTCAAATATTATAGCACAATATTAATACTAGTGCAAATATTTATATTATTTTTCTACTAAGTCCATTGCTCTTACAGGTGATAATTTAATACCAGGTCCCATTGTTGATGCAATTGTTACAGATCTAAGGTATTTACCCTTAGCTGCTGCTGGTTTTGCTTTAACAACTGCTGTTAATAGAACACTCAAGTTATCAGCAAGTTTTTCTTTTCCAAAAGAAACTTTACCTGCTGGAACGTGGATTAGGTTGTTCTTATCTGTTCTATATTCTACTTTACCAGCTTTTGTTTCTTTAATAGCTGTTGCTATATCTGGTGTAACTGTACCAGTTTTTGGGTTTGGCATTAAGCCTTGAGGTCCTAGAATTCTACCTAGTCTACCAACTTGACCCATCATATCTGGAGATGTAATCATTACATCAAAACCTAACCAACCGCCTTGGATCTTTTCGATGTATTCATCACTTCCTGCAAAGTCTGCTCCTGCATCAAGAGCCTCTTGAACTTTATCATCTTTTACAAGCGCAAGTACCTTAATTGATCTACCTGTACCATGAGGAAGAATTACTGTTCCTCTAACTTGTTGGTCAGCATGTCTGCTATCTACACCTAGTCTTAAGTGTAGCTCTACAGTTTCATCAAAGTTTGCCTTTGCTGATTTTTCTAGTATGTCTAAAGCTTCTGCTAGCTCATATTCTTTGTGAGAATCATAAGCCTTTTTTGATTCTATATATTTTTTTCCTCTTTTAGCCATGTTGCCTCCTTGTGGTCCTAGCGAGTTTCCTCTTCCACTATTCCTCTACAGTAACTCCCATGCTTCTGCATGTTCCTGCTATCATACTCATTGCTGCTTCTAAATTTGCTGCATTAAGATCTGGCATCTTTGTTTCAGCAATTTCTTGGATTTGAGCTTTTGTGATTGTACCAACTTTTTTCTTGTTTGGTTCTCCACTAGCCTTATCAAGTCCAAGAGCCTTTTTGATTAATACTGGTGCTGGTGGTGTTTTTGTGATAAAGGTAAATGATCTGTCCTTATAAATAGTCATTTCCACCGGTATAATCATACCTGCTTGATCAGCTGTTTTTGAGTTGAATGCTTGCACAAATTCCATAATATTAATACCATGAGGTCCTAAAGCAGTACCTACTGGTGGTGCTGGTGAGGCTTGTGCTGCTGGTACTTGTAATTTTACTACTGCTTGTACTTCTTTTTCTTTTGCTGGCATTTTTTATCCTCCTTTGTGGTTTGGCGGGTTTTACCCTCCCACTTACTTTACGTAAGCCAGTTAAATCGATTCAACATCTGCAAAGTTTAAATCAATCAAGGTGTCTCTTCCAAACATATCTATAGATGCCTTTATTATTTGTTTATCTTTATCGATTTCTTTAACCTCTGCAACAAAGTCCACAAAAGGACCTGCTATGATGTTTACATTGTCTCCCACGTTTACGTTGAAATTTACTATAGGTTTTTGTTCTTTTATACCAAACTTTCTAACTTCTCTTGCAGTAAGTGCAACAGGTTTAGAATCAGGTCCAACAAAGCCTGTAACTCCTTGTGTATTCCTGATGATATACCAAGATCTATTTGTTATATTCATCTTTACCATTACATAACCTGGGAATAATTTTCTTGTTTTTGCTTTTTTACTATCGTTCTTTACTTCTACATACTCTTCTGTAGGAACTGTTACATCAACAATATCAGGATTTTGTTCATTATCAATCATCATCTGAATTTTGTCTTTTACTCTGTTCTCATAGCCTGTATAAGTATGAACTACATACCATTTTGGTTTTTTATCGACTTCTTCAAGTTCTTCTGGGTTAACTTCTTCTGTTTCAATTATTTCTTTTTCTTTATTATCATTTAATGAATCAGTCATAATTCACCTACATAATAAATTTTAAAATATTTCCAAAAACAACATCTAGTCCCCAAATAAGAATTCCTGTAATAACAGATGCTATTATTACTAGTAAAGAGTAATCAAATGTATCTTTTTTAGTTGGCCAATTGATTTTTTTGAATTCTTTTTTTTCCGCTTGTAAAAAGCCTTCTTTGTTCTTAGCCATTTAAAGACTCCTTACTTGGTTTCTTTGTGTACTGTGTGTTTTTTACAGAAAGGACAATACTTTTTTAATTCAATCCTATCAGGATTTGTTTTTTTATTTTTTGTAGTATCGTAATTTCTATTTTTGCACACTGTGCATTCTAGTTTTACTTTATCTCTCATAAAACACCTCCTATATTTATATGGATTCCCATACAAAAATATATAATATCACTTAATAGTCCATTTGTCAACATTTGAAACATAGATTATTAAGTAATTTCCTCATTTTCAAGTTTTCTATAAAATTCCTGCCTTTTTTTAATTAAATACTCTCTCAAATCATCCAAATCATGATTAGAAAAGCAGGTGTCTGAATAAGTTATCAATATATCTTCTATATCTTCTAACTCGTAGACTTTATTATCATACATCTTTCCCAGTAGATTTTCATCATTATCGTAGTAGATTTTTGGAGGATATCCCTCAAGTCTTCTAGTATCAAAGGCCATATAAGATTCTTTAGCATAAACTTTTGATCCTACAATTAGAACTTTTTCCTTTATATTTATTTCTCTACCTGAAAAAAAGTCTTTCATATTAATCACAAAGTCCTGTTGACTTTATTACTTCTACTATCTCTTTTGTTTTTTCTTTTGCAGTTTCATCTGTCTCTGCTTCTACCATAACCCTCAATAAAGGTTCTGTCCCACTTTTTCTTACTAGAACTCTTCCTGAATCTCCAAGATCTTCCTCAACTTTTTTGCAAATAGCTACAACCTTTGGATCATTTAAGACTTTATCTTTATCTTTCACTCTAATATTTTCCAAAACTTGAGGGTAAATTTTTAAATCCCTGCTTAAGGCAGCAAAATTTGTTTTATTTTCTATCATAGCTTCCATCATCATCAAAGAAGTTAAAATACCATCACCAGTATTGGCATACTTTGCAAAAATTATATGACCAGATTGCTCACCCCCTAAAGAGTGACCATTTTCTGCCATATTTTGGTAGACATATTTATCTCCAACTGGTGTTTTACTATAAGAAATTCCTTGCCTATCCAAAGCCTTATAAAGACCGATATTACTCATTACTGTAGTTACTATGGTATTTGTTTCAAGTGCATCTTGTTCTTTTAAATATTTACCACATATATAAAGAATAGTATCTCCATCCATAACATTTCCCTTATGGTCAACACCGATACACCTATCAGCATCACCATCATAGGCAAAGCCACAATCAAGTTTATTATCTATTACATATTTTTGTAAAAACTTAATATGAGTTGAACCGCTATCTACATTAATATTGAAACCATCTGGTTTATCATTTATTACATAAGTTTGGGCACCAAGAGCATCAAAAACGGATTTTGCTATGGTAAAACTTGCTCCGTTGGCACAGTCAAGACCAACTTTATAGCCCTTAAAAGACTTGGTAACTGTTTGAATTAAAAAGGCAATATATCTATTTCTTCCTATAGTATAGTCTATAGTCCTACCTATATTTGTGTCTACTGCTAAATCTATATCTTCTATATCAGAATCTATATAGGTTTCTAATTTTTCCAAAAACTCATCATCCATTTTTTCCCCATGAGAATTGATAAGTTTTATACCATTATCATAATATGGGTTGTGGCTAGCTGTTATCATAACTCCACAATCAAAATAATCACTTCTTACTGCATAAGAAACTGAAGGTGTTGTTGTTACATGTAAAAGATAAGCATCTGATCCTGATGAGGTTATACCAGCAGCCAAGGCTGATTCGAACATATAAGAAGATCTTCTGGTATCTTTTCCTATAACGATTTTTCCTTTTCCATTTTTACTAAAATAATCACCTATAAATCTTCCGATTTTAAGTGCATGATACATATTTAAATTTCTATTTGCTTGACCTCTAAAGCCGTCTGTTCCAAAATATTTCATGATATTTCCTCCGTTAACTAATATTTTATCTTTTTATTGATATTATAGCAATATAAATGATAAGATTAATTTATGGAAAAATACGATTATATACCAAAAACAAATATCAAAATGATTCATGTAGACAAGTCCTATTCCTTTGGCATCGACTCAATAATACTTGCCAATTTTGCCAAAATGAAAAAAGGCAAAACTCTTATAGATATAGGATCAGGTTCTGGAATATTGGCACTTGCATGCAACGAATACTATAAGCTTGGCAAAGTTTATGCTATAGAAATTCAAAAAGAAAAGGCCAACTTACTAGCCAAAAATTTGTCCCTAAATTCTATATCTAATATAGAGATAATAAATAAAGATTTAAAGACTACAAATTTTAAAGAAAATTTTGTAGACTATATCATTACCAATCCTCCCTACTATAAAAAAGAAGATAATATAGCTAATAAAGACTACGAATTTTTAGTTTCAAGGCAAGAAATTGCTATGACTTTGGATGATATTTTTACTTTTTCAAATAAAGTCTTGAAAGATAAAGGAAAACTTTACATGATACATAAACCGGAAAGGCTTATAGATATAGTGAGAAAATCTTTTAATTTAAAATTAAAAAGGCTTAAATTTGTTCAATCCCATATAAAATCAAAGCCAGTTTTTATACTATGTGAATTTGTAAAAAATGCCAAAGAGGGGTTAAAATTTGAAGATACTCTCATAATATATGAAAATGGAAAATACTCAACAGAGGTGAAAGAAATAAATGGATTATAGTATATATTTTGTCCCAACTCCTATAGGAAATTTGGAAGATATGACAATTAGATCAATAAATGTTTTAAAAGAAGTAGATCTTATAGCTTGCGAAGATACAAGAGAGAGTGTCAAACTTTTGAATTATTTTTCTATAAAAAAGCCTCTTACTTCATATCATAAATTTAACGAGCAAAAAAAATCTGATGAATTAATAGAAGCTGCAAAAGAAGGAAAAACTATTGCAATAATAACAGACCAAGGCATGCCTGGCATATCTGATCCAGGTCATATTCTTATAAAAAAATGTATAGAAAGTGGCACTTCTTATACTATCCTTCCTGGTGCTTCTTCTATTTTAACAGCCCTTGTAGGATCTGGTTTTGACAATGATGAGTTTTCTTATTATGGCTTTGTTCCTAAGAAAGCTTCTGATAAAAAAATCTTTTACGAAAAATTAAAAAGCGAAGATAAAACTTCTATTATTTTAGATACACCACATAATCTAACAAATACTCTTGATGATTTTAAAAAGATTTTTCCCGATAGATATTTGTGCTTAGCAAGAGAGATTACCAAAAAATTTGAAGAATATAAAATAGAAAAAATATCAGATATCAATACTAACGACCTAGTTATTAAAGGCGAATTTGTACTTATACTTTCTAAGAACACAAAAGAGAAAAAAATTAGTCTAGAAGATTACAGAGAAGAAATAGAAAGTTTAAAACAAGAAAATTATAAAACCAAGGATATAGTAAAAATAATTAAAAATAAAGCAAATTTTTCAAAAAATGAACTCTATGACTATATACTTTCCCTTGATTAATCGATAGGTTAATGTTTAATATATTTAAGCATTAAATAATTTTAATATTATTCCAAAATTTTTAGTAAAGGGGTAAATATGAAAGTAAGTTTTAGCAATAAAGCTAAAGAATTTATAAAAGAAAAAAATATCGATAATCTTGTTGTAGATTTAGATCTTAACTCAAAAGCTAATTGCTGTGGTATGGGATCGGTTGACTTTAAGGTAACAGAAAATGCAAAGGATAAAGTTAAAAATTACAAAAAAGCCGATTCAGATTTGATAGATGTATATTTTAGTCCATCCTTAAATTTCTATTTTGATGATAATTCAATATTAGATATAGGATGTGTCGGTTTGTTGAAATTTAAAAAACTCTATGTAGCTAACGAAATAAATATTTTAGCTAACTAAAAAGTGGCTGTTGCAGGAAAGCTTATTTTTTGCAACAGCCACATTTTTATATAAAATATTTAGGATTTTTATTATAAGATTTTCATTAATTCTCTTACATCATTAATTATATATGATGCATGTTTTGCTTCTTCTATAGCTCCATAGCCATATGCTGCAAATATGGTTTTCATCTTATTTTTATAGCCTGCTTCTATATCATTTTCCCTATCACCTACAACAATAAATTCTTCCAAGTATAGACTTTTAAGTATTTTATACTTATCTATAAAATTATAATCCTCTCCTGTAAGGTAGGCTTTAAAATATCTATCAAGACCATAAGTTTTTCTTGCAGCCTCCATATAAGAGTTTCTACAGTTTGAACATATCATTAGGTCATATTTATCTTTCAAATATGAAAGAGTTTGGTAAGAGCCTTGGTAAAGTTTACCAAATAAGCTCATATTTTCATCCATCATCAAGCCCGTTTTATTTACCATATGGGCAATTTTTTCCTCTTTAATTCCCAAAAATCTCCATGTTTCATAAGGATCTTTTCCTATGAGGCTTTTAAAATCTAAGTCATCTATATTTATTCCAAGCTCCTTTAGAGAAACTTCCATGGCTTTTTTATAAATTATATGGGTTTGATGAATAGTCCCATCAAAGTCAAAAATTATAAGCATTAAATCATATCCAAAAGATTTACCATTTCTATAGCAGAAAGAGCTGCTTCACTACCCTTATTACCAGCCTTACTACCAGCTCTTTCTACAGCTTGCTCAATATTATCAGTAGTTAATACTCCAAATATTACTGGCTTTCCTGTTTCAAGACCTACATTTGCTATTCCCTTGGAAACTTCTGAACAAACATAGTCGTAGTGATTTGTTTGACCCCTAATTACTGCCCCCAAGCATATTATTCCATCATAATCTTTCATTGCTAATTTTTTTGCTATTAGAGGAATTTCAAAAGCTCCTGGCACTCTTATAATATCTACCTTATTTTCTTCGACTTTATGTCTTTTTAGTGTATCAAGACAACCTTCTAATAATCTATCTGTGATAAAATTATTAAATCTTGAAACTACTATTGCATATTTTTTTCCATTTGATACTAAACTTGCACTATATTCTTGCATCCTAAACCTCCTTAAATTCCCTTAATTGATGTCTCATTCTGATAACTTTTGTTTTAAGATATTTTTTATCAACTCCATTCGATTTTATCTCTATAGGAATTCTTTTGTTAACCCTTAGTTTATATTTTTCTACCTGTTCTATTTTGTCTGGATTATTAGTCATAAGATTGAGACTTTTTACTCCTAGTTCTTTTAATATTTCTACAGCTATTTTGTAGTCTCGTTGGTCTGGATCAAAGCCTAGTTCGAGGTTAGCATCTACAGTATCATAACCATGATCTTGTAAGTCATAGGCCTTTATCTTATTAAATAGACCTATGCCACGACCCTCTTGTCTCATATAAAGAAGTACTCCTCTTCCATTTTCATCTATTTTTCTCATAGCTTCATGAAGTTGACTGCCACAATCACATCTTTTGGAAGCAAATACATCCCCTGTTAAACACTCTGAGTGTATTCTGGTTAATACATTTTCACCCCTAATATCTCCCTTAATTAGGGCAAGATGCTCTTTATCCCAAACCTTATCATAAAAACTTATAGCCTTAAAATCGCCATAATCTGTGGGTAAATTTACTGCATTTGTCCTTTCTATCAATTTAAAATGATTTTCTTTGTAAGCTTTTATAGCTGCTACTGAAGTAAACTTAAAGCCAAATTTTTCTGCTAATTCTTCTACCTTTTTGCCCCTCATCATATGACCATCAATATCCATTATTTCACAACAAAGTCCTACTGGTTTAAGCTCTGCCATAGTTAAAAGATCTACAGTTGCCTCTGTATGGCCTTGTCTAGTTAAGACTCCACCATCTCTTGCTACTAAGGGAAAAACATGGCCAGGCCTTCTGAAATCTTCTGGTTTAGACTTATCATTACAAAGTTCTCTTATAGTTTTTGCTCTTTCAAATGCAGAAATACCAGTTGTTGTAGATATATGATCTATTGATACAGTAAAAGCTGTGGAGTGATTGTCTGTATTATTTGCAACCATTTGATTAAGCTTAAATTTCTTGGCAAAGGCATCTGACATTGGTGTGCAAATCAAACCCTTGCCAAAAGATGCCATTATATTTACATTTTCTCCTGTAACATTCTCACCTGCGCATATCATATCTGCTTCATTTTCTCTATTTTCATCGTCAGATACCAAGATTATTTTCCCATTTCTTAAATCTTCAAAAATATCTTCCATATCATAAGTTTTTTCCATTATATTTAAAAGAAACCATTCTCAAGTAAAAAGTTTCTATCCATCCTTTCTTCACGTCTAAAAAGCTTTTCTAGGCATCTTGCCACTATATCTGTTTCTAAATTTACCAAGTCGTTAATTTTTCTATAACTTAAATTAGTTCTTTGAAGTGTTTCAGGTATTAGGGAGACTTCAAATATATCGCCATTCTCATATGATACAGTCAAAGATATACCATCAATACAGATAGAGCCCTTTTTTACTATATATTTAGAAATCTCATCTTTAGTCTTTATTCTTAATATATTATTATTAATAGAAATTATCCTACCAATACCGTCAACATGTCCTTGGACCAAGTGTCCGTCTAGTCTTGCTCCAAGTTTTAAGGCTCTTTCAAGATTTACTTTTTTCCCTAGAATTGATTTGTCAAACTTTGTAACTTTTAAACTTTCTTCCATCATAGATGCTTTAAAACTAATAGATGAAAAATCAGTAACAGTAAGACAAACTCCATCAGTCATTATGGAATCTCCATTTTTTAAATCTTCCAATACCTTTTTGCAAGAAATTTCTATATCAGCCTTTCCATTAACAAGATTAAACTTAGTAACTTTTCCAATTTCTTCAGCTATTCCAGTAAACATTGTCCGCCTCAATCAAAACATCTTCGTCATATCTTTTCACATCAGTCAATTTGAATTTATAGGAGTCTTTTATCTTATTAACACCAAGTCCAAAAAATGGCGCTTTTGATTTATAGCCTGAAATTATTTGAGGGGAAATAAAGGCATAAATTTTATTTATAAGATTTGCTTCAAGAAATGAATTATTTACACTAGCTCCTCCTTCTACAAGAAGAGATCTAATATTTCTTTGATAAAGTTTTTGGCAAAGATCTTCTAAATCTATTTTTCCTTTATCTTCCTTACACCTAATGACTTCGGCCTTTATTTCTGGTCTATTTTTATCAGAAATAGTAGCTATATAGGTTTTTTTGTCAGATTTTAAATTAAAAATCTTCTTATCCTTATCAAGGCTAAAATTAGTATCTAATATTACCCTAATAGGATCGACTCCTCCATCAATTCTTGAAGTAAGCTGTGGATCATCTTTTTCTACAGTGTTCTTTCCAACAAGGATTGCATCATATCTTGACCTTAATTGGTGCACATAGGTTCTTGATTTTTCACAAGAAATCCGCTTAGAATCACCATTTTCAGTTGCAATTTTTCCATCAAGGGTCATAGCATATTTTAAAGCTATAAAAATTTTTCCATATTTCATATTATAGAAAAATATTTCATTAAGTTTTCTTCCTTGATCTTCTAAAAGGCCAATTTCTACCTCTATACCCGCATCCTTTAATTTCTGTATAGAATCAACCTTAGGATTATTATCTAAATTTGAGATAACAACTTTTTTTATCTTTTTTTCTATCAAAAGATCCGCACAGGGAGGTTGTTTTCCTACATGAGAACAAGGTTCTAAATTGCAATAAAGCGTTGCTCCTTCTACAGATTCACTTGCATTTTCTATGGCATTTCTTTCCGCATGCGCCATACCGTAATGCTCATGGTAACCCTGGCCAATAATTTTTCCATTTTTCACAATAAGAGCTCCAACCAAAGGATTAGGAGATACATGGCCTACTCCTTTCTTAGCTAGGTCAAAAACTTTTTTCATATAATCTTTATCATTCATTTTGCCTCCAATCCACAATCTTCATTTTTGGCAAAAGAAAAGGCCCCACTTCAGGGACCTATAAATTCATAAGAAAATTTAGCTTTTTTCTTCTTCCATCCAGACTGTAACTGTCGGTATCAGAATTTCACTGATTCAGCTTGCGCTCGCGGACTCTAACCGCCGGTGGAGAATTTCACTCCGCCCTGAAGATTTGTGTTATATATTTCATTAATAACTATAAACCTTAAAACGTTTTCTGTCAAATAATTTATAAAAGCTTTAATTTTAAATCTAGAGCAAAAGTTATAGACCTATAATCTGCTAATTTGTCCTAATCACTTCATATATTCTAATCAAAGCCTTTATATTTATTGTATCCTATCCAGTGATTAGTATAAAAATCATTATTCTCATCTTTACCTCCTTATGTTTTTGCACTAAAAAAGACGATAGCTTTTTTTATTTTTCTATCGTCTAATGTGTTTTTATTCAACTTTGCAAAATGAAAATTTATCTTACTAAATTTATTTAGTGATAAACTTAAAACATTTTATCTATTTGATAATTGTGTTTATGGCAGACTGTACTGCTTTGTACCTTCCATCATCTGATAATGCCGCCAAGCAGGTTATCAAATATGTTTTCCCTTCTTTTTCATAAAGTACAACTATATTATATGAAGAAGCCATTGTACCTGTTTTTATTCCTTTGACATTCTTATTATAGTAAGGTGATTTCTTTGACAAAAACTTATTTGTATTTTCCCATTTTATTTCACCTTGTGGAGTTTTAATTGAAAAATACGGTTTAGAAACACAATTTCTCACGAAATCATATTTAAGCAATTTTAAAGCTATGCGATTTATATCATCTAAATGAGTATCAGCTGTCATGGAAAAACCACTAGGATCTTCGTTTAACATCGTTTTTGAATAGCCCTCATCTGTTAAATATTTATTCAGGCCGTTCATAAAATGACTAATATATTTTGAAACAGATTGTCCATTTCCAAGCTCCTTCTTTGAAATATGATAAGCTAGTGCGTAAGCTGCATCATTTCCTGAAGGAACCAACATTCCCTCTATTAATTGTTTTACTTTGTATTCTCCAACTAACAAATTTGCAACAGAAGATCCCTTAGGTACAAAATCCAATATCTCTTGATTAACATAGACAGTTTCATCCAAATCTACCTTTCTCAAAATATAGTCTATGTCAAATAGCTTTGCTAAACTTGCGACTGTAGGCTGTTGACTCTGACCTTCACGAAAAAGATATTCTCCTTTTTCAATATCATAAACCGAAAAAGATAAAGCATCTCGTGGAATGCTTAGTTCATTTGAGTGTAACTTAAAATCAATTTTTCTGTATATATCCTTTAAAAAATCAAAACTATAGATTCTACTTTTATATAAACCTACTGACATTACAGTAGTAAAAATAATTATTGTTATTAATATAATAAATAATTTTTTTATTTTTTTCACTCTGCATCTCCAAAATTAAAATTACCTTTCAATAAATAAATCTCTTGTAAAATCATATGAATAATTTTAATTAAAATCCCCTTACACATATAGTGATTACTTATAAAAATTTTTTTACCTTTCGTCAAAATCATTATACTATTTCCTTAACAGATATTCTAGAGTGGTCAAAAAATATATAAAATATATCTAAAAGTGCCTTTCCCATAGGAAAAATGGATGACAAAAGATGCTAAGTAATTTTTTACTATAAGAGGGCCTTTTTTCCTTGATAAGACAGTTTTAGGCTGGTGTAATAATCAGTAAAAATCTCTTTTGCTAATTATACCCATTTATTATTTATCAAACAGAACTTTTGCTATAAATTTATTGTATATAGAAATAGAAAAAGACCCAAAAGGGTCCCTTTGATTATTAAATATTATTTTCTTCTGTTTTTTCTTTTAGCAGCTTCAGATTTTTTCTTTCTCTTTAAGCTTGGCTTTTCGTAGTGTTCTCTTTTTCTGTATTCTGTTAGAACACCGGATCTTGCGCATTGTCTTTTGAATCTTTTAATTGCATTATCAATTGATTCA
>JAQYEZ010000043.1 GCA_028723425.1 Peptoniphilaceae bacterium | reverse complement strand
TGTTCTCCCAAATAAAAAAGACGATGAAGATATCCTCTCCCCGTCTTTAGGTTTGTCTCTCGATTTGAATATTAAATTTAAAATATTTATATTACCACCTCCTTCATATGACTTTATTTAAAATTTTATACCATCTTTCTCCAATAAAGTTTGAGTGACAAACTCACTAATATTAGAAAAATTCCAGTTATTACAAGTGTATAAAAAACAACCATATTAAAATAACTAGCTAAAATAGAAACTACAAAAATTCCAAGTGCTATTTTCCATATTAAATTAGAACCTGATTTTAGTTTTATAAAATTTTTCCTTTCATCATGTTCATCAATGTACAATTCTCTTAATAATTTATCGTCCTTTAAAGCTTTCCTAATTCTAAACACCCAGAAAACACAAATTATTTCTATTCCTAATGTTAATCCATCAATAAATCCTAATGCTGAATCATTGAGCCTAGCCTGATCCTTTAATAAAAAATTACCTATTCCCCAAAATATCAGTGCAAAACTTATATAAGATTTATATAATCTTTCCCTTTTTTTCAATACTTCATGATAATTTTCTAAATTCATTATTCATCCTCCTCTAGTTCAAATACATCTTCTATCTTTAGGTTAAAATATTTAGCTATCTTATAAGCTAATGGCAAAGACGCTATGTATTTTTCAGTTTCTATAGATGTAATAGTTTGCCTTGTAACTCCAACAATATCAGCAAGTTCAGCTTGGGATAATTTCTTTTCTTTTCTTAATTCAGGAATCCTTGTCTTCAATTAACCACCTTCTTTATATAATACATAATTTACTTTCCACTATAAGTATAGTTTGCTTTGCATTTATTATCAAGTTAGCTTTGCATAAATAACGTAAATTTAAAAAACAATCAATCCCCTATCATCATAAACAGATTCACTTGTATCATTGCCACATCTTATCGCCCTATCAAGGGCCATGATGGTTGCAATTACACCATCTATCTTTTCTGTAGACTTTTCCTTATCTGCTTTTATGTTTCCTGCCGGGTCTGTTCGAATAAATATATTATCCATCATCCACCTTAAAACAGGATGACCTCCATGAGCGATTTTTCTTTCAAGGGTTAGTTTCATGAGTTCTTTTGTAGGAGGAGACATATCTTTAAAACCTTGTCCAAATGGAACTACAGTAAATCCCATACCTTCTAAGTTTTGAACCATCTGGACTGCTCCCCATCTATCAAAGGCAATTTCTCGGATGTTATATATCTCACCTAAGTATTCGATAAATTTTTCTATAAAGCCATAGTGGACTACATTACCTTCAGTGGTTTGAAGATAGCCTTGTTTTTGCCATAAGTCATAATTGACATGATCCCTTTTTACTCTTAAGTCTAGATTATCTTCTGGCAACCAAAAGTAGGGTAGGATTTGAAATTTATCATCTTCATCAAGTGGAGGAAAGACTAAGACAAAAGCTGTTATATCTGTTGTAGAAGAAAGGTCAAGACCACCATAGCAAACTCTTCCTTTTAATTCTTCTTCATTTACTTTGAAGTTGCAAGCATCCCACTTGTCCATAGGCATCCACCTAATTGCTTGCTTTACCCATTGGTTTAGTCTTAATTGTCTAAAGGAATTTTCCTCTGCAGGATTTTGTTTTGCAGAGTTGAAGGCTTGTCTTACCTTTTCTATTGGAACTGTAATTCCTAAAGATGGATTCGCCTTATACCATACTTTTTCATCTGTCCAATCATCTTCCCTATCTGCTCCGTAAATTACAGGGTAAAAAGTTGAATCAGTTTTTCTTCCTTCAAGGATATCTACTGCCTTTTGATGTGTTTCATAGCAGATTGATTTTGTATCTGTACCTGCTGTTGTTATTAAGAAGTATAAAGGCTGAGTCCTTGCATCTCCTGAACCCTTGGTCATTACATCAAATAGCTTTCTATTAGGCTGGGTGTGAAGTTCATCAAAGACTACACCATGAATATTAAATCCGTGTTTAGAATAAGCCTCTGCAGATAAAACTTGATAGAAAGAATTAGTAGGCTTATATATCATTCTCTTTTGAGATGCTAGAATCTTTACTCTTTTAGAAAGGGCAGGAGACATTCTAACCATATCTGCTGCTACATCAAAGACAATAGTTGCTTGCTGTCTATCTGCTGCACATCCATAGACTTCTGCTCTTTCTTCTCCATCTCCACAGGTTAGAAG
>JAQYEZ010000042.1 GCA_028723425.1 Peptoniphilaceae bacterium | reverse complement strand
AAAATATCCTATTGTGTCCAGCCAATTTAATTGGCTGACGAATCCTTCGAGGATGGGGTTTGGGGCAAAGCCCCAAGGAAAAAACCGGGCTAATGTTTTGATATTTTTACTGACATTTTAATTTGCGCTTGACAGTTTTTTCTTCTTTACTTTTATTTTTATTTAAAAAAACATAGCTGACTTTTTTAAACCAGCTATGCTAGTATATTAAATATTTTTCTTCTTGTCAAATTTATTTTTTATTTAGTAAATTTTCGGCAGTTTTTATTCCATCTATTGCTGATGAGACTATACCTCCTGAATATCCTGACCCTTCTCCTATGACGTAGAGATTATTTAAGCCTAGTGATTTGTTTTCTTTATCTCTTAGTAGCCTTACTGGAGATGAGCTTCTTACTTCTACTCCTGATAAGATTGCATCTTTATCGTCAAAGCCTTTTAATCTTTTTCCCATATAGGCTGTTGCTTTAATTATCATTTGATTTATTACTTCTGGGTATATTCCTCTCAGATTGGAAAGTTTATAACTAGGCTTTACTGATGGTTTTATTCTCCCAAGTTTTTTTGTTGCAACATTGTTTATGAAATCTTCCAATCTTTGAACCGGTATTTTACCTTGTCCTACTTCGTAGGCTTTTTCTTCTATTTTTCTTTGAAATTGCATTGAGTCTAAAAGTTTATTGCCATATATTTTTTCATCTACAGTAACTATTAGGGCAGTATTTGAGTTTTCAGCATTTCTACCATGGTAGCTCATGCCGTTTACACATTTTCTGTTTGCTTCACTTGATGCATCTATAACATGACCACCTGGACACATACAAAAGGTATAGGCTCCTAAACCTAGGTCTTTGTCATTATAGGATAAATTGTAAGTTGCAGCTGGAAGTACTTTGCCGGATTTTTGGTAAAGATGGCCTGAGTATTGGGCTAGATTTATATCTTCTCGTTTGTGCTCTATCCTAAAACCTACTGCAAAGTTTTTGTTTTCCATTGGTATTTTTTTGCTTAGAATTTCAAAAGTATCTCTAGAAGAATTCCCAAGTGCAAGTACACAAGCAGGAGTTGATATTTTTTCGCCATTTATTACCATATATCGAACTTTTCCATTTTTGATTTCTATATCTTCTAATTTATGAGAAAAGTGAAATACTCCACCATTTTTTTCTATTTCTTTTCTCATAGAAATTATGACTTTTCTTAGTAGATCAGTTCCTACATGTGGTTTCTTCTCATACATTATGTCTTTTGGTGCTCCGTGGTCTACAAAGATTTTTAATACTTCTCTTTGTCTTTTATCTTTTGTCCTTGCTGTTAGTTTACCATCAGAATAGGTTCCTGCTCCACCTTCACCAAATTGAACATTTGATTCAAGATTAAGGTCTTTTTTTCCTTGGATAAAGTCCTCTATAGTTTTTATCCTATCTTCGATTTTTTCTCCTCTTTCATAGATGTGGACTTTAACCTTATATTTACTTAGTATATAGGCGCAAAATAAACCAGCGGGTCCTGATCCAATTATGGAAACTTCCTTTTCTGGCTTATGGACTTCTATCTTTAAGTCTTCTACTTCATATCTAGCCGCACCTTTAATTCTTTTTATTTCTTTGTCAGATAAATCAATATTTACCAGAACTTGGAAATTAAATTTGATTTCCTTTCTGGCATCTATTGATTTTCTATAGATTTCGAAATCAAATTTCTTTCTGTTTATTAGTTTGGCTACTTTTTCTTTTAGAAGATTAATATCATCAGTTTCTAGTATTATATTTCTAATTATTATCATTTTTTCTCCAAAATTAAAAGATCCACCAGGGGATCCTTTAACTAAATATTAAATTGATTTTTTATTATCATGAGGTTATTTATCAACTCATCTGATAGGTCATCATAAGTTAACAAATTTTCAATATCCTTTTTTGCCTGGCTTAACTTTCCAAGTGAAAGATTTATTTGGATGCTATTATAAACCATCCTAGGATCTTCTGGGAATAATTCTAGACCTTGTGATATTATATCCAAGGCATCATTTTCCCTTTTGGCTGCATATAAACTTACAGCATAATCATTATAAAGCTCTCTAAATTCACCACCCTTATCAAGGGCATTTTGGAAAGCCAATATAGAATTTTCATACTGGCCAATGTTTTGGTAAGATACACCAAGGTAATAATAGGCATCGGCACGTGATTTGTTAGATAGAAGTTTGGTTAATTTTTTTATAGCCTCATCGTAGTTACCTTTGCCTATAAAATATAAGGATTCTTCTATCTCGGCATTATCATTAATTAGGTCAATTTGTCTTCTTATCTCATCCTTGGCTTCTGCATCTTCTGTCCTCATAAGAGCGTTGTCATAGTATGATCTTGCCTTTACATATTGACCAAGGTTTGTGTATATGTTTCCAAGTTCATAATAGGATAAGGGAAAATCTTCGTCGTAGGATATAATATTTTGCAAAATAGTCAAAGCTTCTTTTACAAAATCATCTTGGTAATCTTTGCTTGCTTCAAATGATCTAGGCCATAAAAGTCTAGCATAGTTATATGCATTATATTTGTTTAAAGGATTTATTATATAGCCCCCTCTTGTTAACAAAAGGGCCTTATCTGGCTTTTTTTCTGCATATGTTAAAGCTTTTGTTGCAGCAAATCCTCCAATGTCTTTGAGGTATTTTTCTAAAATTTCTATATACTCATTAATATATTTAAAATCTTTATCTATTCCTATATTGATGATCATAGCTTCAAGAATAGTTTCAAGCTCAATTTTATTTGCCATAGATCCTTTTAATATATTTTCTGACATGTCATCGATATATATTGGCAAGGGAACATCGTTTAACAAACCATAAGAGGCTGTATCTTTTAAGTCAAGATAGGCAAGTTTGTCAGTAAATTTTAAAAAGTATGAATCTAATTTACTCATCAAAACCCCTCATAAACTTTCTTTGCCTGTAGGAATGATTATTTAAAAGTTTAAATAAATGTCCCTTAAATAATAGGAAGAAAGTATTTAATACTGTTAAGGCTAGTATTTCAAAAACTTCCTTAGCAATTGGCATCCCATAGATGCCCAAAGATCTGATAAGCATGGATTCTAATATTACATAGACCAGGGAGTATAAGCCCCAAATCAGAATATTATTTAATACAAACTTTGCAGACTGAATTACTATATCTACACCGTAGTATTGTTGGATATAAACAAATTCCAAAACAGCCGATAGTAAAAACTTCATCAAAACCATCAATACAAAGTAAAGGCTGCCTGATAAGCCTCTGGTTAGAATATCTACAAATAAATTTATAATATAAATTGAAAACATGGCATTGATTGATAGATAGAAGAAGTTTGATATAGACGAATCAACCGATTTTTTGCCAGAATTTCCATATATTACCAAAGATCTCAAGCTTTGGGCAACAAAGCAATAAATTGCTACATCTATCAGATAAAGTATAAAACCTGTTAAATAATTGCCGCCCAAAAATCCTGTTGCTTTTAAACTATCAAATATTGCTTGCAAAAGTAAGAATAGAAATAGGATATAAGATTTTTTTAGCTTAGAAACTGTGTTGGAAAATGCACTTTTCGAACATTGGGCAAAATCTTTTATTCTATCATTCATTACATTTGTTCCACTGTTTTGATGCCTAAAATTCCAAGACCATTCTTGATGACTATAGAGGTTGCATAAGTTAGAGCAAGTCTTTCTTCTTTCAATTTTTCATCATCAACCAAGATTTGTGTTGAATTGTAGACTTTGTTGAAGTTTTGTGCTATTTCCATAACTTTTCTTGCAACTACTGCTGGCTCTAGTCTGTTCATGGCTTGAATTATTGCTTGTTGGAAACTTTCTAATGATTTTATCAAGCTATACTCTTCTTCTGTGTTAAGCTCTGAAAAGTCCATTTTTTCAAATTCTTCTTTGCCTGCTTTTCTTAAGACAGACTTAGCTCTAGCATAGGTGTAGTGAACATATGGTCCTGTTTCACCTTCAAAGTTTAATAGCTCATCCCAATCAAAGATGTAGTCTTTTATTCTAGAGTTATAAAGTTCTTGGAATTTTACAGCACCAATACCAACGATTTTTGCCGCTTGATCCAAATCTTCTAAATCATTATCCCTATCTTCCATTATAGAACGAGTTTTTTCTATAGCCTTGTTTAAGACATCTTCAAGAAATACTACGTGACCTCTTCTTGTTGAAAGCACTTGATCTTTCAATGAAACCATACCAAATTGTACGTGATTTACTTCTTCTGATACATCCTTATGTCCCATTTTACTTAAAATTGCTTTTAGTTGTTGGAAGTGAAGTTTTTGTTGGCTACCAACTACGTAAATATTTTTATCAAGATCATAGGTTTCATGTCTGTGTAGGGCTGTTGCAACATCTCTGGTGATGTAAGCAGATGATCCATTTGATTTAATTAACATTGATGGAGGTAGGTCATAATCAGATAAATCTACCATCAATGCTCCATCTGACTCAACCAAAAGATTTTTCTCTTTTAATTCTTCAATAGCAGCAGGCATAAATTGAGAACTATAAGCTTCTCCATTATAATTGTCATATTTTATATCAAGCATAGAGTAAACTCTATCAAATTCTCTTAGGGATATATCTTTGAACCATTGCCAAAGAGTTGTTGCCTCTTCTTCCCCATCTTCAAGATTTTTAAATTCTTGTCTAGCTCTTTCTTGGTACTCCTCGTTATCTTCTGATTCTCTAGTATATCTTACATATAAATTTAATAGTTCGTTTATTGGGTCAGCATCAATTTTTTCTTTATCTCCCCAAAGTTTGTAGGCTGCTATCATTACACCAAATTGTGTACCATAATCTCCAATATAGTTTGTAGCTATTACATTATAACCAAGGTATTCATAAATATTTCTAATAACATCTCCAATAACTGTTGATCTAATGTGACCTATGTGGAAGGGTTTAGCTATATTTACAGATGAGAACTCAACAAGTTCGTTTATTCCATTACCCATATCGGATTTACCATAGTCTTGTTTTTTCTCAATTATTTCATTTAAAACTTGATTGTAAACTTCTTTTCTATCTACAAAGAAATTAACATAGGCATTTACATTTTCAATTTTGTCAATACCTTCAATACTTAATTTATTAGCAATATCTTCTGCTATAAGTGAAGGATTTTTTCTCATTGTTTTTGCTAAGCTAAAGCAAGGAAAAGCAAAATCTCCCATGTCATTTGTCTTTGGTAGTTCTATTAGGTTATAGATTTTTTCATAGTCTAAACCAATATCTAATTTTTCAATTTCTTTGGCTATACTTTCTTTATAATTCTTCATTCATACCTCCATAATATAGTAGCTTTACTTAAAAGTAACAATAGTAACTCCAAATCCGCCTTCCTTATCATCTCCATAGCGGTAATCTTTTATCCTATTGTTGTTTTTTAGATAGTCTCTAATACCAGATCTTAAAGCACCAGTACCCTTGCCATGTATAATTTTCACCTCATTTAAACTCGTTAAACTTACATCATCTATATACTTATCAAGGTTTCTCAAGGCTTCATCATATCTTTGTCCACGTAAATCTAGACTTGGACTTATGTGCATAGACTTTTTCATATTATACACTTTCTTTACGTTATTTAAAGTCTTATTTTCACTTTTAAGCTTGGTTACATTTTTGATGTTGGAATCCATTTTTAAGATTCCTATTTGAACTTTTATATCACCCTTTTCGTTGGGTGCTTCTATAACTTCTGCCTTTTCATTTAGGCCTGCAAGTAAGACAATATCTCCTACTTTTAAAGTATCAGGAGCATTGACTGATTTTTCCAAAGTAAATCCTTTTGATTTTCTATCTATTTTTGAATTTTTATATCTATGTCTAATATCATTTAAGGACCTATCAATATCAGAAACATTGGCATTTTTAGCTTTTTTGGCTTCCTTTAACATGGCTTGAGCTTGGTCGTTGGCATTTTTTAGAATATCATTTGCCTTATCCTCAGCTTCTTTAATAATATTTTTTCTTTCTTCTTCTAAATTTTTAATTTTTTCTTCCAAAGCATCTTTTTGTTTTTGGATTTGTCTTTTATAAGCTTCTATCTCCTGATTTTTCTCATCAAGACTTTTCTTATTTACCTCTAGCTGTTCAAGGATTGTATTAAAACTTTTATTATCTTCTGACAAGATTGACTTGGCATTGGAGAGGATTTCGGGCATAAGCCCTAATCTTTGTGATATTTCAAAAGCATTTGACTTGCCTGGCGTTCCAATTTCTAGTTTATAAGTTGGAGAAAGTGTCTCTACATCAAATTGAACAGATGCATTCGTTACTCCTGGTGTTTCTATGGCATAATATTTCAATTCCGAATAATGGGTTGTAGCAAAAGTCATTACCTTTTTTTGATTTAAGTAATTTAAAATTGAAATAGCAAGGGCAGCCCCCTCTGTAGGATCTGTACCAGAGCCAACTTCATCCAAAAGAACCAAAGAATTATCTGTAATATTATTCAAAAGATAAACTATGTTGGTCAAAGAAGCAGAAAATGTAGAAAGCGACATTTCTATGGACTGGGTATCTCCAATATCCAAGAAAATATCATCAAAAACATTTACAACTGACCCTTCCGCACAAGGAATAAATAGCCCTGATTGAGCCATAAGAGTTATAAGTCCAACTGTTTTTAATGAAACAGTCTTTCCACCTGTGTTAGGTCCTGTAATTATTAATGTCGTATAGTCTCCACCTATTCTTACATCTATAGGCACAACCCTTCCCTTTAAAAGCGGATGGCAAGCTGCAATCAAGTTGATTTTCTTTTCTTTACTTACAATAGGTTTGCTGTAATTATTCTCCATGGCATATTTGGATTTTGCTTGCAAGTAATCAATTCTTGAAATCAACTTTTGATTTTCTAATATTTCAAGATCAAAGGCTTCTACCATCCTAGAAAGCCTATCGAGTATTCTCCTAATTTCTGCATTTTCCTCTATTTCAAGTTGGGAATATTGGTTATTAAGCTCAACTATAGCAGCTGGCTCCACAAATATAGTATTACCCGAAGCAGACTTATCATGAATTATTCCATTTAGGACAGCTTTTTTATTTGTTTTAACAGGGACTACATACCTACCTTCTCTCATTGTCACAACCTTATCTTGCAAAGCTTGTTCATATTTAGAACTTGTTATGTAGTGATTTAATCTGTTTTTAATCTCTTCCTCTTTTTTATCCTTGCGTCTTCTGATAGACCTTAATTCTTGGGAAGCATTATCAGAAATTTCATCTTCTGAAAGAATTGATCTTTCTATCTCGTCTTTTAGCTTATCATTGGTAAAAATTCTATCAAATATATCTTTGATATAAGGCTCTGTAATGTTTTTCCCATATTCTATTAAATAAGAACTAACTCTTAAAAGATCTAGAACTTTTAAGAGATCAACTGGCTCAAGAATTCCATTTTTACTTGCATAGGCTACTATTTCTCTAAGATCATATAGGCCAAAAAGATCAATAGTGCCATGATCAACCAAAGTTTTTATCATTTGATCTGTCTTGTCTAATTCATCTTTTATTAAATCAATATTAGAGATTGGCTTAATTTCTAGTATTTGATTCTTTACAAGCTGAGATCTTGCCTTATTTGCAATTTTTTTTAGTACTTCTTTATATTCTAAAACTTCTAATGTTTTTTCTTGCATTAAAGAACACCTCTCTCATAATTGAGATTATCTATTTTTTCTTTGTTTTCTAACTTATCAATATCATCATTTGAAGAAACAAGGGCCAAAAGGCTTACTTCTTTTCTCAACTTATTTATATCAAGATTTGCATATTCTGTGGCATAAATTTTAGAATAAGAATCATATCTTCTAAGATCAAAAATATTTCCATCTTCATCTTTTAGAAAAGCTAAATTAAATTTACATCCAGAACAACCCACATGGCCACAATTCTTATAGGCAGAAAAAGGGCAATGAACCATAGTCATAAGTTCTATTTGCCCAAAAGCTAGAACTTCTATTGGATATGAGCTTGAAATCTTGTTAATAGTTTCAAATGTAGTTTCTACAGAGGCAGTAATCATTTGTGAAAAATCAGAATAAAAATCAAAAGCATAGGAGTTAAAGGCATTTAAGTACCTACCTATCCTTATTTTTATTCCATTTTCTTTAAAATCTTTGATAAATGAAAGATCCCTATAATTATTAAAAATAACACCTTTAATAGAGTTTTCTTTTAAAAATTTAATAAGCTTACTTATCTCATATTCTCTGTGAGAATCTAAAATGTAATAAAGACTTAGGCCCTTAAATTTAGGATCATAAGCTCTAATATAGACATTATCAAATTTTTCTAGTCTACTTGGGTCTACATTATTACAAAGAAGCTCAATATTATGCTCTCTTTTCTTGGATAAGCTCTTATTTGTACTTTTTAGATTAATTTTTATAGGCTTTCTATGATAGGTCTTTGTAAGTTCTTCTTGCAAAAGTTTAACAGCCAATCGCCTTAGGTGATTGATATCTTTTTTTCTTATAAATACATCCTTATCCATAAAAACTTCTATAGAGTTTGCTTTAAAGACTTGATCATTTAATTTCCCTAGATTCTCTTTTATATCATCTTCTGTAATAGAAATATTTTTAGCCTTTTGAAGAGCTTCGCCTCCCTTACAGCTTACCTTTTTGTCCTTGTAACTTATCTCAATCCTTGGTTTTTGTCCAATTTTTGCAAAAAATCTTATATCTATAGGTAGATTTTTATAGGTCGTAAGATTTTTCTCTAAATCTTCTTTTAAACTTGGATTATTTAACATTAAAACCTTACTATCAATTTTTGCATCAGCATAGGCTTTTAAAAAGACCTCTTCTCCTTTTTTATAATCCCTGGTTAAGGTTAGGGGAAGTTTCTTGTCTTTTATAGTTGTAATTTGAAGAATCGAACCTTTTTTTAGCTTAGAATTTGTAAGAAAATATTTATTTCCATTTTTGGCAAAAACCTTGCCAAGACTTCTTCTTTTTTCAGAATTTTCAAGATTTGTATAAGATTTTTTATTGCCAAAAATAAAGCCTTTGGTATAAGGTCTGTTTGCAATATCCAAAAGATTATTCTCATTATAAAATCCCTTATAAAGCTTATCTCTATAGGATTTTACTACTGTATAGACATATTCAGGAGTTTTCATTCTCCCTTCTATCTTTAAACAATCCACACCAATATCTACCAACTTATCAACTTGATCAATAGTGTTTAAATCATTCATTGAAAGATAGTAATCATTGGATAATACCTTACCTTCGGATATCAGTTGATATTTTTTTCTACAAATACCAGCGCATCTACCCCTATTTGCAGATCTTTTTCCAAGAAAAGATGACATCAAACATTCTCCGGAAAATGAAACACACAAAGATCCATGCACAAAAACTTCTATGTCAACTGGAAGCTTAACTATTTTTTCTATCTCAGAAAAAGGAGTCTCCCTTGCAATTACAACTCTATTAAAGCCCAAATCCATGGCTGCTTTTGCCCCATAGTAGTCATTGATAGCCATCTGAGTAGAAGCGTGAAGCTCCATATCTTTGATTTTATCTTTTATCAAATGATATAGGCCAATATCTTGGATAAGTATACCATCTGCCCCGTATTGGTAAATCTTTTCTATATAATAGATAGCCTTTGACATTTCCTCATCTTTTATGAGAGTATTTACAGTTATATATACTTTTTTCTCAAAAAGATGAATATAGTCTATGACGCCTTTTATGTTATCTAAATTAAAATTTTCAGCATAGGCCCTGGCTCCAAAATCATCCAAGGCCAAATAAAAGCTATACGCACCAGCAGCAAGTCCTGCTTCTAGCATAGCAAAATTTCCTACAGGGGCTAGTATCTCAACTTTTTTCATTAAATGTCCCTCTTTAGGACTTCATTTTCTTTTTCTAGATTTGAAAGTTTTGTTTGCAAATCTTTAATTAGAGCTCTAGATTTTTTCAAATCTTGATCTTTTGATTCATTTATTTTTTCCTGTCTATCAATTTGTGAACTTAATTCAGTAATTTTTCTGTTTAAGCTTTCGGTTTCCTCAACAGATTTTACAAATTCTATATTATTTCTTTCATACTCTTGTTTTATCTTTTCATTTTCAACCTTTAGTTTTTCAAATTCCTTTAACAATTGTGGATATTTTTCAACAGGCTCCTTAGAATTGTTTTCAAGTTTTTTATATTCTACAGCTAACTTAAATAATTCATCTGTAATATTTATAGAGGCAAGGACAAGCTGCATATCAAAAGTTAGCTTGTCATTGTCGATTTCTTTTATTTTTTTGTCAACGTAAGAAGCTATTTGTTCTAAGTCCTTCTCCTCGCTATCGCTAACAAGAGTGTAGGTCATACCTGCAATCATAACTTTCGTTTTAGTCAAAGACATATAGATCTCCTATTCTCTAATTGTTAAGCCCATATCTTCTAAGGCTTTTAATATATTATCCTCAACTTTTTCTATGTCTTTTTCTTCTAAAGTCTTTTCAAAAGACTTGTAATAGATTTTATAGGCTATAGATTTTTTATCTTTTCCTATTTGATTTCCGGTGTAAATATCAAATAATTCTATTTTTTTAACCAAATCTTTCCCAACAGTTCTTATAGTATTTTCTATATCAACTGACTCTATGGACCTAGGACAAACAAAAGCATAGTCTCTTTCTATAGCAGGATATTTGCCTATAGGTTGATATTTTACTTGATCTATTCTTTGATCTAGAATTGATGAAAGATTAATCTCTAAAAGATATACTTCTTTTTCTATATTATATTCATCTGCAACATAGTATGAAACTTGGCCCATTATTCCAACCTTTTTTCCTCCAAGATAAATATCTGCACATCTTCCTTCATGTAGAGCATAGAAATTTTCATTTGCCTTAAAAATAAAATCCTTAAAGCCAGTTTTTTTCATAGCTTTTAAGAAGAAATCTTTTAGATCATAGAAAGTATATTTCCCATATAGGCCCATACATAAGGCTTGGCTTTCCTTAGGCAAAAGCTTATCTGTATTTTCAAAAATAGTTCCTATTTCAAAGAATTTTATATCATCTTGCTTTTTCTTTATATTTTTGGAAATTTGATCTAACATATTTGCCATTAAGGTTGTTCTCATTACAGAGTAATCTTCTCCCAAAGGATTAATTATCTTGACATAGTTTCTGTAAGGAGAATCTTGGGCAAAGCCAAGTCTGTCATATTCTTTTGGAGAAATGAAAGAGTAGGTAGTTGTTTCTGAGAAAAGTTGTCCTAAAAGATTTATTTTTAAATCATCTTTTAATAATCTCATAGGAGCTCTTTGACCTTTTTTTAAAGTTGATACAAGGGGCTTTGACTCTACCTTACCCATACCGTAAAGTCTAACCACTTCTTCTATAAGGTCTGCTTCAATTTCTATATCTAGCCTATGAGCTGGAACTTTTGCTCTTATAGTATTAGCATCAATATCTTCTATTTCAAATTCTAGAAGTTCTAGACTATCTATAGCCTCTTTTTTAGTAAAAGTTCTACCAATAAGTTGGTTAAGTCTTGAAATCCTCAAATCAACATACCTATCTGGTGTTTTCTTCTCCAAAAGATCAATAGAGCCTTTTATAACTTTTCCAGCCTTAAGCTCATTTACCAAAGTCATAACTCTTTTTGAAGCAAACTCAGCATTTTCTACATGGATTCCCTTTTCAAATCTAGTTGATGCTTCTGTTCTTAAATTTAAAATTTTTGATGTTCTCCTTATAGAATCTGATGAAAAGTTAGCTGATTCTAAGAGGATATTTTTGGTTTTATCTGTTACTTCGGAATTAAGAGAGCCCATAATTCCTGCAAGACCTATTACTTCTTTGCCATCTGCTATTACTAGCATAGATTCATCTAATTCTCTTTCTTCTCCATCTAAGGTTGTAATTTTCTCTCCATTTTTTGCATTTCTAACAATAATTTTTTTATCATATAATTTGTCCAAATCATAGGCATGAATTGGTTGACCAGTTTCTAGCATAACAAAATTTGTTATATCCACAATGTTGTTAATCGGTCTCATGCCTGCAAGAATTAAATAGTTTTGTAACCATTGGGGAGATTCTTTAACCTCTACATCCTTAATTACTCTTGCAGTAAACCTCTTACAGTCATCAGAAATTACTTCTACCCCATTGGTATAATCATATAAATTTTCATCATAAGCTTTATAAGTAGTAGATGGATAAGTAAGTTTTGTGCCAAAAGAAGCAGCCGTTTCTCTAGCCATTCCTATAATAGAAAGACAATCAGGTCTATTAGGAGTTATCTCATATTCAATAACAGGTGTATTGGAAGAAAGTACCTTGCTTGCTAATTCTCCTGGCACAAACTTTCCACTTAAAACAATTACACCATCTTTTAATTTTTTTGGAATAACTGAATCGGGATAGTTCATTTCTTTATAAGCTAGAAGCATTCCTTGAGAAGTTATACCAAAGAAATCATGATCTTCTATTTTTGGACCCTTATCAAGGGTGGCGCCTGATTTTATAACTAAGAGGTAGTCACCATTTTTTACATTTGTAGCGGCTGTTACTATGGTTAAGTCTTTATCTTTTCCAACATCTATTTTTAATACTGAAAGTCTGTCTGCATTTGGATGTTTTTCAAGGCTATTTACCTTCCCAACAACAATATTTTCCATATCAGAGCTATAATATGAAACACCCTCTACGTGGGAACCTGTTTCTGAAAGCCTATCTGTGATATTTTTTAAACTTGTATCTATCTTTACATAAGAATCTTGCCATATTAAAGGTATTAACATATTTCCTCCTAGAATTGTTCTATAAATCTCTTGTCGTTATCATATAAAAGCCTTATATTATCAAGACCATACTTGACCATTGCTATCCTATCAACTCCTAGCCCAAAGGCAAAACCTGTGTATTTTTCGCTATCAATTCCACAGTTTTCCAAAACTTTTGGATGAACCATGCCGCCTCCCAAAAGTTCCATTGACCAACCAGTGTGGCCGCAAGCAGGACAGCCCTCACCTCCACAAATTGGGCAAGTTACATCAACTTCAAGTGAAGGTTCAGTGAATGGGAAATGATGTGGACGATAACGCATTTGTATCTCATCTCCAAACATTTGTTTTATAAAAGTTTCTAGGGTATCTTTTAAGTTTGCCATAGATACTTTCTCATCAACAACCAAACATTCTAATTGGTGGAACATTGGAGAGTGGGTATTGTCTACTTCATCATATCTAAATACTCTACCAGCAGAAACCATCTTTATTGGTAGTTTTCCTTCTTTCATAACCCTTATTTGCATAGGTGAAGTATGAGGACGAAGAACAACATCATCTGAAACATAGAAGGTATCAGAAAGTGACCTAGCTGGGTGATTTTTTGGAGAGTTCAAATCATCAAAGACATTTGCTACTGTATCTATTTCAGGTCCTTCTACCACATCAAAGCCCATATTTTGGAAGATAGATTCAAGTTCTTCCATAGTTTGATTTATTACTGACAAGTGGCCTTGGTCGTGAAGATCAAAGTTAGCTGTAACATCAATTTTTTCCTTTTTAATTCTTTCTTCTAAAAGTTTTTGGTTTACCTCTTCTACTCTTTTTTCCAAAAGCTTCTCTATTTGTTTGCTATATTCATTGATAAGTTTACCAAATGCTGGTTTTTCTTCCTTAGGAAGTTTGGCTATATTTCTTTTTAATAGAGTTAGTTGACCTTTTTTCCCCAATATCTTTACTCTAATATTATCAAGGCTTTGTTTATCTGTGGCTTCTTCTATCATATGAGATGTATCTTTTAGAAGTTGTTTTAATTTCTCTTCCATTTATTCCTCCAATATTTTTAAGTATAAAAAAACTGCCCTAAAAAGGACAGAATATCTGCGGTACCACCTTATTTGATCTATTATATAGACCCTCTCGATTACTATAACGCGTTACCGTATCAATTACTCCATTCATATCAAACTTCACCGCTGAACCCCACCTGCCAGAACTATAGAGTCTCTCATCAACACTCCTTGCTGTTATAGGAATACAAGTGTACCTTCGGATCACAAGCTCAAATTATTCATCAAAATCGATGCTGCAATGGCAGCATTAAGCGATTCAATCTTTCCTTTCATAGGAATTGCTACAAAGCTATCAGCTATTTCTCTTATATAAGCTGAAAGACCATTTGCCTCATTTCCTATGCAAAGAATGATTTTTTGGCTTTTTTTAAATTCTCTTATATCACTTCCACCCATATCTGCACCTATTATTTTATAGTCTTTTTTTAAACTAAAGATTTGGTCTTTGTTAAGATTTGTAAAATTTAACCTAAAAATTGATCCCATAGATGCTCTAAGTGTCTTTTCATTGTATAAGTCTACACAATCATTATAAAGAATAATATCAGTAAAAGCAAAAGCTTCAGCACTTCTTATAATTGTTCCAAGGTTACCTGGATCTTGTATATGGTCAAGTAAAAGAATCCTATCAGCTTTTATTTTTTGTGCTTTTGGCATTTTTACTACTGCAGAAAGACCTTCTGGATTTTTCATCAGAGAGATCTTTTCAAACAAGTCGTTTGAAAAAACAATTTTCTCATGACTTGTTTTAAAATCTTTCATATCCTCATTTACAAAGACAAAATCCACAATAGCATTTTCTGTTATGGCTGGATTTGTAACCTCTTCTACTATTTTTTTTGACTCAATTACAAAAGCCTTGTACTTTTTTCTATATTTTTTCTTTGATAATTTTTTTATATATTTGTATTTTGGGTTGGTAGCCGATCTTATAATCATTAAGCTGCTTTATTAGCTAACTCTACTAATTTTGTAAATTCTTCTGGAGAAGAAACTGCAAGTTCAGCTAACATTTTTCTGTTGATATCAATGTTTGCCTTTTTAAGATTGCCCATTAATTTTGAATAAGTAGTTCCATTTAATCTTGCTGCCGCATTTATTCTTGCTATCCATAGTTTTCTGAAATCTCTTTTTCTATGTTTTCTTCCAACAAAGGCGTAAGCTAGTGATTTCATTACAGCTTGGTTGGCTGTCTTAAATAGTAAAGATTTTGAACCATAGTAACCTTTAGCTTGTTTTAATACTTTTTTATGTCTTTTTTTAGCGTTTACTGCTCTTTTAACTCTTGCCATCTTTTATCTCCTTTAATATTGTAGTAATTTTTTAATTCTTTTTTCGTCAGCCCTAGAAGCTAAAGTTCCTTTTCTTAATCTTCTTTTTCTGTCAGGTGATTTTTTTGCTGTTTTATGGCTCTTGTAAGCCTTATGTCTTTTAAGTTTTCCTGAACCTGTAAGTGTGAATCTCTTAGCTGCAGCTCTTCTAGTCTTCATTTTATTTTTTGCCATAATTAATCTCCTATTTCTTTTCTTCTTCTTTCTTAGATATGAACATAACAAGTGATCGTCCTTCCATAGCGGGTTTTTTATCAACTTGTGCCACATCTTCAACAAGCTCCATGAATCTATCCATTAGATCATAGCCTAAGTTTTTATGTCCTAGCTCTCTACCTCTAAATCTCAATGAAACTTTAACTCTGTCACCATTGTTAATAAACTTTCTAGTTTGATTAGCCTTTGTATTAAGATCGTGGTCTTCTATATTAAGAGAAAATCTTGTTTCCTTAAGTTGGACGTTCTTTTGGTTTTTCTTGTTTTCTTTGGCTTTCTTCATAGCATCATATTTAAACTTTCCATAGTCCATAATCTTTACTACTGGTGGTTTGGCTGTTGGTGACATTAATACCAAGTCCAAATCAGCTTTATAAGCCATATCAAGAGCTTCGCTCCTGTCAACTATTCCAACTTGATTGCCTGTTTGATCGATTAATCTTAATCTTTTGTCTCTAATTTCTTCGTTGATTCTTAAATCCTTTATGGTAATACCTCCGTTATATTAATAAATGAAAAAAGCGAGCACATAAAGTACCCGCACAAATATTCTTTTGGCAACCTTTGATTTAAATCTTTAATTAAACTATAGTAAAATCTATAAGCAATCTTAAAATTGCTTATCGGTGCCATATAGCTTTTTATTAACCTACAAACGCCAGTCGGTAGGTGAGTTGGGTACTTCTTTTTGTTAATACTTGTTTATAGTACCCCAAAAAGCCTTTTTTGTCAAATTTTTCTTTCCTTTAATCCAAAGGTAGATAGCCAAAACCAAATAAACCTGGACCTGTATTTGCTCCAAGGGTTGGGGCAATTGATGAAGTTAGGAAGAGCATAGATTGATCTTTAAATTCTTTTAGCTTATCTTCTAGGATTTCTTGACCTTTCTTGTATCCTCCGTTTGAAATTAACATATAGTAATGATCAAGATTTCCAAGTTTTTCTTTGGCAAGTTTGTAAAACTCATTTACTACTTTCTTTTCTCCCCTTACCGTTTTTACTATATGAAAACGACCATCTTCTGGTGAACAAGTTACAATTGGTTTGATAGATAGTAACTCTCCTACCTTTCCAAATACTTTAGGTACTCTTCCACCACCGATAATATATTTAAAGGTATCTATAGTGAAATAAATCCACGCATCAGATTTTTTAGCCTCGGTTTTTGCTACAACTTCTTCAAAGCTTAGGCCTTGGTCAACTAGATTTTTTGCATATATGGCCAAAAGTCCTATAGTTAAGGCAACCGACTTTGAGTCTATTACAGCAATTTCTAGATCATCATAGTCTAGTTGAGTACAAAGATTGTAAAAGCTTGAAAGATGTTGAGATATAGTAATAACTATTACTTTTTCATAACCATCATTTTTTATTTGTTCATATTTTTCCAAAAGTTCTCCTGGTGAAGGAATTGATGTTTTTGGCAAAGTTTCATGTTTTACAATCCACTTATAAAAATCTTTAGTTTTTAATTCTTCTTGTTCCTTGTAAAAATGTCCATCTAAATTTACATAAAATGGAATCATGTAGATTCCAAACTCTTTAGCTAACTTGATGTCAATATCTGAGCCTGAGTCAACTAATATAGCAATTTTTTCCATTTAATTCTCCTTTTTTGGGCAAGAGTTATTGTGGGTTAATATCCACTATTATTTTCTGATTTGCCCTTATAATCGGTCTGAAGGTTGTGCCACTTATCTTATGGTCTTTGGCAAACCTAAGGGTGATATCTTCATGACCGCCCGAATGCATGGGAAACATTATTTGAGGTTTAACTTCTTTTATAAATATTTCCCCACCCTTATAGTAATTTTCTCCAAGTCTATAGTCTACTGGGAAAAATGAAATATCAATATCATTTTTCTTTATCTTATCTATCTCTGCCATAAATTGATTATACTCATCTTGCATTGTTTTTTCATCATTATCAGGCCAAGCCCAAAAATTTAAATCTCCAGCGTGGAAAATAGAAATACCTTCTATGTTAAGTAGGATAGAAATGCCCAAATCTGTAGATCCAAAGGTCTTTAAAGAAATGCTAGATCCATCTTTGAAGCTAATATTCTTATATTGATCTTTTGCCACAAAATGTACATTTTTGGACTTGTACAATGACTTTAATTGATCAATGCCCAATTTATTGTCTTTAATATATATTATATTGTCATCAGTTTCAAGTTTTCCTATATCTGAAGATAAAATATAAGTATAAGAAGCCATATTTGGTAACTTTAATATCTCTGATGTGTAGTGGTCAGAATGACCATGACTTGCAATAAAAATAACCATCTTGTCATCAGGAATATCCAATTTCCCCTTAAAATAATCAAAAATCAAAAAATAATTTCCTATTTCAACCGTATAACAAGAATGGTAAACGTAAGTAACTACTATTTTTTCAAGCATCATTTCACCTCTAATCTATTATACATTATTGATACCCAAAGCAATAGATTAAGTGCAGATAAAATAAAAAAAAGTAAAGTAGAAAAATAAGGAGTAAATTATGGCAAAAAATACAAAGACAAACGCAATGAGACAACTTGAAAAATTTAATATAACTTATGATGAAATAGCATATGATTTGAAGGGTGAATTTAAATCTGCCATGGATGTAGCAGAAAAAATAAATCTTGATTCATCTCACATGCTAAAAACTCTAGCTACCATATCAAAAGCTAAAAATATTAATATTTTTGTTATACCAGCAGATCAAAATTTGGATATGAAAAAATGTGCCAAGGCTGCAAATGAAAAATCTATCTCAATTTTACCAACCAAAGACCTTAAAAAAGAAGTTGGATATCAAAGAGGAGAAACAACCGCCCTTGCTATGAAAAAAGATTTCCCTGTCTTTATAGAAAAATCCGTAGAAGATTATGATTATATTATAGTCTCTGGTGGCAAAAAAGGAATTTCTCTTAAATTAAAGCCAAAAGACTTCAAACTAGCTACAAATGCTTCTTTCGAGGACTTGATCCAATGATCTTAAAAAAGACTAAAGCTGGTAAAAAATATTGCTATGAATACTTTGACAGCTTTTCTTTGGAAAAAGCTTTAGAAAATAAGACTTTTTCAAGTATAAGGGCTACAAATAAAGAAGATAGGCTAACTTTCTCTTTTAAAACTGACCCAAAATTTGCAAGTCTTAGGCTACTTGTTATCCTATCTCCAATATTCATTTCTATCTTTGATAGCGGAAAAACCGACCTAGAATTTTTTGTCAAAACATTAGAAGAGTCAAATTTCAAATATGGCCTATACGAAAAATTCTTCCAAGATTTTTCCTTTGATACTTATTTAACTTATTATCAAAATCATCAAGCAAATGAAGATATAATAGTCGATAAAAATTTAAATGTAGACTTTACTGTAAACATGATGGATGATGTCTATATACTAGCCTTAAACGCTATGATAGAAAGTTTAATACTTGATAAAAGAATTTGTGATAAGCTCTTGACCTATTTTTCAAAAATGAGAAATGACATAGTAATAAATGGCAGAAGATCAATCCTTGCCAATTCTATACAAGCTTTTTATTTATCTAAATATGTAGTTATTTGGGCTCTTGATCTTTATAAGATTATAGAAAACAATCATCCCAAGCTTTATCCCTACATTTTACCAATATATGAACTTACCAATAATCTAAAAACTCCATCCATGGTTAAATAAATTATAAATCTTAAAGCTAAATCTTTTTCATATTTATTAGGACCAAAAAAATTTATTTTAAACCAAAAAAACTGTTGCAGAATTACTAACTTTTCTGCAACAGAATTTTTTATCTATTATTACCAAAATAGCATAGAGAATACATACCAGGTCCTACGTGAGTTCCTATTAGGGCTCCGATTGGAACTGTATAGACTCTTGCTTGTGGAAATTCCTCTTTGACCATTTCTTTTAGCATATATGCATTTTCTTTGTAGTAAGCATAGCCTATTACAACCATGTCTGATATTTCTGGCATCCAGGAATTTTTAAAGTTTTTTACTAGATTCTTCATATTATTTTTTTTACCACGATTTAGGGCAGTTACTTGAAGTTTACCTTCCATATCTATATGAAGCATTGGTTTAACCTTCAAAAGATTCCCTACACCTGCGGTAGTCTTTGAAACTCTTCCACCTTTATAAAGGTATTTCAAATCATCAACCCCAAATTGTGATGTTATATATTTAGCATTAAGCTTTAGCCAATCCACTATTTGGTCATATTCCATGCCTTGATCTTTAAATTCTTTTAATTGTTGAAGGACAAGACCTTGGCCGGTAGAAGCTGCATAATCTTCTATTATAGATATCTTCCTTTCAGGATATTTTTTTCTAAGTCTATTTATAACTTCAGAGGCATTATCATATGTTCCTGAAAGCCCTGAGGTTAAACCAATATAAATAAAATCATATCCCTCTTCCAATATTTGTGTAAAATATTTTTCAAATGAAGCCCTATTAACTTGACTTGTTGATACATTCTTATCCTCAAGCATAAATTCATAGTACTTATTTAATTTTTCTTCCTCATAAGAAAGAAAAGAAATTACTTCTCCTTCCATTGTTGATTCCATAGGAATAACTACTATATCATCATAATCGTAAAATTCTATGGCCATATCTGTAGAGCCGTCTGTTACCAACTTATATGTCATATTAACCTCTTAGCTTTGCTTTATCTTTTCTATTAGTTCATCAAGACCAAGTGTACTTTGGTCTCCAGTTTCCATATTCTTTAAAGTTAGAACTTTATTTTTATATTCTTCCTCTCCTATTATAATAACATTTTTTACGCCAATTTTGTCTGCATAGGCTAGTTTTTTTCCAGATTTTCCACCTTCTAAGTATAAATCTACCCTAATTGCTTCTTCTCTTAATTTATTTACCAAATCTATAGCATAAAAATTATAAGAATCATCCATTGGCACAACCAAAACTTGGGTAAAGTCTTTTTTATATTTATCTACTAAACCAAGCTCTTGGAATTGATAAAATAGCCTTGTTAAGCCTATAGAAAGACCTACACCTGGAAGTTTTTGTTTTGAAAACTTTGACGCAAGATCTTCATACCTTCCTCCAGAGCAAACAGATCCTATTGATTCATATCCATTCAAGAAGGTTTCATAAACTGTAGAAGTGTAATAGTCAAGACCACGAGTAATAGAAAGATCAAGCTTAATATTTTCATCAGGAATGCCAAATTCTTTCATATAAGCATATACTGTTTTAAGCTCTTCTAAGCCTTGGAGGAAAAGCTCGTTTTTCTTTTCTTTTTCAAGTTTTTCCAAAACTTCTGTATTAGAAAGATTATTGTCCAAAAAGTCTACTATCTCTATTGCCTTATCAGAAGATACTTCCTTTTTTAATAAATCTATAGTCTTATCCTTGCCAATCTTAGCCATTTTGTCTATAATTCTTAAAGTTTCTGTAGAATCTTCTATACCAAGAGATTTAAAATATCCATTTAACAACTTTCTATTATTAATATGGAAGCTTAGACCTTTAAAGTCAAGCTTAGAAAAAATTTCATAAATAACCCTTGGCAAAAGAGCATCATTGTAGATAGAAAGCTTGTTGTTACCTATAATATCTATATCACATTGATAAAATTCTTTATATCGACCCTTTTGATTTCTCTCTCCCCTATATACCTTTGCTATATGGTAGCGTTTGAAAGGAAAGTTAAGAAAAGAAAAATGTTCTGCCACATATCTAGCAAGAGGCACAGTCAAATCAAACCTTAGACTCATATTTTTTGACTCTGATTCAATTTTAAAGATTTGTTTTTCTGTTTCTCCACCACCTTTGGCAAAAAGAATCTCATCTTTTTCTATAAGGGGTGTATCTATTGGCAAAAATTGATACTTCTTAAAAGTTTCTTCTATCACTGATTTAATATAATTAAAAGCCAGTTGGTCTTCTGGCAAAAGTTCCATAACACCAGCTATGGTTGAAGGTTTTACTATATCATTCATCTTAATTACTCCATTATTTAACCTATCATTATCAAAGATCCAGTATCCAAAAGTTCGCAATTTTTTGGATAAATAATTTTTATTTTTTCCTTATTACATTGTTTATTTATTATATCATATGAATTTAATTTTTTAATGTTTCCATTAAAAACTATAGTCCTTTTATCTATCATGCCACAAGTTCCACCCAAAAATCCACTGTCAAATCCATCAAGTTCTATATCCTCTTTTTCTATAAGGCTTATATCTATCTTATCCTTCAAGGACTTATAAATACCGTAATCGGAAGTTATTATAGAATCATTTAAGACTATAGAAGAACACCTGGTGTAGCCTTGTTTTATTTTTAAAAATTTATAGAAATTTTTATCCATCATCTCTTCGATTTTTCTTTCAGTAAAATCATTGTGAATATAAAACGACTTAAACTTTACAAGGTTATAAATTGCATCATAAGGATATCTATATCCTACCTCATCACCACTGATAATATTTACCCCTGGTAAGTTCTCTTTGTAATAATAAAAAACATTCTTATCGACAACTATAGTGTCCTTATCAAGAACAAAAAGCGAAAGATCAGGATGATCTGCAATTCTCTTGTCAAGTCTTGGATTGTCAATAGTTTCTAGAAAATCAATCTTATTTTTTCTTAAAAAATACTTAAATTCATTCTTAGATTTGTGTGATATTAATAATTTCATCCTTATTTCCCTAAATACATAAAAAAAAGCCCTCTTTCGAGAGCAATGGAGGCGCCACCCAGATTTGAACTGGGGATAAAGGTGTTGCAGACCTCTGCCTTACCACTTGGCTATGGCGCCAAATTTGGAGCGGAAGACGGGATTCGAACCCGCGACCCTCGCCTTGGCAAGGCGATGCTCTACCCCTGAGCCACTTCCGCATTAGTGGTGCCCAGAGACAGAATTGAACTGCCGACACGTGGAGCTTCAATCCACTGCTCTACCAACTGAGCTATCTGGGCTTTTTTAACGTTACTATAATAGTATAGCGACATTTTTTATTTTTGTCAAATATTTTTTATATCAGCTGCGACTTCTGTCTGTAGAAAAATATTTATCTAAGTTTTAACCTCACCTGGTATTAGCCTTTGCCCTTGTTTGAAACTTGCAAGGCGAAACAGAAAAAAAATTCTAGAATTATTAGCTAAATTTATAGATTTCTATAATAAAATTTTATTTAACTTGTTTAAGCGTGATTATACTGTAAAAATTTTTATTAAAATTTCTGGATTCAATAAATAAAACTTGTTTATAACTATATTTTTAGTATAATTATATTATAAAAATAAAAAACTGGAGTAATGATATGCAAACTATAGAAAATAACAATACAAGCGAAAACACAAGCATTCCTAATTTATATTTAAAAGTTTTATATGCTAAGAAAAATACCTTCGATAGTAGATTAAATTCTAGAATTCATTTTCATCCTTTCACAGAGTTTTATTATATTACCAGTGGGGAAGGAAGATTTTCCATAGAAGATTCTGGAGTTAATGTAAAAGCTGATGATTTTTTAATCATAAACTCTAATATAGGTCACAGCATCTACCCAACCGATGAATCTGGCATTTTGGAATATATTTCTATAGGAATAGATAGTATTTCTATCTTAAATTTCGATGAAAGTTCTGATAATATTGAAGCAACTAGATTTTTCCATGCAGATCTTGGCCAAGACAAAGAATATTTTTACCAAAGTTTTAAAGAAATATTAGATGAATTTTCTTCTAACCAAATATTCTCGAAATCTATGGCCAACGCAAAAGCTTCTATCTTAGTTATAGAGATCTTGAGAAAATTTGAAAAAAGAATCCAACTAAATCATGATAAAAAAGTTAACAAACAAATCGACTACATCAAAAACTATATTGACAACAACTATGCGGAAGATATTAAATTGGAAAACTTATCTCAAATGGCCTTTATGAATAAATTTCATTTAATTTCTGAGTTTAAACAATCTTATAGAGTAACTCCTATTGAATATCTAATATTAAAAAGAATTGAAGTTACAAAAAACTTACTTATTTCAACTAATCATTCGATGGAAGAAATATCATCGATAGTTGGATTTAATTCACAATCTTACTTTAACCAAGTTTTCAAGAAAAAGGTTGGTATTACTCCTTCTAAATTTAGAAAAAATCATAGAATTTAACAATATTTTAATAGCCCTTATTGACCCAAAGATTATACTTAGAGGCAATAAGGGTTTTAAATTATATATTTTCATCTATTCTAATTCTTTGGATTACTCCTTCTTTCATAGAAATAACTTTATAAATATAGCCACCATAAACAAAAGATGAGTTTTCCTTTATTTCTACATTTTCAATCTTAGCGAGCTCGTAAATCAAGCCACCTAGGGTGTTTGACATATCTATTGGCACCTTTAGATTATATTCCCTATTTATCTTCTTTACAGGCATTGACGCTGAAAAGGTATTATCTAAGGTCGCCATAAGTTTTTCATCTTTTAGAACAAACCTAATGATAACAAAAATAAGAGAAATTGATATAGTTCCTAGGAGTATATCTACCATGCCATCTGAATAAACAAGCATTTTTCTTGCTATTACAAAAAGTATAAGCGTAAGTACAGATTCATGTGATCTAGTTATAATCATTTCAACAAGTTCAATTCCCACAACAAGTAACAAGGCATGTTTTAAAAATTCATTTATTATTTGATATGAGAAAGAAACATCCTTACTTTTCACAGTATTAATAACATACATAATTAGGTCAGGAACGCCAGAAATTACAGCCGCCAAAACTATTATGCAAATAAAAACTTCCAAAAGTTTAATAAAGAACTCTAATTTTTTTAATACTTTCTGATTCATAAAATCTCCTAAAAGCAATCCTTATCTAATAATCTACACCTTGAGTATATTGACCAGAGGCATTCCATATCAAATATTCTTTTTGCCCCATATCACGGACAGCCTTTATTTGCGCTTCTACTGCATCCTTATCATAGACCATATAGTTACCTTGACCAATCCATGTTGCTGTAAAGTCTTGTAGCCATGGTCTAGATTGTGGTTTATGGTCTAACTTAGAAAAAATTTTCTCTTCTTCAGTCAAATATCTTTTTACTAATTCATAAGGCTCTAAGTCTGGCTTTTCAAGGTCAAATGAATATTTTGCCCAATGAGATGGATAAATCATAGCACTCATTACATCGGCTTGATTTGCCATTTCTGCAAAATCTTGTCCAATTCCATCTGCCCTTCCAACTTGCATAGCATAACCAAAAACATCTATGCCTACAGGAATATTATAGTTTTGCAACTCTTCTCTTGCTCTTTGTACAAAAGAACTTATAGCCATAACTCTCATATCCCCACCTGACAAATTTGCTTTTTCAAAATCTCCTTTTGAATAGTTTAATTCTTTTTCAAAAGTTTCAAATGCCTCAGGAAATCTAATATAGTCAAATTGAATTTCATCAAAACCTACCATGGCGGCAAGTTCTGCTATTTTTATATCATAATCTCTAACATCATTTAAAAAAGGATTCATAAAAGCTTCACCTGAAGAATTTTTCCATAAGGAACCATCTTTTCTTTTAAAGCCCCAATCCGGGTGTTTTTCAGTAATTATCGAATCTTTAAAGGTAGTAATTCTTCCAATTAGATACACCTTCTTTTCATGCATTTTTTTTACAAATTCTTCTGCATCAAAAACAGCATTAGTAGCATAAATTATATCCTTATCTTTGGTAGAAAATTTACAGGTGATATTACCCCAATCATCTTTTATATCTACCACTACTGTATTTAAATCTGTTGTTTCCAATAAATCCATAATATGATTAAAAACATCAGGATTAGAAATATTATAAGTATTAAAATATAAACCCCTTACTCCGTCTTTTGGATAATAAGGTGATTTTTTGCTAGATAAATCTTTAAGCCTAGAAGTATCATAATCCATATTATAATCATCAGGTGTAACCCCTACTTCATATGCTTTACCATATGGATGCTTTTTCTCAATTTTTGATGGTTTTTTTTGACCTAAGTTTACTGCATCCTGGCTTTCTATATCACTGGATAAGACATTTCTATTTGCACTATATTTATTGTTGCAAGAAGCAAGTAAAAATATCGACAAAAATACCAATACTAGAGACTTTCTAAAATATTTCATAACCACCACCGTCTTAATAGAAAGAATGGCTGTTGTGAAACTTTTACATTATCAAACAACAGCCTTAGCTTCTTTTAAATCTAGTAAATTTTATTATTTAACTACTTTTGTTACAACTCCTGAAGCAACTGTTCTTCCACCTTCTCTTACAGCAAATCTCAATCCTTCTTCTAGGGCGATTGGTTTTTGTAATTTGATGATGAATTTTGCATT
>JAQYEZ010000041.1 GCA_028723425.1 Peptoniphilaceae bacterium | reverse complement strand
TATATCTAAGTGGATAAAAAAATATGAAGAATCTTCAATACAAGGACTCATGAATAAAAAAAGAGTTGGAAATAGAAGGAATATGTCATTTGAAGAGGAAGAAGAATTCCTAAAACAATTTGAAGAAAAAGCAGAAAAAGGTCAAATAATAACAGCAAAGGAAATAGAAAAAGCATATATAGAAAAAGTAGGTCATTCAATAGGAGGAAGCCAAATATACTATGTATTAAAAAGACATGGATTCAGAAAAATAATGCCAAGAAGTATCCAAAAGTTTAGTAATTCCAAATAATATAGAAATAATTTACATACCGCCATACACACCAGAAATGGTTAAAAGTATTACTCATAGGGATTGATTGTATGGTTCTCATTTCATGTGAGATTAGTATATAAAGTAACTTTTATGGTTTCTATATAGGAAAATAAATTATAGAATAAGGAATAACAAATTTTAGCTTGCAGAATATAACAAACATAAGATTAAAGTCTGCATTATTTTAAAAATAAAAGTTCAGGAATAATGGAAACCAAGCTAAAAAATTTATCAATAGACGAATATTATTTAGAAGTATGGTCTTATGGTATATAATAAGTATACAGGCGTATAAATTATAGGCCTATTTACTTATTTATTATAAAATATACTAGATAAAACATATACTATGTTTATTGAATTGGAGAGATATCTTGAAAATATATATTGTTGCCCCTTATTCGGCTATGGAAGCTTCTTTGAAATTGATTGAATCAAAATATAATTATATTAACATTTCATATGGTATTGGAAATCTTAATGACGGTCTTAAATTAGCAAGAAATGCGGAGATTAATGGATTTGATGCCATAATATCTCGTGGAGGAACAGCAAGACTAATTAAAAAAAATATTAATATACCTGTTATTGATATGAAATTATCTGGAAATGACATTTTAAAAGCTATTCTACTTGCTGATAATGGATATAAAACGGCGATAGTAGCTTATTCAAATATTACCACAGGAGCAAAGGAAATAATTGATTTACTTGGATTAAAAATGCAAATATATACAATCAGTGATGATATAGATTTGACTAACTTATTGATTCAATTGAAAAAGGAAAAGACTGAACAAATATTAGGAGATATTGTGGCTGTAAATAAAGCTAAAGAGTTATTATTTAAAACTATTTTATTTCAGTCTAGTTATGAAACTATAAAAATTGCTACTGATTACGCTATTGATTTAATAAATCAAATAAATAATTGTGATATTATGAATATCATTAGTCATAAGTTCTTTGAAAATTCAAATAAAGATTATTGTATATTGAAAGAAAATAAAGTGATTCAAGCTAAATTTAACAACTTCACTGAGCTTCCAATATCAATTGAAAAGTTAATTGGTCTTAAGTATGAATATAAAGACAAATTAAAAAACGAAGAGATATTTATTGATTATTCTAAAAAATTGCAGGTGAGTTTAAGTAAAATATCACATGAAAATAAAAATTATTATTTGTATAAATTTAATAAAATTAATAAAGTGGAACCTTACCCTAAAGGAGTAAGTATATATAAGCCGAATGGTTTGTATAAGTTGGTATGCAATTCAAATGCCATGCAAAAATCTATTGATAGATTTTCGAAATTAATAAAAAATAAAAACTTAATTGTATTAAATAGCGATGATGAATTTACAATAGAAAATCATTTGAAATATTTGTACAATATTGGTAATAAAGCATCAAGTATTTTATTAATTGATTCTTCATCATTTGAATTTCCAAAATTAGATAGTTTAGATTTAAAATTTATCAAAAATTTAGTGTTTACTAATGTAGAAAATATAGAACAGCTTACTGATATAAGATGGTTGTCTAGTAACTTAAGTCAAAAAATTTTTATTATTGTTAAGTCAAGTTATTGGATACAAGACGAAGAAATGATTGCAAATATTATAGATTTACCAAATACACAAGATAGAAAGGACGATATTATAGGGATCTTTAACCATTATATTAATAATTGCCACAATGATATTGGTTCTAAGCCTATGAAAGTAAATGATAATTTTTTAAAAGGGTTTGATTTAATCAAGAATGAAAGCATATATAATTTAATAAATATTTTAAATATATCTATAAAAGCTAGTCAAGAATTATTACTAGATTTTGATGAATTTTATAAACACTACAGAAAAATGGAGGAAAAGAAATATAAACTCATTAAAGATGATTTAACTTTAGAAGAAATAGAGCTGAATGTAATAAAAATGTATCTTGAAGAAGAAGAATACAATCAGTCTAAAGTGGCTGAAAGACTTGGAATTAGCAGGGCGACTCTTCGGAGAAAGATGAAAAAATATAATCTTTAAAAGCTATGCAATGTGTTTCAATATGAAACATACTGCATAGCTTTTTCATTTTGCTGTTGCAATTTGAAAAAAATGATGATATATTATAATAAATCGTTTGCACAATGAATGGAGGAGGTAATTTATGAATAAATATCTTAAAATTGAAGATAACGATAATGTTGTTACATGTTTACAGGCCCTAAAAAAAGGAGATGTAATAGAAGTTGATGGAAAGGAAATAACTATAAATCAAGATATAGGAAGATTTCATAAGGTTGCTATTAAAGATTTAAAAAAAGGTGATTTAGTGTATAAGTATGGTCAAATAATTGGAGATATGACTGAAGATGCAAGAGCAGGCGATTTTATACATACACATAATGTTGAATCAACAAGGGGAAGAGGAGATAAATAAGGAGAAACTATGAAATTATTAGGTTATAGAAGAGAAAATGGAAGATTTGGAATTAGAAATCATGTGTTAGTAATACCTACATCAGTTTGTGCAGCTGACACTGCTGCAAAAATAGCGTCGCAAGTTGATGGTGCTATATCACTTCCTAACCAACATGGATGTTGTCAAATAGGTTCTGATATGATGCAAACTGAGAGAACGCTTGCAGGATTTGGTAAAAATCCTAACGTTGGAGCTGTATTAGTGGTTGGTTTAGGCTGTGATGGAATACAAGCTCATGATTTGGCTGAAGACATTAGGAAAAGTGGAAAACCAGTAGATTCTATAGTAATTCAAGAAGAGCATGGAACTCTTAATACAATTTCTTTGGGTGGTAAAAAGTTAAGAAATCTTGCTCAAAAAATATCTGGACAAGAGAGAGAGGAATTCGATATTAGCGAGTTAACGGTAGCTTTAGAATGCGGTGGTTCAGATCCAACAAGCGGAATTGCTGCAAATCCAACAATTGGATTAGTTTCTGATAAAATATGTGAACTTGGTGGTTCTACAATTTTGAGCGAAACAACTGAGGTAATAGGTGCAGAGCATTTATTAGCAAAGAGATTTGAGGATGAAAATGAAAGAGATAAATTCTTAAAGTTTGTAAAAGATGTCGAACAACGTGCATTAGACCTTGGGGAAGATTTAAGAAGTGGTCAACCGACACCTGGAAATAAGGCAGGAGGCTTAACGACAATAGAAGAAAAATCTTTAGGTTGTATGCATAAGGCTGGTTCTGCTAAATTTGTAGGAGCTTTGGAATATGCAGAAGCTATACAAGCTGATAAAAAAGGTCTATATTTTATGGATTCTCCAGGGCAAGATATTGATTCAAATACTGGAATGGTTGCATCAGGTGCACAAATGATAATGTTTTCTACAGGAAGAGGGACACCTACAGGTAACCCTATTGCACCAGTGATTAAAATAACAGGTAATCCTGATACATATGAAATTATGCAAGATAACATAGATTTAAATGTAGGAAAAATAATTTCTGAAGGTGCAACACTAGAAGAGATGGGCGAAGAGCTTATGGAAGAAGTAATAAAAGTTGCTAATGGAAAGAAAACAAAATCAGAAACCTTAGGCCATAAAGAATTTGGAATATTTAAGGTAACAGGAACATTTTAATAAATTTACTTAAAGTTATATTATGAGGAAGAAGTATGAAAATATTAGATGATGTAAAAAAAATACCTGGTGGATTAATGATAGTTCCCCTCTTGATAGGTGCATTTGTGAATACGTTTTTCCCACAAAGTCTTGAAATTGGTGGATTTACTACAGCAATGTTTAAAACAGGAGCAAATGCCATTCTTGGAGCATTCCTATTTTGCAATGGAGCTCAAATAAATATTAAGCAGGCTGGAGTGTCTTTAAAGAAAGGGTTCTTCTTAACATTAATAAAGTTTATTATTGGTGCAGGCCTAGGTTGGTTGATAAATTTAACCTTTGGCGAAATTGGATTTTTAACTATTACACCTGTAGCTATAATTGCGTCTTTAACAAACTCAAATGGAGGTTTATATGCAGCACTAGCTTCAGAATATGGAGATTCAACAGATGTAGGAGCAGTATCAATTTTATCGATTAATGATGGTCCATTTTTAACAATGGTAGCCTTAGGTTCTACGGGTATAGCTAAAATTCCACTTATAGCTTTGGTTGCTACTATAATACCGATAATTATAGGCTTTATATTAGGAAATTTAGATGAGAAATTAGCTAATTTCTTAAAGCCTGGTACAGAATTATTAATACCATTTTTTGCATTTCCTTTAGGAGCAAACTTGGATTTTAAAAATTTGCTTATAGCAGGAATTCCGGGCATTTTGTTAGGAGTGATATGTTGTTTGTTAACAGGTTTTGGCGGTTATATTATAATGAGAATGCTAAAGGCAAAAAATCCTGGAGTTGGCTGGGCTATAGGTACAACAGCGGGAAACTCTGTTGGAACACCTGCAGCTCTTTTAACAATAGGTGCAATTTCTGAAGAAGTATCTACATTAGCTACAGGACAATTAACAGCTGCTATAATTGTGACAGCAATACTTGCACCGATCTTCACAGATTATTTTAGCAAAAAATATAAACAATAATTAATGCAATAAAGGTAATAATATGAAAAAAATACTTTTATTAGCAGATGATTTCACTGGAGCTAATGATTCAGGTATTAAGATAGTACAAAGAGGATATAGGGTTAGTATTAATTTGGATGGGGAATATAATAGAGAAAATCAAATTACAATAATTGATAGTGAGTCGAGAAACCTATCTGAGAACAAAGCATATGAAATAGTAGATGATATTTTAGCTAAGATAAACGATATTAGTGATTACTTATTTGTCTATAAAAAAATAGATTCTACATTGAGAGGTAACATTAGGCAAGAATATAATGCTATAGTGAAGCATTTGAAACCTAAATATGTTATATTTGCCCCTGCGCATCCTAATTTAAAGAGAACAACTAAAGAAGGAATCCAGTGTGTTAATTATAAAAGAATATTGGAAACTGAATTTGCACAAGACCCTAAAAAACCAGTAACTAATGATGATATAAGGACTATTCTATCTAGTGATTATTTACATCATGATTTAAATGAAGTAAGAAATAAAATAAATCTTCAGCCTGGGGTAAATACATTTGATTGCGAAACATATGATGATTTATTGAAAATATCAGATGAATGCTTAAAGTTAAAGGACAGAGTATTATTTATAGGCTCAGCAGGACTTCTTGATTCATTGTTTGATAAATTGATTATTAAAAAACCTGCTTTAGGTATTGTGGGTTCTGTATCTTCCCAAAATAGCTATGCAATAAAGTACTGCGAAAAAATGGGGATTCCTATTGTAGAAATAGATTTAATAGATTATGTAGAAAATAATTACAAAGAAAAAATCTATTTGATATCGAAGTATTTAGAAAATAATAAAGATGTTATTATTGTAACATCTAAAGATAGAGATAATTATTTAGAGTCAGTCAAATATTTGGAAGATAGAAAATTAAATTCTGATTTGATTTTATCAAAATTAATTAGAGAAATTACTGAAGATGTAATAAAGAATTCTGAAATATCTGGTATATTTGTAACTGGCGGGACTACAAGCATAGAGCTATTAAAAGCTATTAAAGCAAAATCTACGAATTTAATAGAAGAAATTGAAGATGGGGTTATATTGAGTAAGATTATAGGAATAGAAAGAGAATTATATCTAGTAACTAAAGCAGGATCCTTTGGTAATGAGAAAACAATATATAATGCTATAAATGAGATAAGGAGAATTTCAATATGAAGAAAATCGCAATTACAATGGGCGACCCATCAGGAATAGGTCCAGAAATAGCTTTAAAAAGTCTTTCTAGAAAAAGTAATCTAAGATCAAGATGTATAATTTATGGGAGTAAAAATGTATTAGAATATTATAAGGATTTACTAAAAATTGACATAGATATTAATTATCTTACTAAAAATGAAAGATTTGATGAAAATAAAATAAACTCAATTGATATTGGAAACTACGAAGAGATGAAAATAGGTCAAGTTAATCCAAGTGCAGGGAAATTTTCTTATAAATATATTGAGAAGGCAATAAAAGATGATTTAGAAAAAAAAGTATCAGCAGTTGTAACTTGTCCGATTAATAAAGAAGCTTTAAATAAAGCAGGAATACCTTATCAAGGACATACAGAAATTTTTGCAGCTTTAACTAAAACAAAATCATATTCCATGATGCTATGGAGCGAAAAACTTATTGTAGATCATGTTTCAACTCATGTACCCCTTAAAGAAGCATGTGACTTAGTAAAAAAAGACAGAGTGCTTGAATGTATTGAGCTTCTAAGTAAGGCAGTAAAAAAGTTAAGAGGAGAAAACTATAAATTAGCTGTAGCTGGTTTAAATCCTCATGCTAGTGAAAATTCTTTATTTGGGGATCAAGAAAAGATGGAGATAAGCCCAGCAGTTTTAGAAGCTCAAAAAAAAGGAATTCCAGTTGAAGGACCCATTTCTCCTGATACAGTATTTTTTAAGGCAGCTAATGGAATATATGATGGAGTAGTTTGTATGTATCATGATCAAGGGCATATTCCATTAAAAATATTAGACTTTTACAATGGAGTAAATGTAACTCTTGGCTTACCAATTGTTAGAACTTCAGTGGATCATGGCACAGCATTTGATATTGCAGGAAATGGGATAGCAAACGAAGCGAGTTTGATTAAAGCTATAGAATTAGCGGAAAAATTGATTTAAATCAACAATAGGCAATGGTCCATCTATCCTTGTCTTCTTTTGACACACTTTATTGCTCTTATTGAATGAAATTGAGTTTAGTAAAAATAGCTTAATTAGTATTTGCACATGATAGAACTGTAGCAAAATATCAATTAAGTTGGCATTTTGTTTGTACTATTATATAAGCTTTTAAGCTTAAATAGTATTTAAATAATTGCATCGTGATTATGGAGATAATTTTAGGGGAACAAGCATGTCTGAAAGACTTAAAGTAATAAAAATTTTAAATAATAATATAGTTTTATGCAAAGATGAAAAAGGAGACAAGCTTATAGTTGAGAATAAAGGATTGGGTTTTTTCTCAAAAAATAAGCTTTATATAAATAAGTCTAAAGATTTTAATGTCTATATGCTGCAAGGTCGAGAAAACTTGAATGCTTATGTAGACCTAATACCAAAATGTGACCCAAAGCTTATAGAAATAACAGGACATATAATAGAAAAAATAAAAACAGAGCTTTCAGGAAATGTTGATGAGTATATTTATATAGCCTTACTGGACCATTTGAATTTTTCTATTTATAGATATAAAAAGGGTATAAAATTCGAAACGGGATTTTTCGATGAATTTTCAATGATTTATGGAAAGATTTATGATTTTTCAATAAGATCCTTAGAATATATAAATAAGTCGCTAGATATAAATTTACCCAAAGAAGAGGCTGGCTTTATAACTTTGCATATAGATTCAGCTATTAATAGAAATAGTATGCAAAAGACTCAATTTATAGCGGAATTTATTACAAGGAGTTTAAAAACTATAGAAAAAGACCTAGGAAGAAAAATTCCCAATAATTCTATAGAAAAACAAAGACTTATAATACATTTAAAATTTGCAGTAAAAAGAGCAGAAAATAACGAAACAGCTATTAATCCTTTGGAAGATGAGATTATAAGAAAATATAAAAGATCCTACAAAATAGCCAAGGAAATTTCAAAAATAGCAAGAGAATATAATATAAATTTATTGGAAGGAGAAGTTTCTTATCTTGCTATCCACATCCAATCAATAATGATGGAAGAATAATAAATTTGACTGTAAGAAAACGTTATAGTAAACTAATATTGTAATAAATATTGCGTGTTACCGGTTAAGCGGGCAAAAGCTACAGGATAAATTAGTATTTCTGTGGCTTTTTTTAGTGCAAAAGGAGGTTTTATGAAAGCTAAAAAAGTACTTATAGCGATTTTTCTTACAAGTTTATTCTTAGAGCCAAAGATTTCTTTAGCAGATGGTAAATTGGAAAGTGAGGATTTGCTTGATGAAGGAAGTAATAGTGATTTTTTTGAAACTGATGATAATGTTAAAGATGATTCTATTTACCAAGTAAATTCAAGTCAAAGTGTAGAAAAAATTTATGAATATTCTAGAGAAGATGAACTTGACGACTCATTAATCACAAATACCTCTTATAAGTTTTATGCTGATAAGGATACAAAAATTGAGCTTAATAAAGATAATGAATCTAAAATATTTATAAATGGAAGAGAGGTTGAGGAAGATAAAGATATAAATTCGTATATGCAAGTTGGTGGAAATAGCTTAGATTTGGTTAGCCATGATAATTCAAATGTAACTGTAAAAGTAACTACTAAAGATAGGGAAGCTAAGGCAGCAAATTCTTATATGAGTAATTATGGAAAAGATCTTATAGAAGATATTATAAAAAACGAACAAAAATATGGATTTCCTGCTGCTCAAATAAGTGTCATAAAAAATGGAAAGGAAGTTTATAATAAGGCTTTAGGATATATAAATAATTATGATAAAAATGGTAAAATTTTAAAAAATAGAAGAGAAATTGATGAAAATACTTTATTTGATTTAGCCAGCAATACGAAGATGTATGCAACAAATTTTTCTTTACAAAAGTTGGTTTATGGGAGAAAAATTGATATAAATGACAAAATATCAAAATATTTTCCTGAATTTAAAGACTACGATAATTCTAAAATTAAAGGTAAGTCAGATATAAGGATTAAGGATTTATTATACCATCAAGCCGGATTTCCAGCAGATCCTCAATACCATAATGATAAATATGATAAAGACGATGGAATTGCTAATGGGAAAAATGACTTGTTTAGCCAAAATAGAGAAAATACTTTAAAAATGATATTAAAAACACCGCTAGAATATAAACCAAGGGAGAAAACATTATATTCAGATGTGGACTATATGCTTTTAGGATTTATAATTGAGAAAGTTTCAGGTCAAAGATTAGATAATTACTTAAATGAAAATTTCCTAAGACCTCTAAATCTTAATAATATCACATTTAATCCAATAGAAAATGGATTTGATAAAAACAATATAGCAGCTACTGAATTAAATGGTAATACTCGTGACAATATTATAGAATTTAAAAATATTAGAAAAGATACAATCCAAGGATACGTTCATGACGAAAAAGCATATTATTCAATGAAAGGCGTATCAGGGCATGCAGGACTCTTTGCAAATGCAAGAGACTTAGCAAAATTAGCTAGCCTTATGTTAAACAATGGAAGTATTGGAAATATGAAGTTTTGGGATATGAAGACTCAGCAACTGTTTGTAAAAGCTAAGGCAAATAATGATACTTATGGTTTAGGTTGGAGAAGGATGGGAGAAAATGGTGGATACTCTCGGGCATTTTCTAATCTTGCTAGTAAAGATGCTATAGGCCATACAGGATGGACAGGAACACTTACTATAATTGATCCGATTGAAAATATGGTAGTTGTTTTACTAACAAATAAAAAGAATTCTCCTCTTATAGATAATAAAAAGAATCCTAATGATTTTTATGGAGACCATTTTTTGACAGGAGCTTATGGTGCAATTTCAACTTTAATATATGAAAGTTTTTATAATATGACCAAAGATCAAGTACTCTTACTTTCTAAAAAAATGAGTGAAGATAAGTTATATTTTTATGAAAATAAAGACGGATACCATAACTTGGCTGATTATAATGATTATCTTGCCTTAAAAGAAACATATGAAAATTTATTGGATAAATATTCTTCAACAGACAAAGAAGATTTAAATGTGAAAAAAGTTGAGAGCATAAAGGAAAAAGAGCTAGAAAGTGGAAAGATTATTGATAATAAGGCTTTAAAAGAAAATCCAAAAACTTCAGTTAAGCCTGTAACTAATATTATAATAGCTATTTTGTTACTATCTTTATATTTAATAGGTGAAAAATTTTATAGAAAAGAGAAATATGGATGCTAGGTTTTTCGATATACTTACATGAAACAATTGATAATAAGGTAATAAAAAAATTAAGAAAAAAATCTGTAAAAAAGATTTTTACAACTTGTCATATGCCTGAATATGATTTTGATGTTCTTAAAAGCTTAAGCAATCTTTTTGAAATTTGTAAGGCTAATGAGCTTGAACTTTTTGCTGATTTGGATAAAAATTTTTATCTAAAAAATAAAAAAGTTCTTGATAGACTATTGGAAGAAGGGTTAGGTCTAAGACTTGATTACGGATTTAGCCTAGCAGATACTATAAGCTTATCAAAAAATAATAAACTTGCTATCAATGCCTCTACTTTAAGGCAAGATGATTTAATTTACTTAGAAAATAATGGAGTTAACAAAAAAAATCTAATTTTGTGGCACAACTTTTATCCTAAAAAGTATAGTGGACTTTCAAAAAAATTTTTCACAGAAAAGAATGAAATTTTTAGAAATATGGGTTATAAAATCTATGCGTTTGTTTCAGGAAATGAAAATTTGAGACCACCAATGAAAGAATACTTGCCAACTTTAGAAGAGCTTAGGGGGATGAATCCATTTGTAGCTTACTTAAAAATGCTTTTGGATTTTAAGATTGACTGTGTATTTGTTTCTGAAGGGCTTAAAGATTTTGACTTGTCTTTAATAAACTTATATGAAGAAAAATCTCTTATAAAAATTCCTGTAAAAATTTTGCCCAATTATAAAAATTTAATTGGTATAGAATTTACAAATAGATTTGATCAATCGACTTATTTAATAAGAGCTATAGAATCAAGAAAAATGGACTTAAAAGTAAAAGCAGAAAATACAATTTTTAGAGAAATAGGGTCAATTACTTTGGATAACAAAGAATTCAAAAGATATGAAGGAGAGCTAAATATAGTAAAAAGAAGGCTTGAAAAAGATATCAGGGTAAACGTGATAGGAGAAGTTAGAGATTCTTATAAAGAACTTGTAAATTATATTGGACCAGGAGGTAAATTTATTTTAGATGAAAAATACAACTGAAAAAAGAAATGATAGAAGTTCAAAACTTTCAAGCATGGAAACAGCAGATATTTTAAAATTGATTAATGAAGAAGACCAAACAGTAGCACAGGCAGTTAAAAGGGAACTTAAAAATATAGAGAAGGCTGTTGATTTGATAGTAGATTCTTTTAGAAAAGGAGGCAGGTTAATTTATATTGGAGCAGGAACAAGTGGTAGGCTAGGAGTTCTCGATGCTTCAGAGTGTTTACCGACTTTTTCAGCTCCAAAAGATATGGTGATAGGTCTAATTGCAGGAGGAGATGAGGCCTTAAGAAATCCAATAGAAAATGCAGAAGATTCTTTAGAATTTGTAAAAAATGATTTGGAAAAAATATCTTTAAATAAAAAAGATACACTTGTCGGTATAGCAGCAAGCGGGAGAACTCCCTATGTAATAGGTGGCTTAGAATATGCAAATAAAATTAGTGCAAATACAATTTCACTAGCTTGTAACGAAGATGCGGAAATTTCTAAGTATGCAGATGTGGCCATTGAAGTTGTTACAGGTCCTGAAGTCATAACAGGCTCTACAAGAATGAAAGCAGGAACAGGTCAAAAGATGGTTCTAAATATGCTTTCTACTACAGCAATGATAAAATTAGGCAAAACTTACAAGAATTATATGGTGGATTTAAAACCTACAAATGAGAAACTAATTGATAGGGCAACAAGAATAATAGAAGAAATCTGTAAGATTGACTATGAAAAGGCGCAAAAATACCTTTATGATGCAAAAATGAAAGTAAAGGTTGCTATATTAATGCAAAAATTAGGCTTAGGCTATGAAAAAGCAAATGAGTTGCTAAAAGAGAACAAGGGAATATTAGATAATATTATAGGAGAATAATATGGATAATAAACAAAGAGCAAGTTTAATTATTGACTACTTAGGTGGCAGTGATAATATATTAAAAGTTGTAAACTGTATGACTAGGGTTAGAGTTACGACAAAAGATGAAGAAAAAGTTGATATAGAAAAGCTAAAAACTGTTGACGGAGTTATGGCTGTTGTAGAGTCCGAAGAACTTCAAATAGTCATGGGACCTGGTGTTTCTGCAAAAGTTAGTAAAGAAATGGCAGATCTTTCTAATTCAAAATATGAAATTGAAGGTGAAAATAATAATGATCAAGCTGAGACTAATAGAGATAAGGCACAAAGGTTATCTAAAGAGAAGAAAAGCGAAGTAAAATCAAAGCAAAAAAATAGCAAATTTAAGACATTTACAGCAGATATAGCAGGAATATTTGTTCCACTAATTCCAGCTTTTGTAGGCGCTGGTATCATAGGAGGTATAGGCTCTGTTTTACAAAACATGATAACAGCAGGAACAATAACATCAGAATTTATTATATCTTTAGTTACAGTTATTAATATAATAAAAAACGGCTTGTTTGCCTACCTTAATGTATATATAGGTATAAATGCAGCAAAAACTTTCAAAGCTAATGAAGGGCTTGGCGGCGTAATTGGAGGAATAATTTATTTAACAGGTATGAATCCTGATTCACCTTTGACAAATATTATTACAAAAGATCCTCTATCAGCTGGACAAGGTGGAGTTATAGGAGTTCTTCTTGCGGTTTATATTATGTCAAAGATTGAAAATAAACTACACGAAGTAATTCCAGATTCACTTGATATTATAGTTACTTCAACATTGACTTTGTTATTTACTGGTCTTGTTACAATCTTTTTAATAATGCCAGTTGCAGGCTTTATATCTTCATTATTAATAGGCGTAACAGATGCGGTTATTAATGTGGGTGGAGCATTTTCAGGATTTATCCTTGGTGCTTTCTTCCTACCACTTGTAATGTTTGGTCTTCATCAAATATTAACTCCAATTCATATAGCTATGATTGAATCAAAAGGAGCAACTTTCTTACTACCAATTCTTGCTATGGCAGGTGCTGGACAAGTAGGAGCTGCTATAGCAATACTTGTAAAATGTAGAAAAAATAAATCTTTAACCAACATCGTAAAGGGTGCTCTACCTGTAGGAATATTAGGAATTGGAGAACCATTAATATATGCCGTTTCCCTACCTATGGGAAAAACTTTTATTACAGCTTGTATAGGCGGAGGAATTGGTGGAGCAGTGATAGGGGCACTTGGACAAGTAGGTGCAAGTGCTATAGGTCCTAGCGGGGTAGCTCTGATACCTCTAATAGTAAATGGTAGATGGCTATCTTATGTTATTGGCTTATTAGCAGGTTATCTAGGTGGCTTTGTAGTGACATATTTCTTTGGAATAGATAAAAAATTTGAAACAGACAAGGGAGAAGGATTGGAAGCAATAGGAGATTTTAAATTCTGATACTTTTTATATAATTGCAAAAAAGAAATAAATTATAGAAAAGAAAAGAGGTTATGATGGGCTTATTTAATAAATTTTTAAATAAAGATAAGCAAATAGGAAAAACAAGTTCACTTTATATATATTCACCAGTAAAAGGAGAGGTAATAGATATTGAAGAGGTAAAAGATCCCATATTTTCAAAAAAAATAATGGGAGATGGGTTTGCAGTTATACCAAAGGATAAGGAAATTACGGCTCCAGTAGATGGAAAAGTTGAATTTATTGCAGAAACTAAGCATGGAATCAGTTTAAAAACCAAAGAAGGACTGGAGCTTTTTATACATTTAGGAATAGATACTGTAAATCTTAAAGGAGAAGGTTTTAGGATGAAAGTAAAAAAAGGAGATGTGCTAAAAGTAGGGGATCCTATTTGTCAGTATGATATAGACTTTATAAAGAATAAAGGATTTGATACAACAGTTGTACTTGTAATAACGAGTCTTGGCGATTTTAAAAATATGAAAGTAGATAAAACTAGAAATAATGTAGTTGAAGTTTATTAGGCTTAAAGAAAAATGGTCTGTGAAAAATTTTAGGAAAAATCTTTTTCATATAGCTTACCTATAAAAAAATTTTTCACAGACCTAAAAACATATAAAAGACTAGTGTTTGCAAAAAAGGTGGTCTATGCCAATATAGAAGAAGTCCTTGTTAAATCTATTCTTTTATTATAAGATAAAATATATTTACACATATATACATTCAAACAAAAATAAACATAGAGGATAGAGATGAAACTTTTAGTTAAAGATATTAAGAAAAATTTTTCGGACAAGGTTGTTTTGACAGGAGCGAGCTACACCTTTAAAGAAAATATTATCTATGGACTTTTGGGCAAGAACGGTGCTGGAAAGACTACCTTGTTTAACATAATATATGAAGAAGTAGACCAGGATAGTGGAAGTGTTCAAATTGAAGAAGATGGCAAGTTAAGAAAAGTTCGTTTTGAAGATGTGGGTATGATTTTTGCCGAAACAATTTTGCCAGAGTTTTTGACAGCTTATGAATATATAAAATTTATTTTTGATATAAAAGAAACTGATAAGGCCTATACTATAGATCAGTATTTTGATCTTGTAGATATAGATATGGAAGATAGGCACAGGCTTATTAAGGGATATTCATCTGGTATGAAATCAAAGCTTGCTATGGTTGCTATTTATATACAAAATCCAAAAATAATTCTTCTTGATGAGCCTTTGACAGCTGTTGATGTAATTAGTGGTCAGCAAATCAAGAAATTTATTAAAAAGTTAAAGAAAGATCATATCATTATCCTATCAACTCATATGATGGACTTGGCTAAGGATATAGCTGATGAAATTATTATTTTGAATAATGGAAAATTAAGGTCTTTGGAAAATTTGGAAAAGGATGAAAATTTTGAAGAAATTATCATAGAAGCTTTAAAGGAGACTGATCATGTATAAGGCCTTGCTGGTAATTTTGGAAGATTCATTTTATGAGACTTACAATGGTATTTTGTTTTTCCTGCAAAAAATTCCACTTTTTGGAAAGCTTTTTAAGGATAAATTGTATAAGGTTGGGCTTTTAGCTAGATTTGCAGTTTTTTTGGGCGTGATTTTTGAGTTTGTTTCGTCCATAATAAAGAAAATAGCTTATTATTTTGTTATTAAATATATATTAAAATATATTTTTAAAAATTTTGATTTGATTTTAAGCAAAGAATACCTCCTATCTTTTCTGATAGTCCTATCCGTAGTTGGTTTTGTAGAAACTTTAGATTATTTTTCTGGTTCAAAACAAGCCTATATTTTTGTTAAACTTATGAGAATTAATCCCAAAGATTACTACAGGGCTAATATTTATTATGAGTTGGTTTTTAATATAATATCTTATAGTCTGGTATTTGGCATTATATTTTTTGATTTGGGGATAAGCTTTATAGATTCTTTCTCCTATGCTTGCCTTCTTTTTGGCTTAAGGATATTTGCAAAATTAGCTTTTGCCAGGACTTTAAAATATAAAAAGGAAAAAATAAGGGATAGATTTAACCTTACGCTTACATGTTTGTTTATTAGTATAGCTTTAATTTATTTGGTTTATTCTATATTTTTCTTGTCAAAGGGAAAGACTTTGTTTTGGCAAAATTATTTTACTTACAATAGAACTATATTTTCTATCCTAGGCATAAGTTCTTTGATACTTGCAAGTCTTGTGCTTTATAGGACTTCTATCTTAGAAAATATTGCAAAATATACCCTAAGAAAAGAAATATTTGCAGTTGATATGGATCAAGCTGTTTTTGCAAGCTATGGTTTTGATGAAAAAGACATAAATCAAAGCCAAATAAAAATTGGCCAATTTGAAAATTACAAGGCGATAGAATATATAAATATGATATTTTTCCAAAGATTTAATTACAAATTCCTAAAGCCTGTAAAAATCAAAACTACAATTATTCTTTTTGTTGGCATTGTGGCAAATATTCTTGTAAGTAGATTTAGTATCAGTGATAAAGAATCTTTGGAATTTTTTACTTATGGATTTTGTATAGTAGGATTTTTGGCTGGATTTTTAATTTATATAGGAGATAAATTTACCAGACTTTGTTTCTATAACATGGATAGGTTTTTGATGAAAAATAATTTTTATAGGAGCCCCAAACTTTTAAAAGACGCTATAAAAATTAGGTTTAAAAAGATGGTAGCCTACAATTTGCCAATGTTAATAGTTTTTTCTTTGGCTATGGTTGGCATACTTTTTCAAGTAAAAGTTCCATGGTTTTCCTATCTCATTACTTTGATATTTTCTGTCTTGGGAATGGTATTTTTTAATTTTCATTATCTTTATGCCTACTATTTAATTCAACCTTTTACAGAAAATATGCAGATGAAAAATCCCTTATATGCGATTTTTAATATTTTTTCCTATTATATATCGATTATGCTTATAATGGCTGTAAAAAATTATAGGTGGATAGCTTTAATATCAATACTAATTTTGGCTATTTTTTATATAGGTCTAGGCTTTTTACTAGTAAGTAAATTTTCTTACAAAAGATTTAAATTAAGGTAAAAAAATCGGAGTTTTTCAAAAAGAACTCCGATTTTTAAAAGTCTATATTTATTTATCTTCATAACCTGGTTTACCCAAAAGTTTAAACATTTGAGTTTTATATTCTTCCACACCTGGTTGATTAAATGGATTTATTCCTTCCATATAACCACCAACACCTACAGCTATTTCAAAGAAGTAGAAAAGTTGTGAAAGATTTTTGGCAGAAACTTTATCAATAGAAATTAGAATATTTGGAACAGATCCTTTTACATGGGCGATAATAGTTCCTTCCATGGCTTTTTCATTAACAAAGGAAACTTTTTTGTCTGCTAGATAATTAAGTTTATCAAGGTTTTTCTCATCTGCATTTATTGTGACATCCCTATCGACAGAATCAACCTTTAGAACAGTTTCAAAAATATTTCTCTTACCATCTTGAATCATTTGTCCTACAGAGTGAAGATCTGTTGTATTGTTTACAGAAACAGGGAAGATTCCCTTGCCATCTTTGCCTTGGGATTCAGCAAATAATTGTTTCCACCATTCAGCTATATATTTTAACTTTGGCTCGTAGTTAACCAAAACTTCCATTTCTTTTCCGTCTTTGTGGAGCATATGTCTGACGGCGGCATATTGAATAGCAGGATTTTCATCAAAGTCATTTACAGTATATTTCTTATAGCCTTCTTTAAAGCCTTCCATAAATTCATCAATATCAACTCCTGCTACGGCAAGTGGCAAAAGACCAACGGCAGAAATTACAGAAAATCTTCCGCCTATATCATCAGGAACTACAAAGCTTTCGTAGCCTTCTTGATTAGCCAAGTCCTTTAAAGCGCCTTTTTGTCTATCAGTTGTAACAAAGATTCTATCCTTTGCTTCTTCTTTTCCATATTTATCTTCTATAGCTTCTTTTAAAAATCTAAAGGCTATGGCTGGTTCTGTTGTAGTACCAGACTTAGAGATAACGTTAATAGAAAAGTCCTTATCCTTTAAATAATCCAAAAGTTCAGCCAAGTACTGACTAGATAGGTGATGACCTAGATAAACAAGTTTGGTTTTTCTTTTAGAATCAAAATATGAATCTAAGGCAACATCAACAGCCTTGGCTCCAAGATAAGAACCACCAATTCCAATGGTAACCAAAATATCTGAGTTTGAATTAATTTTTTTAGCAGCCTTTTTTATCCTATCAAATTCTTCCTTATCATAATTTAGGGGTCTTTCTATCCAACCCAAAAAATCATTTCCTGCACCTGATTTGTCCATCAATACCTTAAAACTATCCATAGCAAGATCTTTGTATGCAGCTAGGGATGAAAGGTCAACATTTGAAAAATCTATTCTCATCTATATCCTCCTCATGCTTTTATTAAGTACCTAAATAAATTATACCCATTAAATAAACAAAACGAAAATATTTTTAGAATTGATAATGATTATAAAAATCATTACTTTAGAATTATAATAAGTTTAGAATGATTCTTGACAAATAAGAATTTAGATGTTATATTATTAATGTAAGAAATGAGGAGGGTGCATAAAAAATGGCACCTAAAATAAAAAGAAAGGGAGTACATACAATGACTTTAAAAGGAACAAAGACAGTTCAAAATTTAATCACAACTTTCGCTGGCGAATCTCAAGCAACAATGAGATATACAATTGCTGCTAAAATTGCTAAAAAAGAAGGTTATGTTCAAATTAAAGATATCTTTGAAGAAACAGCTAGAAACGAACAAGAACATGCTAAGATTTTCTACAAATATCTTAAAGAAGAATTTAAACTTGATGCAATAGAATTAAACCCTGATTATACAGCATTCCCAGTAGTTTATCATGATACTTTGACAAACTTAAAAGGCGCTATGGGCGGAGAAAATGAAGAAGCTGAAAGCATGTATCCAGGATTTGCTGAAACAGCAAAAGAAGAAGGTTTTGACGATATAGCTAGATCTTGGGAACAAGTAGCAAAAGTTGAAGCTCATCACAGAGATAGATATAAAGCTTTAATTGAAAATATAGAAAATGGTAAAGTATTCGAAAAAGATGAAGAAGTAACTTGGAAATGCTTAAACTGTGGTTATATTTATGTTGGTAAAAAAGCTCCAAAAGTTTGCCCAGCATGTAAACATCCACAAGATTATTTTGCAGTTGAAAAGTTTAACTACTAAAATTAAATTAAACATTAGAATCTTTCCAAAAAGCCTAGCTCTTGCTAGGTTTTTTTGCGTTTAAATGCTTATAAATTTTTGCAAAATGATTTCAAACGTAAATATATTTGATTTAAATGAAAGACTATCATATACTATATATGTACTTATGGGATATATGTACTTATAGGGTATATCTACTTGCGAGAATGGAGACTTTATGGATAGAAAAACAAAAATAGTAGAGCTAGTAAATATGAATGGCAAAGTTTCTGTAAAAGATTTGGCAGATGACTTAGATACATCAGAGGTAACCATAAGAAAGGAACTTACTGATCTTGATCAGAAAGGTCTAATAAAAAGAGAACATGGCTATGCTATAAAACTTGATAATAATAGGATTGATACAAGGATTGGCATAAATTATGGTCTAAAAAAATCCATAGCATCTCTTGCAGCAGAGTCTATATCAGATGGGGAAACTTTGATGATAGAATCTGGTTCTACAAATGCTCTTCTTGCAGAAGCTATAGGAAAATACAAAAAAAACGTAACTATTATAACAAATTCAACCTACATAGCAAATTATTTAAATGCCTATAAGGATATCAAAGTTATACTTTTGGGTGGCTTTTATCAAAGAGAAAGCCAGGTAAATACAGGGCCTTTGACCAAGTGGTGTGCAGAAAAATTTGTGGTTGATAAGATTTTTGTTGGAGTAGATGGTTATGATGAAAAATTTGGCTTTTCTGTTATAGATCTTGAAAGAGCGCAAACAGTAAGAGATATGGCAAAATCAGCCAAAAGAATTTGTGTAATAACCGATTCTTCCAAATTTAGAGAAAAATCAACTGTAAATTTATTTTCCTTTGATGAGGTAGCCTATGTTTATACAGATGCAAGTATTAGTCAAGAAGTTAAAGAAAATTTAGAAAAAAATAAGATAAGAGTTAAAACTTATAAAAAATAAGGAGGATTTATGTATTTAGATACAGCAAATTTAAGTCAAATAGAAAAAGCCTTGAAAATGGGAGTTATTAAAGGCGTTACAACCAACCCTACAATTTTATTAAAGGAAAAAACAAAAAGGGAAGACCAAATAAGAGCTATTGACAAATTAGGAGTAGCAATTATCTATGTCCAAGTTCTAGGTCTTGATTATAAGTCTTTTAAAGAAGATTTCTTAAAAATTTATGAATTAAAAAAAGAATTGAGGGCAGACTTAGGAGTGAAAATTCCTACTACAAGTGATGGCCTTAGACTTATTTCTGAAATCAAAAAGGACTTTCCTTTGGTAAAAGTTTTAGCTACTGCTATATATTCAGCTGACCAAGGAATCCTTGCTTCTATAGCTGGTGCAGATTTACTGGCCCCTTATGTTAACAGGATGGAAAATAACAATGTTGATGCAATGGATGCTATAGGAAAAATGAGAACTTTTATAGACGATAGGGGTTATGATACACAAATTCTTGCTGCAAGTTTTAAAAACACTGGCCAAATTGTTAATGCCTTGGTTGCTGGAGCTCATACAGCTACAATTCCATACGATTTATTAGTTCAAATGACTGACAAGGATGTGGTTATTAAGGCTGTAGAAGTTTTTAATAATGATGGCAACTCTTTAGAAATAGAGTGATTTTATGGAAGATAAGTTTAGAATATTTAATATACAAAAATTTTCTACAGAAGATGGTCCAGGTATCAGAACTAATGTATTTTTTAAGGGCTGTCCCTTGCATTGCCCCTGGTGCTCAAATCCAGAATCTCAAGCCTATAAAATTCAAATGACCTGGGATAAGGATAAGTGTATTAATTGTAGGGCCTGCAAAAAAATAGGGATGACTTTTATTGAAGATAGAGATAATCCTTTTGCCAATAAAGATGGCTTTTTGCCAAAAGATATGTATTTTTCCTCAGAAAAAAAGGCAAAAGAAGCAATAAGTCTTTGCCCAAGTGTAGCCTTATCCTATGAAGGATATGATATGGAAATAGATGATATTATGGAAAAAGTTATGGATGATTATGCTTTCTATGAAGAATCTGGCGGTGGCCTTACCATATCTGGAGGAGAAGTATTAAGCCAAGTATCTTGTGCAATAAAACTTTTAAAAGCTTGCAAAGATCGTGGTATATCAACTGCTGCAGAGACAACTTGCCTTGCAAAAAAAGAAGATTTCCTAAGATTTTTGGCTAATCTTGACATCCTGCTTTGTGATATAAAACATTATGATAAAAAAATCCATCAAGCTGTAGTTGGTGGAGATTTAGATATTATCCACCAAAATATAAGGCTTGCTACAAAGAAAAAAGGACTAAGAGTTATAGGAAGAATTCCTGTAATTCCAGGCTTTAATTTTTCAAAAAAAGATGCCCATGAATTTGTAAAATTGATAAAAAGTTTGGGCATAAGTGAAGTTAACCTACTTAGTTTTCATAGGTTTGGGGAAAATAAATATAAACTTTTAAGAAGAACTTATGCTTACAAGGATATGGAAAACTTAGATAAAAATAGCAAGGCTTGGAAAGACTATGAGGAAATTTTTAAAGATGCTGGTTTAATAAAAGATTAAGAAATTATATAAAGATAGTAAAAAAAGGAGCAAGCGCTCCTTTTTTATAGAGTTTGTTCTGTTCTTCCAATAATATCATCTTGAGTTGCCTTTGATAGGACATTGAAAAATGCAGAATATCCAGCTACTCTTACTATGAGATCCTTGTGATCTTCTGGATGTTTTTGGGCATCAAGCAAAGTTTTTTTGTCTATAACATTGTATTGGACATGGTAGCCATCAAGCCTGTTAAAGAAGGTTCTTATTAGCATCTCAAGTTTCTTTTTTCCTTCTTTACTTGAAACAAGGCTTGGGGAAATCTTTTGATTTAAGAGGACTCCTCCAGTTATTTGGTGAGTTGGAAGTTTGGATACAGATTTATAGACAGCTGTTGGTCCGGATGTATCCATGGAGTGGGCTGGGGAACAACCTTCTGCCAGAGGAGCTTTGGAAAATCTACCATTTGGAGTTGCCATAGTGGCTAGACCTTGACCAACATTGGCTGATATTGATGAAGTTCCACCGTAGCGGATGCCCCCTATAGGACCCTTGCCAAATCTGGTATTAGGATATTTTTTTAACTCTTCTAGGTAGGTATCATAAACTTCTACTACTAAATTATCAACATAGTCTATGTCATTTCCGTATTTTGGAGCTTGGTTTATAAGCATCTTGCGGATTTTTTCGTTTTTCTCTCCTTGGAAATTTTGATCCAAGGCAGTTTTCAAATCGCTTTTGGAGATTTTTTCTTCTTCAAAAACAAGTTTTTTGATAGCAGCCAAACTATCTGCCATATCTGCTATACCAACTTGTAGACCTGATATAAAGTCATAGATAGCTCCGCCTTCTTTTATTGTTTTTCCTCTGCCAAGACAGTCTTGGGTTAGGGTAGAGCAAAGTATGTCTGGAACTTCCTTAGCAGATATCAAATCAACAGCATTTTCTATAATTACAGATGCGGCTGTTAGCTCTTTTACAGTTTCTTTTACTGCATCCATTAATTGATCGAAAGATTTCATGTCTACAAAATTTCCGTAGTCTTTGCAAAATCTTTTGCCTGAAGTTGGGTCGATGCCGTTGTTCATAGCTATAAGTAAGGTCCTTGGTAAGTTTAGGTAACTCATTCCAGTACAACGATAACCCCATTTGCCTGGAACTGCTGTTTCTACACAGCCAACGGCTGTATAATTGTAGGCATCTTCTTTTTTTACGCCTTTTTCCATAAAAGATGGAATAATTACTTCATCGGAATTAAAGGCAGGCATACCAAAACCAATTTTTACTACTTCTAGGGCTCTATCCATAAAGACTTGATTTATATTTCTATGATACCTAACTGTAAGGTTAGGTTGTGGAAGTCTTGCTTGGGCTACTGATTTTAAAACTAAAAAGGAGGCTGTATTCACTGCATCTTTGCCATCAGAAGTTTGTCCTCCAATAGTAACATTTTGATACATTGGGCTTCCGGCAGATGAATAGGTGTGGGATTGAGAACGAACTTTATTTATAGTCATCGCTTTTATCCAAAGATTTGTCATTAACTCAACTGCCATATCTTCACTTATTCTGCCTTCTTCCAAATCTTTTTCCAAAAACGGATTGATATATTGGTCAAATCTACCAAAAGATAGGGAATGGCCATTTGATTCTATTTGCAAAATAAGTTGAATAAACCAAACTGCTTGGATAGCTTCTTTAAAAGTTCTTGGCTTGTAATAAGGAACCACATCACAAATATCAGCGATTTCCAATAGTTCTTCTTTTCTTTTTGCATCTTCATTTTTTGCCATTTTTCTTGCAAGATTAGCATATCTTTTGGCAAAGTTTTTTACTGCATCTATTACTATTAGTACAGCCTTATAAAATTGATATTTATCCAAGGAAGAAGGATCTGTCAAATCAAGCTTATCCTTTAATTCTTTACATCTTTTTTCATAGCCTATAAGACCTTGATCTAAAAGAGTTTGATAATCAACAACTATATGGGCATCTCCAGAATTTAGCTTTCCTTCCATACCAAAAAAGCCAGTTTCCATAAAAACTTTCACCTCGTCTGGGAAATAGGCATCTCCTCTTGACCTAAGGTTGTTTTTATACCAAAAATCTTCTATAGATCTTAAATCGTTTTTGGTTTCTTCTGTAATGTAGAAGATATCTCCATCCCTTTTTTCAAAAAGATCAAGCTCATTTATTACAAAATCTAAGGTATACTCTGGATAAATAGGGGCATTTCTGTTGGCTTGAGCTTGATTTCCAACTATTAGGGTCTTATCTTCTATAAAGATTGTCATTTGCTCCAAAATATCCTTTAGCATAAGGGCTCTTTTCATTACATTTGGCATATTTTGATTTTTTTTGTAGGATTCTGTAACTATTAGAGCTCTTTGTGAGTCTATGTAAGGCTTGGCATCAAGGACTTCTCTCCTAAAACTTTCCATTCTAGGGGTCAATTTTCCAAACAACTTGTGATTTTCCATCTTAACTCCTTTTTTAATCTATTATTTCTAAGCATTATCTATAAATAAATTATAGCATCAATTTCAAATGAAGTAAAGATATTTACAAACGAAAGTAAAAATGAAATCTTTAATAATTAATTGAACAATTAGTAGAAAAATATGTTTTACTATATTAACTTGGGAGTTTGACAGTTGAAAACATAAAAATCTTCTCTAGGCGTTGATTTGCCTATATTTTTTTGTCAATTTTTTAGGTTTTATATTGCGTTATGTTCCGTTATGTAGTATAATACTAATATATGCTACGGAGGTTGGAATGAGAATTTCTTGGTCAAAGTCTACTAATACTACTAATTATTAT